>NZ_JAHQVH010000045.1:0-50426 GCF_019052435.1 Bacteroides sp. MSK.20.12 | reverse complement strand
TCCTCTTTAGACTGGCTAAGATTTATGCATACCCCCAATGATTATCGGGTGAGCCTTTATTATTTGATATTTTACAGTCCAAATAATATGGTGACTTACCTTTTGGGAATACATCATAGATGTAAATCTTACTATCTTCGACTTTGTATTTGAACGTTTGGAAAGAAATGGGATCTGCATTGCTATAAATTCCAAAAGAGCCTTTGTCATCGTCTCCGAAATTTAAAAACTTATGCGAGCCTTTAATGCCTGTCGACCAATTACCCACGATATTGTTTTCGTTAAGCTCGATCCAGTTATCATCATCTTTACTACAGCTAGTTAAGATCAGAATAGCAAAAAGTGTAAATAAAATGTTTTTCATAATAATAATTTATAAGTTGTTTTGTTTTAGCTTGTTTAGTTGTTTCTTCGATGGCTTTTGGAGTTTTTGAGTAAAAAAGAAAACGCTGATAGCCAAGTTTGCAACTTAATTATCAGCGTTTTCTTTTTCGTCGGGGTAGCGGGATTCGAACCCACGACCCCCTGCTCCCAAAGCAGGTGCGCTAACCGGACTGCGCTACACCCCGAAAAACTTTTAACCGAACTCCCTCTTTTTTGTAGTCGGGGTAGCGGGATTCGAACCCACGACCCCCTGCTCCCAAAGCAGGTGCGCTAACCGGACTGCGCTACACCCCGCTACTTTTTTGAAGGGTTGTTCTTTTCAAAAGCGGTGCAAAGATAGGGAGTATTTTTTAATTAACAATAGCTAAACGAATGTTTTTTATCTATTATTTTTCAATGCCTTGAATCTCATAGCTTTGCGTCTTTACTTTTTTTCTTGGCAGAGATCAAAAGCATCATCGGACGCCGTAATTCATCTTTCATGCCCGGGATGGTATCCAGCAATCTTTCGTCCGGTTGTGGCTCTATAAGTTCGCATATCTCAAATCCGGTTTGAAGGAGTCCGTTTATATACGTAGTCAGCGTTTTGTGGTATTTGACAACTTCTTCGCCCAGAAAGATTGCTGTGCGCCTGCCTTCCGTAAAATAGCGATCTACCGGCCAATGGATAGGCTTCCCGTCTTGGTCGTAATACCATTCCTGATTGCCATAGGCTGTAAATACCGGATGTTCTATGGAGAAGACGAAGGCGCCTCCCGGAGTTAGGCAGTTATTGATTTTCCTGCATATATCCGTAAAAGATTCGAGATAATGGAAGGTTAGCGAACTGATGACAATATCATAAGTATCCGGCTGGAAATCAAAGTCTTCGATAGCCATGCATTGGTATTCAATGAGTGGAGAAGGATTCCTTTTCTGGGCTTCTTCGAGCATTTTCTCCGAAATATCAATTCCGGTAACGTGTGTTGCTCCGTGTTCTATCGCATAGACACAATGCCAACCGAATCCGCAGCCTAAGTCTAAAACTCTTTTCCCTGCAAAATCGGGGAGCATTTTCTGCAATACATGCCATTCTCCGGCTCCTTTCAAGCCTTCCACCGAGCGGGACATTTGAGAATATTGACTGAAGAAATCGCTATTGTCGTATTTGTTTTCTTTCATAATTTAATAAGAGGATGAGTTGAATGAAAGCACAAATATATGATTTAATTTATATATTTATAGAAAAGGTATACATAAATCAGGGTAACCGTCTCAAAAGTTTGTTTCATTAGAGCACAGATTTGAATTAAATGCTACGTAGTGAAAAACATCTATCATAAGTATCATTCATTTTAATAGTATTCTCATTATCAAAAGAATAAGTATGATAGATAGCTTTAAAAAAATGTATCTATCATACTTTTACCAGCAAAAACAGGTTATCTATCATCAATAGAATAGTCGAATAAAGGCCCTATATGCATAAGATAGCTTGTTTTTGTTGCAATGAATCCGTATAAATCCGATGATCACGGCTTAATAATCCAACTTTAATGGCGATAAGTTTATAGCCCACACCTGTAAACCGTGCAGCCCGCATCTGTAGGCTGTACGGTTTGCAGGTGTGGGCTGTACAGCCTGCATACGTGGGCTATATAAATACCACCGTTCCCAATAGATTATTAAGCTGTCAAATACAGGTTATCATCCTATAAAACGTGCATCCCTATGCCTTTAAATGGGTAATCTCACCTAATACTACACTAAAATAGACAAAGTATAGGCATGATAGATAGCTGTTTTTTGCAATAAAAGTATGATAGATACATTTTTTTAAAGCTATCTATCATACTTATTCTTTTGATAATTAGAATTCTATTAAAATGAATGATAGCATGATAGATATTTTTTCACTATGTAGCTATTCAATTTAAATCTTGTATCGGCATGAACAAGTCCATAGTGTGGTATATTGGGGTGTGGTTTCTTTGTACACGAATAATTTGTGAGTATGAACTATCTATCGATGTTTTCTGTTTTATAAATAAGAATTTTAAAATGAAAAGCCTTATGAAAACAAGAAAACAAAAAGAAACAGGTGAAAAAGAAGTCCACTTGTTAGAGCAAAAAGGATATGAAAAAATGGTGAATGAGATTGTCCCCGTTCAACAGGCGGAAGTATATCGCAAGCCGACTCATAAAGCAGTCAAAGAAGCTGTAAAGGAGCTAAATCCGGATACAAATAGTCTGGGCAGCAGAGGATGATTTATCCTCTACTGCCCAGATTAATCCATCGTATTAAAGGATCCGGAAGACTTTCGGTGGTTCTCATTTAGGGAAAGTAAGAACAAAACAGCTTCCTTTCCCTAATTCTGATTTTACGTTGATACTTCCGTCATGCAAAGCCATGATCTGTTTGCACAGGCTCAATCCGATACCCGAACCGGATGTTTTGGTAGTGAAGAAAGGAACGAAAATCTTATCCAAAACAGTTGGTAGAATTCCCTCACCATTATCAGATATTGCTAATGTCGGGTTGTCTTTAGAGAAAAACTTTATTTGTATTTCTTTATCTGCTTTCCGCTCGCACGTTTCGCGGGCATTTTTTAATAAGTTGATAAGCACTTGCTCTATCTGTGCACGGTCTGCATATAAATATAAATCGGATGCGGGCATTTCGAAATGAATATACTCTTCCGGAAATAATTTCTTTAAGTCCGTAAACAATTCGGCAACAGATACTTTGGTGCGGACAGGTGTCGGAATACGTGTCAGTCGCCGGTAATTCTCCACAAATCCCAATAATCCTTTACTTCTTCTGTGAATAGTCTGCATGGCTTGCAACATGATAGAATACTCCTTTTCTCCGAGTGATTCGGGGATTCCTCTTTCACTTAATGTTTCCGAAAGAGAGATAATAGGAGTGATGGAATTCATGATCTCATGTGTCAATACACGAATCAGCTTTTGCCAGGCTTCCATTTCATTTCGTTCCAGTACGGAATGGATATTCTTTAAACTAATTAGCCGTTGCTTTTTGCTTTGTGTGGCGAACGCACCTTGTGTGACAAATGTGGTGCAGGAAATTGCCATTTCCAGAACGATGCCATTTTGCTCGATGCGAATAATGGATATGTCATTACTGGTAGAAGCCTCCTGAAGAACTTCCGGAAGTTGTGATAGTTGCCCCAGATGAGTGACTGCTGCCTGATTCATCCATTCGATATGCCCGGTTACATCGGTTACGAGTACGGCGGTATCTACTTTATTCAATAAATTCTCGTAATATTGATGCTTGATTTCTTCTGCCAATAGCTTTCCCCGAAAGTCCTTTAATGCATTAGATAGTTCCTGTGCCCACTCATCCATCATTTTATTTTTAAAAGGAGGATGAAGATTCTGCGTTATATCGTTGTATCGGAGTCCATCCGTTAATTGCCGTAATAAGGCGATTTGTTTGAACTGTATTCGGTAGAGATGTATGCCGACGCCTATTAGAAGGAGAATACAGACGGTAGTACTGAACCATAACTGCCTTTGATACAGCAGACAACTGCTAATGGAAAGTAGAAAGATAACTATGATGTGCAGAATTACTTTAAACTCAAATCGTTTCATAAGCCTAATTTTTCAAGTTTGCGATATAATGCAAAACGGGTAATTCCTAAATATTCGGCAGCACGGGAGATGTTTCCGTTGCTGATTCGGAGTGCTTTCTCAATGGCCTGTCGTTCTAGTTGTTCGAGATTCAGTACCACTTCTTCCTCTTTTTTCTGTTTGGACGTGGTGTGAAAAAGAAAGTTTTCAGGTTTCAGCATGGAGCCGTCTCCTAAAATTACGGCACGTTCTATCGTATGTTGAAGTTCCCTTACATTTCCGGGCCATGCATATTTCAGCAGTTTGTTTTTGGCTTCCCGGGTCAGTCCGTGTATTTTCTTTTTATATTTACGGGTATAACGGTCCAGAAAGTGATCTGCAAGCAAGATGATGTCATTGCCACGTTCACGGAGTGGAGGTATATGTATTTCAATCGTGTTGATACGATATAATAAGTCCTGACGGAAATTCCCGTCTTCCACCATCTGACGGATATCAGCATTAGTGGCGCAGATTAAACGGACGTCAATGGGAACGGTTTGCGTACTTCCCAAACGACTGATTTGCCTTTTTTCGATGGCAGTCAGTAATTTGGATTGCATAGGAAGTGATAGATTGCCAATTTCATCCAGAAATAAAGTCCCGTTGGTTGCTACTTCCATTCGTCCCGCTTTCGATTTCTTGGCATCGGTGAAAGCGCCTTTTTCGAAGCCGAACAGCTCACTTTCAAACAATTGTTCGGGGATACTTCCCAGGTCGATCGTGACAAAAGGTTTGCCGTATCGTGGAGAACAACGATATATTAGTCGGGCAATCACGTCCTTGCCTGTACCGTTTTCTCCGAGAATTAGTATATTGGCATCTGTATTACTTAGTTTATTTATCGTGGTAAACACTTCCTGCATAACCGATGATTCTCCAATAATATCATTTTCCGAAGTATTCTGACCACTAAGAACTTCCACTTGTTCTTTCAAAATGCTGACTTCCTGTTGTGACTGACGCAATCGCATTCCTGAAGTCAGCGTAGCCAGCAATTTATCCTTTTCCCAAGGCTTGGGAATAAAATCAGTAGCACCAGCTTTGATGGCCCGAACAGCTTTGTCTGTATCTGCATAGGCAGTCATGAAAATAACAATAGCCTGTGGGTCAATCTGCAATATCTGCTTTAGACTTTCAAATCCCTCTTGTCCGCTGATGGCATCCCGGCTGAAATTCATGTCTAATAAGATAAGATCAGGATGAAAGGTGGTCATGAAATACTCGATACGGTCAGGGGTAGTAGCTACTTTTATTTTTTCCGTATAAGGTTCCAGTAACAGGTTGAGAGCAAAGAGCACGTCCTCGTTATCATCTACTATAAGTATCTTTCCTAATTTGTTCACTTCTTCCATATCTTATAATCTATTAGATTCCGGGAGCAAAGATATGGATAAATCTCATGTGTTGTGTGTGCGATTGCGCACTAATTTTGTGCGTATATGCACACACAATCAACAGAATGGATATTGATAAATTGTTGAATGATAGTGATTTATGTAAATGGCACATCTTTTGAATGATGAATAACAAATAAAGACAACGAATGAATCTGAAATTAATCTTCATATATCTCGGACTATTGTCGACAGAATTATTGATTGCTCAAAATCAAATTACAGAGTTATCATTGAAGCAAGTCATAGAAATGGCCCGTATGGAATCTCCCGATGCACAAACGGCACGTCACAGTTTCCGTTCTGCATATTGGAACTATAAATATTATCGTGCCAATTATCTACCGTCTTTAAGTTTGACATCCGATCCGAATCTGAACCGTGCCATTAATAAGATAACGATGGGGGACGGTTCGGTAAAGTTTGTCGAACAAAATTTATTGAATACGGATTTAACCTTGAATCTTTCACAGAATTTATTCTGGACTGGTGGTTCTTTCTTTCTTGAAACCTCTGCTCAACGTATGGATTTATTCAGCGAACATAAATACTCATGGCAGACTTCCCCTATTATGATAGGTTATCGCCAGTCTCTTTTTGGCTACAATAGCCTGAAATGGGATAGACGGATAGAACCTGTACGCTATCAGGAGGCAAAGAAAAGCTACGTAGAGACACTCGAACTCGTATCAGCCAATGCGATTCATAAATTTTTTGCCTTGGCCACTGCCCAAAGCGATTACGATATTGCTTCCTTTAATTATGCCAATGCCGATACCCTGTACCGTTATGCACAAGGCCGTTATAATATAGGTACCATCACAGAAAATGAAATGCTACAACTGGAACTCAACCGTTTGACGGAAGAGACGAATCGCATGAATGCCCGTATTGAAATGGATAATTGTATGCAGGAACTCCGTTCCTATCTCGGTATTCACGAAGACCGGGAGCTGCGTGTTCTTGTCAGTCCCCAAGTTCCGGATTTCAGTGTGAACCTGAATGAAGCACTGGTTTTAGCTTACGAAAACAGTCCGGACATACAGACGATGGAAAGACGCAAACTGGAAAGTGAGAGTGCAGTTGCGAAAGCCCGTGCCAATGCTGGCCTGAAAGCAGATATCTATCTCCGTTTCGGATTGACGCAGACTGCTGACAAACTGCCCGAAGCTTATCGAAATTTGTTGGACCAGCAATACGTGAGCATCGGCATTTCTCTTCCTATCCTAGACTGGGGGCGTGGAAAAGGACAGGTACGAGTAGCCCGTTCCAATCGTGATTTGGTGTACACACAAGTAGAACAGAGCCGGACAGACTTTGAACTGAACGTCCGTAAACTCGTCAAACAATTCAATCTGCAAACGCAACGTGTCCGCATCGCTGCCCGTACAGATGAAACAGCCCAACGAAGAAGCGAAGTGGCACGCAAACTCTACTTATTAGGTAAATCTACTATTCTTGATTTGAATGCCTCTATTTCAGAGAAAGACAGTGCTCGCCGTAACTATATTTCGGCTTTATATAATTATTGGAGTTTATATTACACACTCCGTAGCATGACACTATATGATTTTGAGCGAAATACGATGCTGACAGAAGACTATCATCTTCTGATTGAATAGAGAACAACGAAAAGTCAGTAAAGAATAGAAATTGAATCATAGCTAGTAGAAACTTGTAAAACACCAGATAATTTCATGGATATAAAATTAGAAAAGAAACCGTGGTACATTCGTTACAGATACTATCTGATAGGAGGGATATTGTTTGTCGCCTTCCTGATTTATGTGATTACTTTGTCTTTAGGTCCCAGAAAACTGCGGATAGATGCCGAAGATATACAGATTGCAGAAGTAAAAGTGTCTAATTTCATGGAATATGTGGACGTGGAAGGGCTCATTCAGCCTATACTAACCATCAAGATCAATACCCGTGAAGCAGGAAGTGTGGAAAGAATTGTCGGTGAAGAGGGAAGTTTGCTTCAACAGGGAGACACTATTCTTGTTCTTTCCAATCCCGATTTGCTTCGTAGTATTGAAGACCAGCGCGACGAGTGGGAAAAGCAAATGATTACCTATCAGGAGCAGGAGATTGAAATGGAACAAAAAAGTCTGAACCTGAAACAGCAAGCCCTTACCAACAACTACGAATTGGAACGCCTGAAAAAAAGCATCGCTCTCGACCGCGAAGAATTCCAGATGGGCGTGAAGAGTAAAGCTCAATTGCAGGTAGCAGAAGATGAATACGGCTACAAACTGAAAAATGCAGCCCTGCAGCAAGAGAGTCTGCGGCATGATTCTGCCGTTACGATGATACGCAAGGAACTGATCCGTAACGACCGGGAGCGGGAACGGAAGAAGTATGAACGTACTTGCGAACGGTTGAATAGTTTGGTGATTACAGCTCCCTTGAAAGGCCAGCTTAGTTTTGTAAAGGTCACTCCGGGGCAACAGGTTTCCTCTGGTGAAAGTATTGCTGAAATAAAAGTATTAGACCAATACAAAATCCACACTTCACTTAGTGAATATTACATTGACAGGATCACCACCGGATTACCGGCTACAGTGAATTATCAGGGAAACAAATATCCGCTGAAAATAACAAAAGTGGTTCCCGAAGTGAAAGACCGTATGTTTGATGTCGATCTTGTCTTTACAGGAGATATGCCCGATAATGTACGGGTTGGCAAGAGCTTCCGTGTGCAGATTGAATTGGGACAGCCGGAGCAAGCACTCATTATTCCGCGAGGCAACTTCTACCAGTCTACAGGCGGACAATGGATTTACAAAGTAAATGCATCAAAGACAAAAGCAGTCCGTGTGCCATTGAGTATTGGTCGCCAAAATCCGCAGCAATATGAAATAGTAGAAGGTTTACAGCCGGGAGATTGGGTAATTACAACCGGATATGATACCTTTGGGGATGCAGAAGAGTTGATTTTGAAATAAACACATATAATTTATGACTTTACATTATATAAAAGTAGCATTTAGAAACTTGTGGAAGTACAAGGTGCAGAATATAATCTCTGTCATCGGATTGGCAGTAGGACTACTGTGTTTCAGCGTATGTATGTATTGCAGCCGTTTTGTAGAATCCACCAATCATTGTTTTGATAATTATTCCCGCATAGCAGAACTAAATTTTTATAATGAACAGACTGGGGATTATTTTTCCGGTACACAAGTAGCGTTATCCGAAGAACTTCGTACTTGGGCTATGGGCGAAGTGGAAGCGATTTCCTGTATGGCATATTCCCGTGAGCGTTCTTTTCTGGTTGAACTATCTTCGGATAAATCATTGCCATACGATCTTGAAATCATGGAAGTAGATACCCTATACGATAAAGTCTTTACTCCACAAATAGTAGTTGGTAGCTGGCAGACAGCAAGTCGGATGCCGAATGCTGTTATTATAAGCCGGTCCACTGCCATAAAGATATTTGGTCAGGTGGAAACTGCCATTGGCAAACACCTGACTCTAACAGAACGGCTTTATACTTCTCCGGACAGTACCCCGAAGGCAGGAGGTATTGTGTACACAGTGCAAGCAGTGATGGAAGATATTCCGCTGAACAATGGTTTTAGTTTTATGTGTCATATCGATGCATTGGTTATCAACGACAGTGAAGGACTTTTTCAGAGTCCGAAACGTAATGATATAACGGGGGCTCGGACATACGTTTTGTTATCTCCGCAGGCTGGCATTACCGATTTCGAAAAACAATTCTCCAAGCGCGACTATACTTATATCTTATATAACCAGACTTATACCGTTATTGCCCGCTATATAGGAAACCTATCGCAGGAGAAAGGTGCTTATATTTTGGGATGGGTCACCGGAATCGTCGGTACATTGATATTGCTGGTCGGATTGATTAATTTCTTTCATTTTCTCATCGGCTCTTTCTTGAATCGCACTAAGGAATACGCTATAATGAAAATGCTTGGTGCTGACTGGAAACGGCTGTTCTGCCTGTTATTAATACAATCTCTGATTGTCGTATTTGCATCCTCGTTTCTGGTTGTATGGGGTGTGGAGCTGATTGGTGATAGAATGGATTTTTCTTTACCAGGTCTCACAATGAATTTCCCTTCTGAAACACTTCTAAAGCATATTCTGCAATACATTGTTTTGCTTGTGTTACTTTGTGTGGCAGTCTGCTTGCTCGTCTCTGTCCGTATTCGCAGATTTTCCATACAAACAGGTATATATGGAGGCCAAAAGCGTCGTGGGAAACAATGGGGACGTAACTTTATGCTTGGCATCCAATTTTTAATTTGTTGGGTATTCGTAGCGCTGACCGTCAGCCTGTTCCTACAATCGGGAAAGATGACTGAAACCTTATTCCATACGTTAAGTCAGGAAGATAAAGAAGCGATTCTTAGTATACCGCTGGACTATTCATTCCTAGAGAATAAAGAGAAACTCGAAATGGTGGAACGTTTCAGGCAGCATGCCGGTGTGAAAGATATTTTGTTATCTGACATATCCTATACTCACGGAGTATCCGGAAACTTATTAATGACGGAGAAGGGAAATGATAACTCTTGGATTGATATCAATGTAATGTGTGTACCATTGAATTTCTTCACCTTCATGAACATTCCGATGACGGAGGGTAGGACGATCCGGACAAAAAAGGATCTCGTAATGGATGAAGTTTGGCAGAAAAGACAAAAGAGAGATATCATCGGAATGAACTTCTACGACTGGACCAGTGATTTTACCGTTTGTGGAGTATGCGCCCCCTTTCAGACAGATGTACATAATCATAATGGCGGATTTGCTTTCACACTTTATGATTCTTCCGAATACGTAGGACACTGCTATGTGAAATGTTATCCCGAACAGCAAAAAGCAGTAATTAAATGGATTGAGACTATCCGTCGTGAAGTGCTGCCAGAGAATATTCCCTCCCAAGTACGTACATTTCAGGATGATTTGTACGAAGTGCAGGCACTGGAATATATCCTGAAAGACATCATCTCATTTTTTGCAATTGTAAGTATTATCATTACCCTGTTGGGAGTGTATTCCAGTATTACGCTTGATACAGAATGGCGCCAGAAAGAAGTTGCCATTCGCAAAGTGAACGGAGCTGGAATATGTTCTATCATCTGGTTATTTGCACGTTTGTACCTGATTTTGCTGGTAGCGACTGCCGCCATCGCTTTTCCGCTCATTTACGTGGTATTGCAACTGTGGAAACAAATGTACACCGTATTCTTTAATGATGGAATATTATACTGGGGAAGCATATTTGGGGGAGTAACCTTATTAACAGTAATCACCATTATTTTTAAAATACTGAAGATTGCACGTATCAATCCCGCAGAAGTAATCAAAAACGAATAAAAATATAATTCTAAAACAATACAGTTATGATTAAGACCATTAACTTACAGAAGATTTTCAAAACGGAAGAAGTAGAAACTTGGGCGTTGAATAACGTCAGTATCGAAGTGAAACAAGGCGAATTTGTAGCCATCATGGGGCCCTCCGGCTGTGGTAAGTCAACATTGCTCAACATTTTGGGGCTGCTCGATAACCCGACAGGAGGGGAGTATTACCTGAATGGAACGGAAGTCTCTCGGTATACCGAATCGCAACGTACCAGTCTTCGCAAAGGTGTGATAGGGTTTGTGTTTCAGAGCTTTAATCTGATAGACGAGTTGAATGTATACGAAAACATCGAACTACCTTTACTCTATATGGGTATTTCCGCTTCCGAACGGAAAAGGAGGGTAGAGGCAGCTATGGAGAGAATGGCTATCACCCATCGTAGCAAGCATTTTCCGCAACAACTCTCCGGTGGTCAGCAGCAACGCGTCGCTATTGCCCGTGCCGTCGTGGCAAACCCTAAACTGATTCTGGCTGATGAACCGACCGGTAATCTGGACTCCAAAAACGGTAAAGAAGTGATGGGACTGTTGAGCGAACTGAATAATGAGGGAACCACCATCGTCATGGTGACCCATTCACAACATGATGCCGGTTATGCCGACCGTATCATAAACCTGTTTGACGGACAGGTGGTGACTGAAGTTAGTATGTAAACACAAGCTATCAATAAAGAATATATCATGATAAAACACTATCTGAAAGTAGCCTTTCGCAATCTGATGAAATACAAGACACAAAGCCTTGTCAGTATCATTGGACTGGCAGTCGGCTTCACCTGTTTTGCGCTATCGGTATTATGGATTCGTTATGAGATGACTTATGATACTTTCCATAAAGGGGCTGAACGTATTTATATGGTACGTGCACATTATACTGATATTCCGGAACATATATCCAATTCAACTCCTTACCCTTTGGCAGCCTATCTTCAGGAAAAAATGCCGGAAATAGAAGCAAAGGCTACTACTTCTATACATCAGAATGTGAAAATCCGCATGGAAAATGATGAGTATGAAGTAGTAATGGCTGCGGCAGATTCTGCTTTTATGAACTTCTTTCATATACAGTTACTGAAAGGAACTGTCAACTTCTTGAAAGAAAATAATCCTGAAATTGCAGTAACGGAAGAGTTTGCTAAAAAGCTTTTTGGTAGTGAGGATGATGCTTTGGGAAAAGAAATGGAGGTAAACGGACGTTCCCGTCAAATAGGGGCAATTGTGAGTGGATGGTCCCGCCATTCCAATATTCCGTATAGTGTATTAGTCGCAGCCAGGCACAGTCCTCGATGGAAAAGTGGTCCTGAACAATTATTTATTCGTGTTCGTGCAGGGATGGATATGGATACATTCTGGAAAAAAATAAGTACCATGGATCTTTCAGATATTCAAAAAGAGAGTGAACTTTCGGATCTTCTGATAACCCGGATTTCAGCTTTGCGTTATTCTGATTATGTTTCCAAAATCGATGTTGTCATTTCCTTCAGCTATATTTTCTATTTTTCCTTAGCTGGTGGATTAGTTATCATCTGTTCACTATTCAATTACCTGACTCTTTATATCAGCCGGCTTTATATGCGCAGTCATGAAATGGCACTTCGTAAAGTGAATGGTGCCAGTAATAACGCTTTGTCCGTTCAATTTGCCATTGAACTGTTGATGATTTTGTGCATAGCTTTGGCGGGTGGATTATTGATGATAGAGATAAGCATGCCTTATTTCTTGAATTTCACTCAAATAGAAGCTGATTCGTATTATGGGGAAATCATTCTATATCTTCTGATTGTAATCATTCTGTCTTTCCTGTTTGCACAAATACCATTGTCTTACTTTCGTCGCCGGACATTGCAGGAAGCAATAAAAGGAAAGGGGGGATCTGCGAGACCTTACTTGTTTCGTAAGACAGGCATTGTGATACAGTTAATAGTCAGCCTTGTTTTTATCTTTTGCACAGTAATGATTATGAAGCAACTTTACTTCCTGAAGAATACTGATTTAGGTATGGAGCGTCATAATATAGGTAACGTTGCCTTATGGAATGGAGACATCAAACAATGGGAAGAGAAAATAAAAGCTTTACCCATGGTAACAGAAACGTTGCCTCCCTCATATTTCCCGATTATTCCTACAGGTCCGATGATGTATATCGAAATAAATAATTGGGATGATCTTCTCAAAATATCGGAGGAATCTCTCACTATCGGTATGATGCCTGCCAAAGAAGATTTTTTTGAATTTTACGGCTTGAAGTTATTGGAAGGTGAGTTTATATCAGATAAGAATCAAGGGAATGATGTCGTGATAGATGAAAATACATGCCGGAGATTTGGTTGGAAACAGGCCTTGGGAAAAAGTTTCTATTATGAGTGGAACGGTCAGCGTAGTGCCTATAAAGTTGTCGGAGTGGTAAAGAACTTTAGTTATCGCTCTCCTACAAGTAAACCGGGGCTTATTGCATTTCAACATCCCAAGGCACAGGAGTATCTGCTGAATCGAGCCAGTATCCTTTTTAAATTTAGAGAAGGTGCCTGGAATGAATGCCGTGAAGCAATAGAGAAACTGTATAAAGACGAATTTCCAAATGCTTATATGCGATTGTTTAATGAAGAAAAGGAATATGATAAGTATCTCCGCTCCGAAGATGCATTGATGAAATTATTGAGTATCGTATCATTGACATGTGTTATCATCTCCATATTCGGAGTCTTTTCATTGGTTACTTTATCGTGTGAACAACGTCAAAAGGAAATTGCTATACGTAAAGTGAACGGAGCACAGGTCTGTCATATCCTGCGTATGTTTTTCCAAGAGTATTTGTTGTTGATGACCATATCTGCCGTTGTTGCATTTCCGATAGGATATGTGGTGATGAGTCATTGGATCGAGAGTTATGTAAGACGGACAACAATGGATGGTTGGATATATATAAGTATTTTTGTTGTCGTAGCAGTCATCATTTTACTTTGTATCATTGGACGAGTGTGGAAAGCGGCGCGACAGAATCCGGCAGAAGTAATCAAAAACGAATAATAAAATAACAATATCATGATAAAACACTATCTAAAAGTAGCCTTTCGCAATCTGATGAAGTATAAGCCACAAAGTTTTGTTAGTATTATCGGATTAGCAGTTGGCTTTACTTGTTTTGCGCTATCGGTATTATGGATTCATTATGAAATGACTTATGATAATTTTCATGAAGGAGCTGATCGCATTTATTTGGCAGGCAGTAGCTTTCATCTTTATGGAGACGGATTTACCTATAATTCATCTAGTTTTTTAGCTGATTATTTGGCAAAGAATTGTCCGGAGATAGAGAAAGTATGTCGCATTTATTATGATTGGGATGAAAAAAAAATTAAGAATGAGGATGCCGAGTTTGTGGTACGACGTATAGAGGTAGATTCAAACTTTATTTCAATGTTCAATATTAAAGTATTGGATGGAGATAACCATCTACAGCTAAAAAAGGATGAAATTGCTATAACAGAAAATATGGCAAAGCGAATATTTGGGAAAGAATCTCCGATAGGTAAACACTTGATTTTAGAGGAAAGTAACGAAGAAAAAATAATCGTTGCAGTTGTAAAGTCATGGGAAGGACACTCTTTGTTTTCATTTGATATATTATTGCCATTTCATGATACAAACCCCAATTGGGGGAACCAACGATGCCAAACGCTTTTTCGTATTTATCCCAACTGTGATATAGAAGCATTGAAACAGAGGTTGTCAGAATATGAAGTACAACAAGATGGCCATAAATATCCAAATTCTACGCTTATTGCTCCATTATCCACATTGCGGAGTAGTCATCCGAGGGAAGATGTGAATGTGAAGTTGAATCATATTTGTCTTTTTGTATGTATTAGCGGTTTGGTTATAATTTGTGGAATATGTAATTATTTAACAATGTTGATAACTCGTATCCGGATGCGTAAACGTGAGTTAGCGTTGAGGAAAGTCAATGGTTCATCAAATGGTGGGTTACTCACTTTACTTCTTACAGAACTTGTTTTATTACTAATTTTATCTTCAGGAATAGGGTTGGTATTGATAGAGCTTATCCTACCCACTTTTAAACGTTTGTCACAAATTGATGAGGGTACTTCATTTTTTTATATTGAAGTATTTGTTTATATACTATCATTGATTGCCGTGACAGTTGGTTTTGCATCTCTGCTTATACGATACATCAGCAGGCGAACTCTACTTAGTAATATAAACAAGAAATCCAATCTTCATCTCTCCGGCTGGTTTTATAAGAGTAGCATTTTATTTCAGCTGTTTATCGGTATAGGCTTTGTTTTTTGTACTCTGGTAATGATGATGCAACTTCATTTTTTACTAA
The DNA here is from genome assembly GCF_019052435.1 of Bacteroides sp. MSK.20.12. Taxonomy (NCBI): domain Bacteria; kingdom Pseudomonadati; phylum Bacteroidota; class Bacteroidia; order Bacteroidales; family Bacteroidaceae; genus Bacteroides; species Bacteroides sp. MSK.20.12. Next base: position 35,274 of record NZ_JAHQVH010000045.1, on the reverse strand, counting down.
ATACTAGAGAACTTGGAATAGAACGGCATAATGTAGGAGCAGTTGTTTATTGCTCTGAAAATATCCCTTTCAAAGAAATTGTAAGTCAGATACCAGAGGTATCAGAATGTTTGAATGGTTTTCATACACCTATTCCTAAGATGTTTTATTCAATATATAGGGTAAAGGAATGGGATGGAAAGGTCGCTGATAGTGAACAATATATTGAATTGGAAGATGAAACGATTAATCAGGACTATGCCGATTTCTTTGGAGTAGAGGTGTTGAATGGAAGTATGCTGGATGAAAAGGATGGAAAAGATATGGTTGTTATAAATGAAGCTGCTATGAAAGCTTTCGGATGGACACAACCGATTGGAAAGAAAATGGGAAAATTAGGAAAGCAATGTATAGTGAAAGGTGTTATTAAAAATATTTCATATAATGCTCCAATACATCCGGTAGCTCCTGCTATGTTTCATTTACCAGATAGTAGAGACAGAGGAGGTATTATATTCAAAGTGAAAGAGGGAACTTGGAATATTGTTTCTGAAAAGATAAAAGCGGAAGTGAATAAAGTTAATCCAAATGCAGAATTGATGTTGTCTAATATTGAAAAAGTTTACGACGCTTACATGAAATCAGAGAGAACATTGTGCAAACTGTTGAGTGTGGTTTCTGCTATTTGTATATTAATTGCGGTATTTGGTATATTCTCGTTAGTGACTTTATCCTGTCAGCAACGTCGTAAAGAAATAGCTATACGCAAGGTAAATGGAGCAAATATAGGAATAATCTTGAATCTATTCTTTAAAGAATATTTATTTTTACTTGTACTTTCATCGTTCTTTGCTTTTCCGCTAGGATATGCTATGATGAAGCATTGGCTTGAAAATTATATAAAGCAAACACCGATGGAATGGTGGTTATATGCAGTTATATTTATAGGAATGGGCCTTGTCATTTTCTTAAGCATCATCTGGCGCGTGTGGAAAGCCGCCCAGCAAAATCCAGCAGAAGTACTCAAGAGTGAATAAGATAAAATAAAAGTCTGGCACATTGATTTGTGTCAGACTTCATTTTATTCACCCAATAATGAGTGATATATTTCTCGTAGATTATAAAAGATCCAATGCTTTAAATGCCTTAACTAGCTTTTCTACAGCACGGTCTATTTGATCTTTTGTATGAGTAGCCATTAATGCTACGCGCACCAAAGTATCTTGCGGTGCACATGCCGGCGGAATAACCGGATTGATGAATACACCTTCATCAAAAGCTAATTTGGTAACCATAAACGTTTTTTCCGTGTCACGTACGTAAAGAGGGATGATAGGTGATTCTGTTGCACCGATTTCAAAGCCAGCTTCACGGAAACGTTTCAATGCATAGTTGGTAGCTTCCCACAATGCTTCAAGTCTTTCCGGTTCATTTTGGATGATGTGGAGAGCTTCGAGAGCAGATGCAGTAGCAGCCGGAGTGTTGGATGCACTGAAAATATAAGTACGTGCGTTGTGACGTAACCAGTTAATGATAGAAGAATCAGCGGCGATAAATCCGCCGATAGAAGCCAGTGACTTGCTGAAAGTACCCATAATCAAATCAACCTCGTGAGTCAGACCGAAATGGTCGCAGACGCCACGTCCTTGTTTTCCGAATACGCCCAAGCCGTGAGCTTCGTCTACCATGATGGTAGCGTTGTATTTATGTTTCAAGCGTACGATTTCGGGCAAGTTTGCCAAGTCACCTTCCATAGAGAACACACCGTCCACTATGATTAGTTTCACTGAATCCGGATTGCACTTTTGAAGTTGCTTTTCCAGATCCGCCATATCGTTATGCTTATATTTTAATTGTTGAGAGAAGGAGAGACGACGGCCATCTACGATAGATGCGTGGTCGCGGTCATCGCAAATGATATAATCATTGCGGTCTGTCAAAGCAGGAATAACTCCGGAATTCACCGTAAAACCGGTTGAGAAGCAGAGTGCTTCGTCTTTGCCTACAAAGGCAGCCAGTTCTTTTTCCAACTGAACGTGCAGGTCAAGCGTACCATTCAAGAAGCGCGAGCCTGCGCAACCGGAACCATATTTATGCATGGCGTTGATACCTGCTTCAATCACTCTTTCATCTCCCGTAAGGCCAGTGTATGCATTGGAACCGAACATCAACACTTCGTGTCCGCCCATTTCTACCTCTGTACCCTGCTTTCCTTCTATCTCACGGAAATATGGGTAAACGCCCTGTGCCATAAACTTTTGTGGCAGGTCGTACTTAGCTAACTTCTCTTGTAATAATCCCATGAATTATAATTTTTATACTCATACTCAGATCGTTCGCTGACGATCTTACATCCTTTTATCTTAACAAGTGTTTAAAAACAGGGGGCAAAGATAACAAAATTTGCTTTTATCTGTTCTTTTTAAGAGAAAAAAGTTGCTCTCGTATGATTAGAAACCTCTAATAGATTAAAATTTAAGATATTTATATTACTTTTGTCGTCTACAATCGACAAGAATAGCATGAACGAAAGAATGAAAAAAATAAAATTCGTCGTCAATCCTATTTCGGGAACACAAAGTAAAGAATTGATTCTTAACTTGCTGGACGAAAAAATAGACAAGGCGAGATACTCTTGGGAAGTAGTGTATACGGAAAGAGCCGGTCATGCAGTAGAAATAGCTGCCAAAGCTGCCGAAGAGAAAACAGATATAGTAGTGGCTATCGGTGGGGACGGAACGATCAATGAAATAGCTCGTTCGTTGGTGCATACTGATACCGCACTGGGAATTATTCCCTGCGGATCGGGCAATGGACTGGCGAGGCATCTGCATATACCGATGGAACCGAAGAGAGCATTGGAAGTGCTGAACGAAGGTTGCATGGATGTGATAGATTATGGTAAGATCAACGGTACAGATTTTTTCTGCACTTGCGGAGTGGGATTCGACGCGTTTGTCAGTCTGAAGTTTGCGCATGCCGGTAAACGGGGGCTATTGACTTATCTGGAGAAAACCCTGCAGGAAAGTCTTAAATATGAGCCGGAAACGTATGAACTGGAAACGGAAAACGGAGTCTCCAAGTATAAAGCCTTCCTGATTGCCTGCGGAAACGCGTCGCAATATGGAAACAATGCTTATATCGCACCACAAGCCACTCTGACAGATGGTTTGCTGGATGTGACCATTCTCGAACCGTTCACCGTATTGGACGTTCCTTCATTGGCCTTTCAATTATTCAATAAAACAATCGATCAGAATAGCCGTATCAAGACTTTCCGCTGCAAACAGTTGTGCATCCGCCGGACTACTCCGGGCGTCGTGCATTTTGATGGTGACCCCATGGAAACGGATGCCAATGTAAATATTCAACTGATTCAAAGAGGATTGCGCGTGGTAGTGCCACGAGCATCGGAAAAGGACGCAGCCAATGTGCTCCAAAGAGCGCAGGAATATATGAATGGCATCAAATTGATGAATGAAGCCATCGTCGACAATATAACAGATAGAAACAAGAAAATATTGAAAAAGCTGACAAAGAAAGTCTGATAAAATAACGGATTACTGACACCGAATTACAAATTATTGCGTACTTTTGCGCAGTTTTGGTTCGATCAAAATAAAAACGCGAGTGATAATCGTTTAAATAAAAAATATATGTTTAGAACGCACACATGTGGAGAACTTAGAATCTCTGATGTAAACAAGCAAGTCACGCTGTCCGGATGGGTACAGCGCAGCCGTAAGATGGGAGGGATGACTTTCATTGACCTTCGCGACCGTTACGGAATTACCCAATTGGTTTTTAATGAAGAAATTAATGCTGAACTCTGTGAACGTGCTAATAAATTGGGACGTGAGTTCGTCATTCAAGTGACAGGAACGGTTAATGAACGTTTCAGCAAGAATGCAAACATTCCTACCGGAGACATTGAAATCATTGTTTCCGAACTGAACGTACTAAATACTGCCATGACTCCTCCGTTCACTATCGAAGATAACACGGATGGGGGGGATGATATCCGCATGAAATACCGTTATCTGGATTTACGCCGTAACGCTGTACGTTCCAATTTGGAACTGCGTCATAAAATGACAATTGAAGTTCGCAAATATCTGGATAGTCTGGGTTTCATCGAAGTGGAAACGCCCGTTTTGATCGGTTCTACTCCTGAAGGCGCACGCGACTTCGTGGTGCCGTCACGTATGAATCCGGGACAGTTCTACGCACTTCCGCAGTCTCCGCAGACCTTAAAACAGTTGTTGATGGTTTCCGGTTTCGACCGTTATTTCCAGATTGCGAAATGTTTCCGCGACGAGGACTTACGTGCCGATCGTCAGCCGGAATTTACACAGATCGACTGTGAAATGAGCTTCGTTGAGCAAGAAGATATTATCACTACTTTCGAAGGAATGGCTAAACATTTGTTTAAGACTCTTCGTGGTGTGGAACTGAATGAACCATTCCAACGTATGTCTTGGGCGGACGCCATGAAATATTATGGTAGCGATAAACCGGATTTGCGTTTCGGCATGAAATTCGTGGAACTGATGGATATCATGAAAGGTCACGGATTCTCTGTATTCGATAATGCGGCTTATGTGGGTGGTATCTGTGCCGAAGGTGCTGCGACTTATACCCGCAAGCAGCTGGATGCATTGACCGAATTTGTAAAGAAACCGCAGATTGGTGCGAAAGGAATGGTTTATGCCCGTGTGGAAGCCGACGGAACGGTGAAATCGAGTGTAGATAAATTCTATGCGCAGGAGGTGCTCCAGCAAATGAAAGAAGCATTCGGAGCTAAACCGGGTGATTTGATTCTGATTCTGTCTGGCGACGATGTAATGAAAACACGTAAACAACTTTGTGAGCTTCGTCTGGAAATGGGTGCTCAACTGGGATTGCGTGATAAGAATAAGTTTATTTGCCTTTGGGTGATTGACTTCCCGATGTTCGAATGGAGCGAGGAGGAAGGACGCCTGATGGCTATGCATCATCCGTTTACTCATCCGAAAGAGGAAGACATTCCGATGTTGGACACTGATCCGGCTGCTGTACGTGCAGATGCATACGATATGGTAATCAACGGTGTGGAAGTTGGCGGCGGATCTATCCGTATCCACGATGCGAAATTGCAGGCGAAGATGTTCGAGATTCTTGGATTCACTCCGGAGAAGGCAGAGGCACAGTTTGGCTTCCTGATGAATGCCTTTAAGTATGGTGCGCCTCCTCACGGTGGTTTGGCATACGGACTCGACCGTTGGGTGTCTTTGTTTGCAGGATTGGATTCTATACGCGACTGTATTGCGTTCCCGAAAAATAATTCCGGACGTGATGTAATGCTGGACGCACCCTCTGCAATCGACCAGAGCCAGCTTGATGAACTGAATTTGATCGTAGATTTGAAAGAGGGCGAGTGAAAGAATCTGTACGCATATTCCGTTTTATAGTCATCGGTACAATGAACGCTTTGATTATGGCGTTGGTTGTATGGTTAATGATGAAAGAAATGTCATTTGACGGCGACTATATGGTGGCTAATATAACAGCGTATCTGATAGCTCAAATCCATAACTTTCTCTGGTGCAAATACTGGATATTCCCTGTAGAAAATAAAAAGAATAGTATCTGGAAACAGATACTGCTCTTTTGTTCTGCTTTTGCCGTGGCTTACACCGCACAGTTTTTATTTCTTATCTTATTGGTAGAAGGACTGGACGTGAATGAATATCTGGCTCAATTCTTGGGATTGTTTATTTATGGAGGAGCTAATTTCCTAGCCAACAAGAAAATAACTTTTCAATGAAATAGTTATTAAATATAATATATAGAAAGGGCACAGAGTTTTAAATTTAGATTTTGACTCTGTGCCCTTTTTATTTCCTTACTGTATCAGGGACATTTCTCACATAATAAATATAATAGGGACTGTCTGACAAGTCCCTCATTAATAAATTCACCCACGCTATAACTATCTGTAGCGTGGGTGATTTTCAATATTTAGAATTCGTTAGACAGTTCCTTTTTGGTGTTGTGATATTTATAAATATCCTCTCTTATGTCTTTGGGAGTGAACTTTATTGGAGAACTTCTGCATTGAACTTTAATCGAGGAAGCGTTTGGTAAGTCCTTCGTATTCGTCAATCCGGCGATCACGGAGGAAAGGCCACCAGCAGCGGACGTTTTCCGAGCGTTCCATATCTATTTCCACTACCATGTTTTCCGGATGATCGTTTCCGGCTTGTGCTAGAAATTCTCCTTGCGGTCCTGCTACGAAACTGTTTCCCCAAAATAGGATGCCGTTTGTCTGTCCGGAAGGATCGGGCTCGTGTCCTACACGGTTGACGGAGATAACAGGAAGACCATTGGCAACGGCATGGGCACGCTGCGAAATAATCCAGGCGTTGAGTTGGCGGGCTTTTTCGTCGTCCGTGTCACTGCTTTCCCAGCCGATGGCAGTAGGATAAATTAAAAGTTCCGCACCTTTCAGTGCCATCAGGCGGGCAGCTTCCGGATACCATTGATCCCAGCATACCAGTACGCCCAGCTTTCCTAAAGAGGTTTGAATAGGTTCAAAACCGATGTCTCCGGGAGTGAAATAGAATTTTTCGTAGTAAGCCGGATCATCGGGAATATGCATTTTCCGGTATTTACCCGCAATGCTTCCGTCGCGGTCGAACACAACAGCGGTGTTATGATATAGTCCGGGGGCACGTTTCTCAAAAAGAGAGGTGACAAGGACTGCTTTATTGGCGGCTGCCAACTCGGAATAAAAGCCTGTGGATGGTCCGGGAATGGGTTCAGCCAGATCAAACAGGTTGGTGTTTTCTGTCTGGCAGAAATAAAGTGAATTGTGTAGCTCTTGAAGCACAATCAGTTGCGCACCGTGAGCAGCGCAAGCCTCGATACTCTTTGCGAGGTTCATCAGGTTGACCCGAATATCTGCGGTATTGGATTGTTGGATGATTCCGACTTTTATCTTTTTCATGATGAATAATTACTTGGTTGATTCATTCGTTATTTTATAACTCCCAATGGGTATTGCATGGTGACACAATGCAGGGAACCGTGTTGCTTAATCAGGGCACGGCAGTCTATTCCGATTATCTGATGCCCTGGAAATGCTTGTTGTAACACATCTCTTGCTTTTTGGTCATTCGCTGGCTGATGGTATGTCGGGTAGAGAATAACTTCGTTCATAATCAGGAAGTTGGCGTAAGTTGCGGGCAGGCGTTCGCCGTCTTCTTCGATCTTGTCCGCCATCGGTAAGGCTAACAGGCGATAGGGTTCTCCTGCTAAGGTGCGGAATGTTTTCAGTTGTTCCTCCATTGCGAGTAATGCTTGGTAGTGTTCGTCTTCTTTGTCGTCGCATTTTACGTAAGCAATGGTGTCGGTAGAACAGAAACGTGCCAAAGTGTCGATGTGGCTGTCAGTGTCATCACCGGCAAGATAGCCGTGGTCTAACCAAAGAACCTTTTGAAGGTGGAAGGTTGATTTCAGGTATTCTTCTATCTCTACCTGGTTCAGTCGCCCGTTCCGTTGGGGAGAAAGCAGGCATTCGGAGGTAGTGAGCAGTGTGCCCATTCCGTCGCTTTCGATGGAGCCTCCTTCGAGAACGAAGTCGAGGCGGTCTATATACTGGCCTTTCAAGGCTCCGGCTTCTACCGCTTGTTTGGTGATTTGATTATCCAGTTCGGAAGCAAATTTCAGTCCCCAGCCGTTGAATGTAAAGTCGAGCAGGGAAGGGGTGCCGGTGTCTATCATGGTGATGGCTCCGTGGTCGCGTGCCCATGTGTCATTGGTGGCACATTCCAGAAAGCGGACGTTGTTCATGTTGACGGTAGCGGCTATCTGTTTTTTCACTTCTTCCGGTTCGGGGGTGACAATCAATAGTAACTCTCGCTTCGCTATTTCCCGGGCTATGTTTATAAAACACTCTTGCACTTCTGCCAGCATGTATGCCCAGTCTGTACCGGCGTGTGGCCATGTCAACTGTATACCACTCTGCATATGCCATTCGGCGGGCAAATGAGGGACTCTCATTTCTACCTGCACGGTCATGTTTTTGCCGAAATTCAGCTGCAAATCTTTCTCCGAGCCACTTGGGCTGGGAAGTCCAACCATGATTCCCATTAGACTATTATCTATTTAGTTATTTATAAAATCAGTTTATTGTCTGCGTCAGTCGTCAGTGTGCCTGTTACGCATCATTACGCATTATTATGAATTCGCTTCCTGCTTTGGCTTCCGGTCAAAGAACGGATTCTTGGAGGATGCACTTACAGGGATGGCCATTACCATCTTGCAGTCTTTCAGCCAGTTCAGACGTTGTGCTGCTAGTCCGGCAGAGAACATCACACGTGTGTCTACACGCAAATCGGCTGCCGTAGCGCAGGCGGAACCTATGGCGATACCTACATCTATGCTGTTCAATGCGCAGGGAACTCCTTCTGTACGTCCGTCGCAGGTGGTGAAGCCGCAATGACCGCAGTTTAAGCCTTGTGTCTGCTCGCGTGTTCCTATCAATACAACACATTCGGCACTTAAGATGTTGTCGGCATCACGAAGGAAAAATTTCATTCCGTGTTCTTCTACCATAGCTATCATAGTGTCCGACAGTTGTTTAATCTCTTCATCCGTGATTAGGGCCACTTCGATAATATCGATTCCTTTTCCTTTCGGAGCAGTACGCGCAGCCGTCATCATCTGGCGGGCTACTTGTAATACATGCTCATGACGGGCATCTCTTTCGTTCAGTATCATAACTTTTCTTGAATTAATTAGTGAGGCAAAGATAAATCAAAATTGGAAAACTTTACATTAAACGATGAAAGAAAAAAGGGAAAATCGCTTCTTTACACTTTCGTAGTTTACACTTTCACTGTCCGTAACCTTCGCATCGAATATCTCATTTTATCAAAGAGGAAACAGGCTGAGTGCTTACGCTTAAAGTTCATTTTTCAAGGTATGATACTGTCATTTTTGAAAGTAAAACTTATTCTTTCAACTTAAAAGTAAGTCTTAAGGGGTTTTCATCCAACTTAAAGAATGGTACTTGTGACAAGATTAATACAATACCGGAAGAAGCTCGTTTTACGCAATTCTGGTTGATATAATCCCGAGTGATTTCTCCTTTTTTAATAGTATTTTAATGGCATTTTTGAAATGTTCTATTTCAATTTTACCTGGGTTTCCTTGTGAGGTTATTCTTGTTATTCCTGCCCAATCTACGTTTGTGATTATATTTTCTTTTCCTCGGTTATTATACAAAGTTTTCCCTTTGAGTGGCATAATGTATGTTTCCCAAATGGAATCGAACGTGTATTCCTCATTGGTAAAAAAAATGTTTGAGCTCTTAGATTCTATATCTTGTACTTTTTTGGGGGAGGCTGATGAATAAAGGGTACCTTCTGCTGTTTTGGTTGTTTTGTCAGGATAATCAATTATTTGCAAATCTATTTGTAGACGGTTGGCTACTTCTATAGCATCAGGCATGATTTCTCCATTGGTAACTAAAATAGCTTTATTGCATCCAAAATAATCTTTTGCACCATGTAACTCCATTATCATGCTTCTATTTACTTTTCTAGAGTTTCCGTACATTTTTACTTGAATCGCTATCTTTTCCCTTCCTTTTGTGGCAAAAATATCAATTCCATAATCTCCGCTTTGTGGAGTTAATTCAGTGGTATATCCTTGTTTATTGAATAATTCTCGGATATACTCTTCATATTCTCTTGGTTTCATATAAATAAAATTAGTTTAATGATGAAAGTTATGTTTTCGTTCTTCTATGTGATGTGTCATGTAGTTCTCCAATTCTTTACGTAGCATAAGTGTTAAGGAAATGTTTAACGAACTATTGATTGAATAGAAATAAATCTAATTTCTTTTTCTCATAAATTTTTGAGCAAAATAGATAATTTCAAGAGGTGTCAATCGGTAAATAATTTTATTATCATTTTCTAATACCCAGTTTTGAGTATCAGATTGAAATTTCCATTCCAACTTTAATATATCCTTACCTAAGTTTTCAGCTAATAGTTGCTTTGTCTTATCAAGCACTAGCATTGTCGTCATTTGGCGTATTGCCATAGGTCTAACATAGTCCTTGATTTCCAATACCTTTCCTTTATTATCAAGAACGAATGTAATTTCACCTGATTCTACTTTTAAACCTGTACGTTTGGATTTTATATTATGAACCAATGATACAGCTATAAATGCATCAGGGGCTTCTGATATTTCAAAATATTGGTCAAACACTCCTCTGCTATCAAGAAGTTTTATACAACCGCGAAGTGTGTCTGTTTTTTGCTCCTCCATTTTCAATTTTATGGGATAACGTGCGTCTTGCACAATTAAGATCCATTCAATAGGTTCATGAATGAGAGTATCCGATAATGATACTGCATTGAAAAACTCCTTGATACAGTTTTTTGACCATTCAACTAATTGATGTTGTTCCGTTTGAGAACTTTCCGTATTTTGTCCTAAAACATTTGTTGTAAAACATAAAAGCAGGAATAAAAAAATATACTTTCTCATAAACAATAATATTAAAGTATGACAAATTCTATATCAATAAAAATTGGTGAATAATAGCTTGTACTGTTCCTCTGCACTTTTACTAATAGAGAAATATCCGTAGGAAACTTCTTTAACTTTTCCTTTGGGAGATATTATGAATACGCTGTGCTTTGTTTGCTTATATCCATCTCTTCCTTCTATTATATATTTATGCTCAATACATAATGCTGCGTGTATCCAGTTAGGATGAAAATCAGCAACTTGTTTAATAGAAGAAAATGTAAAATCCAACGCATCAAAGACTTTTCGTTCTAAAGTTAATTTTGTATATAGTGTCCATTCTATAGGAATATATTTTTGTGAGTTATTCAGATTTTCTGAAATATGTTTTCTTACTATATCCTCTCCCCATATTATAAGCTCCTCGTTATTACTATTTCTTAATGGACCTTGTATCATACCTGTAATTTGTTCTATCCCTGTATAATCTTCTCCATCAATACGATTGACAAAATTTGTAATATTCCCTTTTTTGTTAAATTCAATATGTTTACAATAATGAGATTCACAACCTTTTTTATTGATTATTTTGAATGTATGTGAAAGGCGCAATGTATTCCATTCAACGGAAGGTATATGAAAAGTGCTATACGTAGTTGTATGACCTAAATCATCAGTATAACCACTTCTTTCCCATTTTAATGCTATATATTCTTCATTATCGTACAAATTGTTTTTAATATATTCTTTTGTTTTTGCCTTAATCCAGTTTGTCTTTTGTTCTTCACTTGCATTGGGATTGAATTCAGGGAGATAATCTTTCTGAAAAGAAATACCCCAGATGATTAGTAATCCTATTATAACTATGATACTAAATAAAATGAACTTTTTAGAATTATTCATGAGAATGAATATGTTTAGATAATAGAATAAAGTATTGCTGTAAATATGATTCCGACTAATGTACCTATCAAAGCAGATTTTGTTTTTCCTTCATGGCGATTCCATGAAGTAAAGCACAAAATCAGACCAATCAGTGGTATTAAGAAACTGACGAACAGATAACTTAGACTAATTTCGTTATTATTAGATGAGATGTTATTTTGTGAACAACCACAGAATGGACAGTTTGAAGCACTATCTGATATTTGCTTCCCGCAATCTTTACAATAAATTAAGGACATATTTTTACAATTGGGAGTTGTGTAATTTTGTGAATAAATTAGTGTAGGCCCATTACTTTTATCATAAGTAATAAGCTCCTTATAACATTTGGGACATTTGAATATAACGTCCGGTTTAGAAGGAGCTTCTATTGCATTCCTACAAAAGGGGCATTCAACCATTGAAGAATCAATCTTTTTTATTTCATTATTGTTTTCCATATAATCAAAGTTTATATTATTAGACATCTATTCCTATAAAATTTAAAAACGCAAATATCCAACATAACATGAATAAACAGAATAGCACTGTTAGAATTAAAAAATCTTCATTGTGTTTTTTTACACCAACTTCTTGGGAAAGGAGAATCCTAACTCCAATTTCAGGTTTGGGAATTGCCGAAATTTTTTCCATAAACATCCTATTTATAATATCATTTCGACTCCCTAAAATGAGGTTATACATAAAAAAGAAAGTGTGGAGTCGTCTGTTTATCTATCGGGAGGTTCTGGTAAACCTAAGGAACAAATAAACAATACCCCACACTTGTATAGATATGCGCATAGGTAACACATACGAAAATACAAGTGATGAGTGTTATTGTTATCCCTGTTCCTTTTGAAATTTACCAGATTTCCCGAATAAGGATAAAAGCAAAACACTTTCATCTAATAAAATGTAATGTCATATAATTGCTTATGATGACAGTGCAAATATAGATATATTTTGCAATATAACACTCTGGGGCATTGTTTTTTTTAGGTTTAAGTATAGTCTTCGTTAACAATCAATCTCTTATCCTATCAAATCTATCTCATCATCCATTTCTTCATTCTCATCATCATGTGAATAAGATTCGGGTATATAGTCAAATAAAAACAGTTTTTCATTCTGTATTTCATCTTCAATCTCTTCTGCAAAATCAATGTTTACGTCAATATCATCACAGCAGGCATAGTTGTCGCGATATTGTTGATTACGTTTCATTTCTTGCTGAAAAAAACTGCTACCAAATAATGCTTTAAATAGATTCATAGTTTTAATGTTAAACGTTATATTATAAATGTCTTTTTATTGCTTCCTCATAAATTTTCCGTATTCGTTCCCGAAGATGTAACGGTTCAATTACTGTAAGTGAACTACTACGTGAGAGCAATGCCATTACAAAATCATTAGTAATACGAAGGCGTAATCTGATTCGAAATTCCATCTCATTGTCCGTAATGATTTCTTGTGAATGATGCAAAGGAATCGATTTCAAGAAACTACCATCTAATGCACTATAGCTTAGTTCAATATTTTCTACTGGAATATCTGTCTGATTCCAGATGCCGTAGCTGTCTTTAAATAAGTTGTTTGCATCAATATTCATATTCCTTTTGAAGGTTTCCTCATAAAGGATTTGGAGATTGCGGATACAGTCTATATTGAAAGTTTTTAATATGTTGTTGTCATAGGCGAGGAGATACCATCTTTGCTGGTCTTCTTTCAGATAATAAGGTAAGACTTTCTTTTTGCGTACTTTGTCTCCTTCACGTACATAAATATAACTGAATTCTACCGGGTGAAAGAATTTAATGGCTTTTATCAATGCCGGAAGACATTCACTGTCGTTTGGTCGATGATGTTCGGCAAGAACATAGGTGTGTAGGTTGGAAGTTTTGTCCAAAGCATTCAATAGGTCGAAGTTTAGCAGAAGCCGTTCGTACTGCTCCTTTTTCAAATCGTCTTCCTCATTGATATAATAACCGTTTTGTTTCTTATCAAAACAGATGCGGATACCAAATAGATCTTCTATATCTTTGAAGTCTCGCTGCAAAGTTCTTATGTCTACAGGTGTTCCATCTCGTTCTTCCATGCGATGTGTCACGTAGTTCTCCAATTCTTTACGTGGCACATACTGTTGCGGTCCTTTTAATTTATTGATAATGACCAGCATTCGTTGCATTCCTTCCCGTTTCTTGCCCATATTTGGTATTAATTTTAATTATCAAGAGCAAAGATAATGTCACGTGACGACAAAACATGTCGTTCTAAGAAAATTTCTAAGAAAACAAAGGGATTTTGATACGTATGCCCTTGTTTTTTTATACTTTTGGTGAAATTTTCAAAAGGTACGATTAAATGCTACATATTGAGAACATTTGTATTGCTTTTGGGACGGAGGTTCTTGTTTCCGGTTTTAATATGAAATTGGAAAGGGGAGAAACTGCCTGTATTGTAGGACAATCTGGTTGTGGAAAGACTTCGTTGCTGAATGCGATAATGGGTTTTGTTCCGTTGAAAGAAGGGATAATCAGGATAGGAGGAATGGTACTGGATAGATCGACTATTGATACAGTCAGGCGGCAGATTGCATGGATTCCCCAGGAATTGGCATTGCCTTTTGAATGGGTGAAAGAGATGGTAGCTCTCCCGTTCGGACTGAAAGTGAACCGTTCTGTCCCTTTTTCGGAAGAAAGGCTTTTTGCCTGTTTTGATGAATTGGGACTGGAACATGAATTATATACCAAGAGAGTGAATGAAGTGTCGGGCGGTCAGCGTCAACGCATCATGCTCGCCGTAGCCGCTATGCTCAATAAACCTCTGATTATTATAGACGAACCGACTTCTGCTTTGGATGCCGATTCGACCGGTAGGGTCTTGTCTTTTTTCCGGCGACAGGCGGAAAAGGGAACAGCAGTGCTGGCTGTATCGCATGATAAGGACTTTGCTTCGGGTTGTCATTATTTAATAGAATTGTAACGATTGGAGAGAACGCTAACACGAATCGGATAGAATTGTTAAGAATACACTGTGGGAACGATTGATATATCATATTATAATCTTTTTATAGGCTTGCTTCTGCTTGCCATCCCGTTCTTTTATCTTTGGAAGTTTAAAACGGGACTACTGAAACCTGCCCTGATTGGTACAATACGGATGATTATCCAACTGTTCTTTATCGGCATGTATCTGAAATATCTCTTTTTGTGGAACAATCCCTGGATTAACTTCCTTTGGGTGATAATTATGATATTCGTAGCCGGACAGACAGCACTGGTGCGTACCCAGTTGAAACGTCGTATCTTATTAATCCCTATTACGGTAGGATTTCTTTGTAGTGTTGTACTGGTAGGCTTGTACTTTATCGGTATTGTTCTTCAATTGGACAATATATTTAGCGCCCAATACTTTATTCCGATATTCGGTATCCTGATGGGTAATATGCTTTCGAGCAATGTGATAGCTTTGAATACGTATTATAGCGGATTAAAACGTGAGCAACAGTTGTACCGTTATTTACTGGGGAACGGAGCAACAAGGCAGGAAGCGCAGGCTCCATTTATCCGACAGGCCATTATTAAATCCTTCAGTCCGCTGATTGCGAACATTTCCGTGATGGGATTGGTTGCTCTTCCCGGCACAATGATCGGACAAATCCTGGGAGGAAGCAGTCCGAATGTTGCCATCAAGTATCAGATGATGATTATGGTGATTACTTTTACGGCATCTATGCTGTCGCTGATGATAACTATTTCATTGGCTTCACGCCGATCTTTTGACGCATACGGGAAATTATTAGAGGTAACCAAAGAACCCCGAAAATGACAGTTACCGATCAGATATTCCGTAAAGTGGCTGAAATTTCTATTCCGCATTTTTTTATAACAGTGGAGTTTTCGGCATCCGGCACTGAAATGCCGGAACATATCGAATCGTTCCTGAGGGAAAAGCACAAAGCAATTCTTCGTGGAGCCAGCGGGCGTAAATTTATCTATAAAGAAGGAGAGTGGCGGCTTATTTTCACTTTCTTTCCTACCGACAGGGTGGTAGACGAGCGGTATGCGCTGAAAAACAAAGTACAGATGAAAAGCGAAAGATAGACGCTAAGACAACGGGTTATCTTTGCTTTTAGCTCCGGTTGTGAGCACATTGATTACTTGCCTTTCAACATTCCCCATAAGCAGCGAAGCTGCACGAATTGTTCTCCGGGTTGCACATACCCGCCTTCAAACATCTTTTCCGACACTTTAAATTTGGAAAGATGATGGCGTATGTACGTCTCTACAGCCGGAGATTGTTTTTTGACGAATGACATCAAATCGACCTTTCCATCTTCACGAATAAGAACATGGGCTTTGATGGTACGAAAGCCGTACTCTTTGCAGTGTTTGGTTTCTGCTTTATCAATCCAGAAGATAGCAGTAGCTTTGACCGTATCTGCCGTGCAATCTTCGGCATTGTCAATTTCTGTAGACTCGGTTACAGCCGTTTCCGTATTATCACTCTTTTTGAGTTGACAGGAGGTCGTCACAACTATCAGCAACAGTAGAGTCAGAATTGTTTTCATCGTATTTATTATTTAGTGGAAGTAAAAATACAGATTTTCAATAAATAACGGAAGTTTTACGCAGAATTTTATAATTAGTTTTTATTCCGACATTGATTTTTATCCATATTTGTCCGATGAAAATAGGCAAAAGGCAAAAAGAATATACACTCTCTTTGCCTTTTGCCTATTGATAAAACTGAAAAATGAAATCAATTGTTTAATCTGAAACTGATGTAGATATAGTTAGGGTTTAGCGGAAATCTTTCAGTTCTTCCTGTAATTTCTGGCGTGTGAAGAAGATACGGCTCTTTACAGTGCCCAACGGAAGATTCAGTTTTTCTGCAATTTCGCGGTATTTGAATCCGGAAACGTGCATGGCGAACGGAACTCTGTATTCTTTCGGAAGAGCATTGACTACGCGGTGCATCTCTTTCAGGTCGTATGTCTTTTCCGTACTTTCAAACCCTGCATCTTGCGGTAAATTAAGATGGTAGAGATTGTCCGTATGGTCAATAAATGTCTGGTCACGAACTACCTTGCGATAGTTATTGATAAAGATATTGCGCATGATGGTATACATCCATCCTTTGAAATTTGTATCAGGTGTATATTTTTCTTCGTTATCTAATGCTTTTAATGAGGTTTCCTGCAGCAAATCGTTCGCTTCTTCGCGGTCTGTTGTCAGTTTGTATGCGAAACGTAGTAGTTCTTCCTGAACGCCTACCAAGTCTTTTCTGAAGCTTAAACTTTTCATATGTGTTGTTTTTAAAATGTGAGTATTCGTTGTTAAAATTTTGATGTTGCAAGTTTAAGGTATTTTGTCGATCCCGCTGGGGGAGAATCCGACGGAATTTAGGGGAATTTCTATCATCGGATAGTTTTTAGGTCTTATTTGATAGTTTTCGGGTGGTGTTTGATATCTTTTTACGGTGGTCTCAAGAAAACGGATAACGATAAATTCTCTAAAAAACGATCGTTTAGTATGATTATTCCTTTTTTATTTATTATATTTGCAACCAAATTTTCTACAAATAATGAAAATTAAGCAAATAGTAAGCGCCCTTGAACGATTCGCGCCTCTGCCATTGCAAGACGGCTTTGATAATGCCGGCCTGCAAATCGGATTGACAGAAGCGGAAGCAACAGGGGCTTTGTTGTGTCTTGACGTTACTGAAGCTGTGTTGGATGAAGCGATCGCGTTGGGTTACAATCTCGTCATATCTCATCATCCGCTGATTTTTAAAGGATATAAATCCATTACGGGCAAGGATTATGTGGAACGCTGTATATTGAAAGCAATAAAGAATGATATTGTGATCTATTCGGCGCATACCAATCTGGATAATGCACAAGGTGGAGTCAATTATAAGATAGCCGAAAAAATCGGATTGAAGAATTTGAAAGTGCTTGAGCCGAAAGAGAATAACTTGGTTAAGTTGGTGACGTTTGTCCCTTACGCACAAGCTGACGCGGTACGCGAAGCACTGTTTGCTGCCGGATGCGGAAATATAGGCGACTATGATTCATGCAGTTACAATCTGAAAGGAGAGGGAACTTTCCGGGCAAAAGAGGGAACGCATCCTTTTTGTGGAACAATCGGAGAACTGCACCACGAAGAGGAGGTGAGGATTGAAACGATTCTTCCTTCCTTTAAAAAGGCGGAAACCATCAAGGCTTTATTGGCTGCCCATCCTTATGAGGAACCGGCATTCGACATTTATCCGTTATTGAACGACTGGTCGCAGGCGGGATCGGGAATTGTCGGTGAACTGGATGAATCGGAGACAGAACTCGAATTTTTGAAACGCATCAAGAAGACATTCGAAGTGGGATGTTTGCGTCACAACAAGCTGAAAGGAAGAGAGATACAGAAAGTGGCATTGTGCGGCGGTGCAGGTGCATTTTTGCTTCCACAGGCAATCCGGTCGGGAGCGGATGTTTTTATTACCGGCGAAATTAAATATCATGATTATTTCGGTCACGAAGAAGATATTCTGATGGCGGAGATTGGTCATTACGAAAGCGAACAATATACAAAAGAAATTTTTTATTCCATAATCCGGGATTTATTTCCTAATTTTGCACTCCAATTGAGTAAAATAAATACGAATCCCATAAAATATTTATAAGTAAAATGGCTAGAGAAGCAAAAAAAGATCCGAATGAGTTGACGGTAGAACAGAAACTGAAGACACTGTTCCAACTGCAAACGATGTTGTCTAAGATTGATGAAATCAAGACATTGAGAGGTGAACTTCCGTTGGAAGTGCAAGACCTTGAAGATGAAATTGCCGGTTTGAGTACCCGTATCGACAAGATCAAAGCTGAAGTGGATGAACTGAAATCTGCTATTGCCGGCAAGAGAGTAGAAATCGAAACAGCAAAGGCTTCAGTAGAAAAATATAAGTCACAACAAGACAATGTTCGCAACAACCGTGAATATGACTTCTTGACAAAGGAAATCGAATTCCAGACATTGGAGATCGAACTTTGCGAAAAGAGAATCAAAGAATATTCTGCTGATAAAGAAGAAAAAGAGGCTGAAGTGACAAAGAACGATCAGATTCTTAACGAAAGGATGAAAGACCTGGAGCAGAAAAAGAGCGAACTGGATGAAATTATCTCTGAAACCAAACAGGAAGAAGAGAAATTGAGAGACAAAGCTAAAGACTTGGAAACTAAGATTGAACCACGTCTGTTGCAGTCTTTCAAACGTATCCGCAAGAACTCTCGTAACGGATTGGGTATTGTGTATGTACAACGTGACGCATGTGGTGGTTGCTTTAACAAGATTCCGCCCCAGAGACAGCTGGATATCCGCTCTCGTAAGAAAGTAATCGTTTGCGAATACTGCGGACGTATTATGATTGACCCGGAATTGGCTGGTGTGCAAATCGAACACAAGGTGGAAGAAGCTCCGGCAACTACTACCAAAAGAGCTATCAGAAGAAAAACTGCTGAATAAAGAAAGCAGTGAAGTAGTAAGTAAAGTTACTATTTTGATATATAAAGTAAGCCCTGCAGCAATGCGGGGCTTTTTTTGTTTTAGTAAGTGCCCGTATAAAGGGAAATCGAATACTTCAAAATAATATTGCGTCGCGTGGGAGTTTTACTCCAATTTTACTCCGGTAAACAAACTTACCCTTTAGTTGTTATCTTTTCATTTCATAAAAACCTGAACTGATATGAGTATACGAGTGTGGGGCACATCGCTCCTTATGTTTCTTTCAA
The DNA here is from genome assembly GCF_019052435.1 of Bacteroides sp. MSK.20.12. Classification (NCBI taxonomy): domain Bacteria; kingdom Pseudomonadati; phylum Bacteroidota; class Bacteroidia; order Bacteroidales; family Bacteroidaceae; genus Bacteroides; species Bacteroides sp. MSK.20.12. The sequence continues at coordinate 16,055 of NZ_JAHQVH010000045.1, read as the reverse complement.
CTGTAACTGCGGTTGGACAGACTGCAAACCGTTATTTGAAAGCTCCGCTCCCTAACGATTGGGAAGAGAGCGGGGAAGTGTTTCAACAGATACTTCCGGTGGATGACCATTGGTGGAAGTCATTCCAAGACGCCAAACTGGACTCTTTGATAGCTCTGGCAGTAGATCGTAATTATTCCGTTGCAATGGCAATCAACCGTATAGCCGCTGCCCGTGCCAATCTTTGGATAGAACGTAGTAATTTCTTTCCTTCCATCGGACTGAATGCAGGGTGGACCCGTCAGGAAACAAGTGGAAATACCAGTTCGCTGCCTCAAACAACGGATCATTATTATGATGCTTCGTTAAGTATGAGTTGGGAGCTGGATATCTTTGGCAGTATCCGCAAGCGGGTAAAAGCACAGAAAGAGAATTTTGCCGCCAGTAAGGAAGAGTACACAGGTGTTATGGTTTCGTTGGCTGCGGAGGTAGCCTCGGCCTATATCAATCTAAGGGAATTGCAACAAGAACTTGAGGTGGTGAAGAAAAACAGTGCTTCGCAGGAGGAAGTTTTGAAAATCACGGAAGTACGCTATAATACCGGACTTGTTGCCAAGCTCGATGTGGCACAGGCTAAGTCTGTGTTGTATAATACGAAAGCCTCCATTCCTCAACTGGAAGCGGGTATCAATCAGTATATAACGACATTGGCCGTTTTATTGGGAATGTATCCGCAGGATATTCGTCCGGTTCTCGAATCCGGCGGAACACTGCCCGATTACATGGAACCGATCGGAGTGGGGCTACCTGTCGATTTGTTATTGAGACGGCCTGATGTACGAGGTGCGGAATTGAGCGTGAATGCACAAGCGGCATTGCTGGGAGCCTCAAAAGCGGATTGGTTGCCGAAAGTTTTCTTGAAAGGATCATTTGGATATGCCGCCCGTGATTTGAAGGATCTCACCAAAAGTAAAAGTATGACTTATGAAATCGCTCCGTCATTGAGCTGGACTATTTTCAACGGAGGACAGTTGGTGAACGCAACCCGACTGGCAAAAGCGCAACTGGATGAAGCGATCAATCAGTTTAACCAGACGGTTTTGACTGCCGTACAGGAGACTGACAACGCTATGAATGGCTATCGGAATTCAATCAAACAGATTGTAGCCCTGCGGGAAGTGCGTAATCAAGGGATTGAGACATTGAAACTTTCACTGGAATTGTACAAGCAGGGGCTCTCGCCTTTCCAAAACGTACTCGATGCGCAACGTTCTCTGTTATCTTACGAGAATCAGCTGGTACAGGCACAAGGGAGTTCACTTTTGCAACTAATAGCCCTCTACAAGGCTTTGGGAGGCGGTTGGAGAGAATAAAAAAATCAATCAAAAAATATATAACCTAACAGATATGAAAAAACTGATGTATATCTTTCTTGCACTGCCTATATTGACAGGTTGTAAGGAGAAGAAAAGTACAGGAGCGATGGGAGGTATGCCAACTCCGGAAATTAGCGTGACCAAACCCATAGTGGAGGATATTACTTTGACGAAAGATTACCCGGGCTATCTGACAACTGAAAAAACGGTGAATCTTGTGGCCCGAGTGAACGGAACCTTGCAGTCTACCTCGTATGTTCCTGGCGGACGAGTGAAACAGGGACAACTGCTGTTTGTCATTGAACCTACTTTGTATAAAGACAAGGTGGAGCAGGCAGAAGCAGAACTGAAAACCGCCCAGGCTCAACTGGAATATGCCCGTAATAATTATAGCCGTATGAAAGAGGCTGTAAAGAGTGATGCTGTCAGTCAGATACAGGTGCTTCAGGCTGAATCGTCTGTGGCAGAAGGGGTTGCAGCTGTCAGCAATGCGGAAGCTGCTTTGAGTACCGCCCGTACAAACTTGGGATATTGTTATGTTCGTGCGCCGTTTGATGGCACTATCAGTAAGGCGACGGTGGATGTAGGAAGTTATGTCGGCGGCTCGTTGCAGCCGGTTACATTGGCTACTATTTATAAGGATAATCAGATGTATGCTTACTTCAATGTAGCTGATAATCAATGGTTGACGATGGCTATGGATAACCAACAATTACCTGCCAATCTTCCGCAGAAAATAATGGTTCAACTGGGAAAGGAGGGAACTGAAACTTATCCGGCTGCCCTCGACTATCTTTCACCCAATGTAGATTTGAATACAGGAACGCTGACGGTTCGTGCCAATTTTGATAATCCGAAAGGGATATTGAAGAGTGGGTTGTATGTAAGCATTACTTTACCTTATGGAGAAGCTAAAAATGCGGTGCTGGTGAAAGAAGGTTCTATCGGGACCGATCAGTTGGGCAAATATTTATATGTTGTAAATGATTCGAATATAGTTCATTACCGGCATATTGAAATAGGGCAGTTGGTCGACGGCACTTTACGGCAGGTAGTGGGAGGACTTTCTCCGCAAGAACAGTATGTCACAGAGGCTTTGATGAAAGTCAGAGACGGAATGAAGATAAAGCCTCTTCCTGATTCTCTTCCCAAGAGAGAAAAGTAAAGTCCTTTGCTAACTGATTGACTAACAGATGAAATCAATAAAGGCGATGTACTTAAAACCGATTAATTAACAAAGGTAACTTCTTGCTCCCTCTCTTTGGGAGAAGGCTGTGGAGAGGCTGCTTTTAAACCTATATATTATGTTTTCTAAGTTTTTTATCAACCGACCGATATTTGCTACTGTCCTTGCCCTGCTTATTGTAGTAGCCGGTCTGGTCACACTCAATATATTGCCTGTGGCGCAATTTCCGGAGATCACGCCGCCAACGGTGCAGGTCTCTGCCGTTTATCCCGGGGCAAATGCTGAAACTGTTGCCCAAACAGTGGGTATTCCTATCGAACAGCAGGTGAATGGTGTAGATGGTATGCTTTATATGTCTTCCAATTCTTCCTCTTCGGGAGCGTATTCTCTGACCATTACATTCGCTGTCGGTACGGACATCGATATGGCAACTGTGCAGGTACAAAACAGGGTAAGTATCGCGCAATCATCACTGCCGGAACCGGTAGTTGTGCAAGGAGTCACTGTGCAGAAACAGTCTTCAAACATTGTGATGTTCCTGACAATGACTTCGCAGGATTCTGTATACAATAGCCTGTATCTGACTAATTATGCCAAACTGAATTTAGTAGACCAGCTGACACGTGTGCCCGGAGTGGGTGCTGTGAATGTTATGGGAGCTGGGGACTATTCAATGCGCATCTGGCTCGATCCGGAGGCTATGCGTATACGGGATATTTCACCGCAACAGGTTTATCAGTCTATCCAGTCGCAGAATGTGGAAGTATCTGCCGGATATATCGGTCAACCCATCGGGCAGGATAATAATAATGCTTTTCAGTATACATTGAATGTCCAGGGACGATTGAAATCTCCAGAACAGTTCGGCGATATTATTATCCGCCGCGAACAGAACGGAGCGATGCTTCGCCTGAAGGATATTGCACGCATCGACTTGGGTTCTGCGTCATATAGCGTAGTGTCACGATTGAATGGAAAACCTACGGCTGCCATTGCTATTTACCAGCAACCGGGTTCCAATTCGCTGGATGTATCCAAAGGAGTGAAGGCCAAAATGGAGGAATTGGCGGCAAGTTTCCCGAAAGGAGTTTCGTATAATGTCACTTTGGATACAACCGATGTGATCCATGCTTCTATTGATGAAGTGATGGTCACATTCTTTGAAACGACTTTGCTGGTGATTCTCGTTATTTTCCTGTTCCTGCAGAATTGGAGGGCTGTGATTATTCCTTGTATTACCATCCCGGTATCGTTGATTGGTACATTTGCCGTGATGGCGGCATTTGGTTTTTCTATCAATACATTGACGTTGTTCGGGCTGATTCTGGCAGTTGCCATTGTGGTGGATGACGCGATAGTGGTGGTGGAGAATGCTTCGAGGTTACTGGAAACCGGGCAGTACTCCCCCCGCGAAGCGGTGACGAAAGCGATGGGAGAGATTACAGGCCCGATTGTCGGGGTAGTGCTTGTATTGCTGGCTGTGTTTATTCCTACGATGATGATTAGCGGAATTTCAGGGCAGTTGTATAAGCAGTTTGCATTGACCATTGCTGCTTCTACCGTGTTGAGCGGTTTCAATTCGTTGACATTGACCCCTGCACTCTGTGCGTTGTTTCTTGAAAAGAGCAAACCTTCTAACTTCTTTATATACAAAGGTTTCAATAAGGCATACGACAAGACGCAAGGAGTGTATGACAAGATTGTCAAATGGTTGCTTCAACGTCCCGGAATGGCTCTTGTTTCCTACGGTGTCTTGACTGTTATTGCTGTATTGCTCTTTATGCATTGGCCGTCTACTTTCATTCCGGACGAGGATGACGGATATTTTATTGCTGTTGTTCAACTTCCGCCTGCAGCCAGCCTTGAACGTACGCAGGCAGTGGGAGATAAGGTTAATGCAATTCTGGATTCTTATCCGGAAGTGAAGAATTATATTGGCATTTCCGGCTTCTCGATAATGGGTGGCGGCGAGCAGAGCAACTCGGCAACTTATTTTGTGGTACTGAAAAACTGGGATGAAAGGAAAGGGAAGGAGCATACGGCTGCTGCCGTAGTCAACCGTTTTAATGGTGAAGCGTATATGACTATTCAGGCTGCGGAAGTATTTGCGATGGTTCCTCCGGCTATTCCGGGACTGGGTGCTTCCGGCGGTTTGCAACTTCAGTTGGAAGACCGGCGTAACCTGGGGCCGACGGAAATGCAACAAGCTATCAATGCGTTGCTTGCTTCTTATCATTCTAAACCGGCTTTAGGATCTGTGTCCAGTCAGTATCAGGCAAATGTTCCGCAGTATTTCTTGAATATTGATCGTGATAAAGTGCAGTTTATGGGGATTGCCTTGAATGATGTGTTCTCTACATTGGGCTATTATATGGGAGCGGCTTATGTGAATGATTTTGTTGAATTCGGACGTATCTATCAAGTGAAGATTGAGGCACGGGATCAGGCACAGCGCGTGATTGATGATGTCTTGAAACTAAGTGTGCCGAATACGGCAGGAGAGATGGTACCTTTTTCTTCTTTCACCAAAGTGGAGGAACAGTTAGGACAGGATCAAATAAACCGTTATAATATGTATTCGACTGCTTCTCTGACTTGTAATGTTGCTCCGGGAAGTAGCACCGGGCAGGCCATACAGGAAGTGGAAGCATTATTTAAGGAACAGCTGGGAGATGAGTTTGGATATGAATGGACTTCTGTGGCTTATCAGGAAACACAGGCAGGAAATACAACTACTATTGTACTCGTGATGGCTCTAATTGTTGCTTTCCTGGTACTTGCTGCACAGTATGAGAGTTGGACCAGCCCGGTGGCAGCCGTTATCGGATTGCCGGTCGCATTATTGGGTGCTATGATTGGCTGTCTGATTATGGGAACTCCGGTCAGTATTTATACGCAAATCGGTATCATTCTGCTTGTTGCGCTTTCGGCAAAGAACGGTATTTTGATTGTGGAATTTGCCCGTGATTTCCGTGCCGAAGGTAATTCGATTCGGGAAGCTGCTTTTGAAGCGGGACATGTCCGCTTGCGTCCGATCCTGATGACATCTTTTGCTTTTGTACTAGGAGTAATGCCGTTGTTGTTCGCTACCGGCGCAGGTGCGCAAAGTCGTATAGCATTGGGAGCCGCTGTTGTGTTCGGTATGGCTATGAATACTTTATTGGCTACTATTTATATTCCTAATTTTTACGAATTGATGCAGAAATTGCAAGAGCGATTCAGTAAAAAGAAAGCAGATGATGGTGGCGGGAAAGATGCTGCAACGCAGAAGTAAAAAGCTGTTTGAAGACTGTCTGGAAGGGTCGTTGGTATAGTGACGCTATCTGTTCGGGATAGCGTCACCATAGTAGGCAAATAGCGTCACTATCTTGAGGGGATAGTGACGCTATTTTATTCTTGTCGGTAAGGCTGTTTTTTTAAGGCGAAAACAGCGGATTATTTTATAAAGAATGGTAATCAGGAATATCCTGGAGGAACGTATAGCTCTGATGTTCATAATCCATACGGCAGCAATAATGTTGCATTCCGTTGCTGACAATCAGGTAATCTACTTTCAGTACCATATTATATCGGGTGATCTGATCGAAAACAGCTTGCGTTATTTCAATGTGTGGTGCTTTATATTCTACAATCATCCGGGCTGATAAATCCCTCCGGTAAAGTACTGTATCGCATCGTTTGGTAGTACCGTTCAACTTCACCATTACTTCATTGGCAAGAAGGGTAGTCGGATATCCTTTGTGTGCAATAAGAAAGTGAACAAAGTGTTGCCGTACCCATTCTTCAGGGGTAAGGGCGACATATCGTTTACGAATAACGTCGAAAATTACATTTTTTCCGTTTCGTACGTTTATTTTAGTGTCGAATACTGGTAGGTTTAACGATAACATTTATTATTTTTGTAAGTTAAATAATGGTTCCCATTATTGGGAGCACAAATTTAATAGATAATTATGAAAACAAAAGAAGAAATCGTAGCTAATTGGCTGCCGCGTTACACAAAACGTAACCTGGAGGATTTTGGAGAGTATATTCTGTTGACTAACTTCAACAAGTACGTCGAGATTTTCGCAAATCAGTTTAATGTTCCTATTTTAGGAAGGGACGCAAATATGATTTCTGCTTCTGCCGAAGGTATCACAATGATTAACTTCGGTATGGGAAGTCCCAACGCTGCTATCATCATGGACTTGCTGGGTGCTATTCGCCCCAAAGCATGTTTATTCCTCGGAAAATGTGGTGGTATCGACAAGAAAAACCAGCTTGGTGACTTGATTCTTCCTATTGCGGCTATCCGTGGGGAGGGAACTTCCAATGATTATTTTCCTCCCGAGGTTCCTGCGTTGCCTGCATTTATGTTGCAGCGTGCCGTTTCTTCATCCATTCGTGACAAAGGCCGCGACTATTGGACCGGTACTGTATATACCACTAACCGTCGTATTTGGGAACATGATGATGCGTTCAAAGAATATCTGACAAAGACACGGGCTATGGCAGTCGATATGGAAACTGCAACTCTGTTTAGTTGTGGCTTTGCCAATCATATTCCTACCGGTGCATTATTATTGGTATCTGATCAGCCAATGACTCCCGATGGAGTGAAAACGGATAAAAGCGATAATTTGGTGACCAGAAATTATGTAGAAGAGCATGTTGAAATTGGCATTGCTTCTCTGCGTATGATTATTGATGAAAAGAAAACTGTTAAACACTTGAAATTCGACTGGTAATCCGGTCTTTCTGAAAAAATATATATGGCAAAACAAGAATTGACCTGTGATGACATCCTCAAGGAATTGAGAGCAAAGCAGTATCGCCCTGTCTATTACCTGATGGGAGAAGAGTCGTATTATATCGACTTGATTGCAGATTACATAACAGATAATGTGTTGAGTGAAACGGAAAAAGAATTCAACCTGACTGTTGTGTATGGTGCTGACGTGGATGTGGCAACGATTATAAATGCCGCAAAGCGTTATCCCATGATGTCAGAACATCAAGTAGTAGTCGTTAAGGAAGCACAGGCCGTGCGTAATATGGAGGAGTTGTCATATTATCTTCAAAAGCCTTTACTTTCCACTATCTTAGTGATATGCCATAAGCATGGAACTTTGGATCGTAGAAAGAAGTTAGCTGCCGAGGTGGAAAAAACAGGTGTATTGTTTGAGTCTAAAAAAATCAAAGATGCGCAACTTCCCGGTTTTATCGCTTCATATATGAAACGAAAAGGGGTTGATGTGGAACCGAAGGCAACTTCTATGCTTGCTGATTTTGTAGGCTCGGATTTAAGTCGTCTGACCGGAGAACTTGAAAAGCTGATTATCACTTTACCTGCTGGACAAAAACGTGTTACTCCTGAACAGATAGAAAAGAATATCGGCATAAGCAAAGACTATAATAACTTTGAATTGCGCAGTGCTTTAGTGGAAAAGGATATATTGAAAGCGAACAAAATAATAAAATATTTTGAGGAAAATCCGAAAACAAATCCAATCCAAATGACGCTGTCTCTATTATTTAGCTTTTACTCCAACTTGATGTTGACTTATTATGCGCCGGATAAATCAGAGCAAGGAATTGCAAACATGCTAGGATTAAGAACTCCATGGCAGGCTCGGGATTATATGGCGGCAATGCGAAAATATAGTGGAGTAAAGACGATGCAAATTGTTGGAGAAATACGATATGCTGATGCAAAATCTAAAGGAGTCCAAAACAGTTCTATGACAGATGGGGATATTCTTCGCGAGCTGGTGTTTAAAATTTTGCATTAAGTCGAATTAAGAATTACATATATCATCAGACATATACTTTTACCATAGATAGAAATGGGGAGTATATGTCTTTTTTATATTCCCGCAATTATACTTATCTCAAAAAGTCCTCTCACTATTTTCTGTGATTATTTTTACAAATAAATTTAGTTATTTCATCGTTTTATAGAGTTACTGTTTGGCTAATCACACAAACAGTTTTTTAATTTTATATTGCCCTATCTTTTCAGAAAATACATTTTCATTAAATCTAAAGCTTGAATTTTTTAACGAGAAAAGTTTACTGATCCTTGAGTTTTATCAAAAAAGCATTTTAGATTTTGATGCTACCATTTTATAGTGAGAATGGAGATTTTCTCTTTTTCTAAAGTTGCCCATTAATGTCATTTTGATAGTTCAGACTATATTGGATTGTTACAGCATGATTTTTTTCTAGTTTAATAGAAATATAGATTCACTTTATTGGGATTAAACTATTGTATATCATTTGTTTATACAAAAAATAAGCCTTCTAGAATCGAAAAAAAATAAATATCTGGAGATTGGTACAGAAATATCGCAAGGATTTGCTTTTTAGAGAAAATTGTAAAGGATGATTAGACAAAAATAGTAATATACATTGGTAAAGTATGGGTTGATTCCTTCCTTTTATTGCTTTTGCAACTATCGATATTTACTTTTGTATATTTAGCATGTTACCAATGTGTAATATAGGAATGTGAATTCAATACAAATGTGATCCAAAAGAGTTCTTCACAATAGTGTATTTACGCGTTTACAATATTAATATTACATATACAAATGTAGTTGTATGACAATTAACAAATAAGAAATATCTACTTATTTAGTTGTAGTTCAGTGTGATATGCGTTGTTATGTCAATTTATACTATAAAGGTTTCTTTTAGGTGGTATGTATATTTGTGAATAACTCTATTTGGCTTGTATGTACACCAGTTATATATCTATATATCTGCATTTTATATATAATTATTCAACTAAAGATATATCTTTGTATTTACTGTTTTTGTTTGATATACAAACGTAATATTCGATTTGTATAGAGCAGTGTATTTTTGTGATATTAATATTTTTATATTTGTAATTTGCTTTTGTGAATCTAAATATTTACCTTTGTATAATCAATGATGTAATATGTATTTTTGTGAATTAGGTGCATAACACATACAATTGTAATAAAAAGAAGGTAGTATGGAAATAAAAGACAGAATCAGAATGATAATGGAGAGAGAAAAAGTTCCTCCTAGAGTTTTTGCTGAAACAATCGGAGTACAACAATCTACTCTCTCTCATATTTTAAATGATCGGAATAAACCCAGTTTAGAGGTCGTAATGAAGGTTCATCAAAAGTATGACTATGTAAATCTTGAATGGTTGCTTTATGGAAAGGGCGAAATGATGGTATCTGAAGAAGAGACATCTTTTTCTTCTTCTAATAGCGATTATCTGCCTTCTTTATTCGACGAGAATCTCATAAATTCGTCCAAAGAGTCGGCTATTCCGGAAAATCGCAAGGAAATGCCATTAAGAAACGCTGAAAATGCCCCTAAAGAGATTGTAAAACAAGAGATTAGGTATATAGAAAAGCCTGCCAGGAAAATCACAGAAATAAGAATATTTTTCGATGATAATACCTATGAGACGTTTAGGCCTGAAAAATAAAGAGTAAAATCGGTGGTTTGAGCAATTTCCTGTATCTTTGCACCCGGAATACGAATTTATACTTTTATATCCATACATGAAGAAATTTATTTTAGATCTGACAGTGACCGAGAATATCAGATTGAATGCAAACTATGTATTGCTAAAATTGACGTCTCAGTCATTACTGCCCGAAATGTTACCTGGGCAGTTTGCAGAAATCCGGGTGGACGGTTCGCCTACTACATTCTTGCGTCGTCCTATTTCTATTAATTTTGTAGATAAACAGCGAAATGAGGTCTGGTTTCTGATCCAGCTGGTTGGTGATGGAACAAGACGTCTGGCAGAGGCTAATTCTGGTGATACAATTAATGTGGTGCTTCCGCTGGGAAATGCATACACAATGCCTCAAGAGGCTTCTGATAAGCTCTTATTAGTTGGTGGAGGTGTCGGAACAGCTCCCATGTTGTATTTAGGTGAACAATTGGCTAAAAAAGGCCACAAACCTACGTTCTTGTTAGGTGCCCGTAGCGACAAAGATTTGTTGCAGCTGGAAGAGTTTGCCAAATATGGAGAGGTGTATACTACTACGGAGGATGGTAGCCATGGCGAAAAAGGATACGTAACTCAACATTCTATATTAAATAAGGTACGATTTGAGCAGATTTACACTTGTGGTCCTAAACCAATGATGGTGGCTGTGGCAAAATATGCCAAAAGTAATCAGATAGAATGTGAAGTTTCTTTGGAAAATACAATGGCTTGTGGTATCGGAGCATGCTTGTGCTGTGTGGAAAATACGACAGAAGGTCACTTGTGTGTATGTAAAGAAGGTCCTGTTTTTAATATAAATAAACTACTATGGCAGATTTGAGTGTAAACATTGGTGAATTACAAATGAAGAACCCGGTAATGACGGCATCCGGTACATTTGGATATGGTGAAGAGTTCTCTGATTTTATTGATATAACGCGAATAGGTGGTATTATTGTAAAAGGGACGACTCTTCACAAACGTGAAGGGAATCCTTATCCGCGTATGGCAGAGACTCCTTCTGGGATGTTAAACGCTGTAGGACTGCAAAATAAAGGTGTTGACTACTTCGTAGAGCATATATATCCCCGTATAAAAGACATTCAAACGAATATGATTGTAAACGTTTCGGGGTCTGCTATCGAAGATTATGTGAAAACGGCTGAAATCATTAACGAACTTGACAAAATTCCTGCTATAGAACTAAACATCTCTTGTCCCAATGTGAAGCAAGGAGGTATGGCTTTTGGTGTGTCAGCAAAAGGGGCATCAGAAGTAGTGAAAGCAGTGCGTTCTGCTTACAAAAAGACACTTATCGTAAAACTCTCCCCAAACGTTACGGATATCACCGAAATAGCTCGCGCAGCAGAAGAAAGTGGTGCAGATAGCGTGTCATTAATCAATACATTGCTGGGTATGGCGATTGATGCGGAACGTAAACGCCCTATTTTATCAACGATAACAGGAGGAATGTCGGGAGCGGCCGTAAAACCTATTGCATTGCGTATGGTATGGCAAGTTGCTAAGGCGGTAAATATTCCTGTCATTGGTTTAGGAGGTATTATGGACTGGAGAGATGCTGTCGAATTCATGCTTGCAGGTGCGACAGCTATCCAGATTGGTACGGCAAATTTCATAGATCCTGCTGTTACTATTAAAGTGGAAGATGGTATAAATAATTACCTGGAAAGACACGGATGTAAGTCTGTAAAGGAAATTATTGGTGCGCTTGAGGTGTAATTGGGAACATACAATAACCATTCGCGCTAAGTCTGCGAGAAAAATGCTATTTTTCTTTTGAATAAAGGAAGAATAAGCAGGCTGGAAACAGCGGATGAAAAATAAGTCTGTGTTTAACGATTAGCTATCAGTAAGATCTTTATAAACTGAAGGCAAAATAAAAACGACGGTGAGGATTTACATATTCTTCACCGTCGTTTTTATTTACACTTTATTTTATTCTCCCAATAAGTCGGGACGAAGTTTTCTGGTACGTTCCAAGGATTGTTGCAGTTCCCATTCTTTGATTTTTGCTTCATGGCCGGATAAGAGAATATCGGGAACTTTCCATCCTTTATAATCCGCAGGTCGTGTATATACAGGTGCTGCCAGCAAATTATCCTGGAAAGAATCGGAAAGTGCGGACTGTTCATCAGAAATGACTCCGGGGATGATACGTACGATGGCGTCCGCCATCACCGCTGCTGCTAGTTCTCCTCCTGTTAATACGTAATCTCCAATGCTGATTTCTTTAGTAATCAGGTGTTCGCGGATGCGGTAATCGATACCTTTGAAATGTCCGCAAAGAATAATGAGATTCTGTGCCAACGAGAGGCTGTTGGCCATCGGCTGGTTGAACTGTTCTCCGTCAGGGGTCGTGAAAATAACTTCATCGTAGTCGCGTTCTGCCTTCAGAGCATTGATGCAACGCTCAATGGGTTCTATTTTCATAACCATTCCGGCAAACCCTCCAAAAGGATAATCATCGACACGGCGATATTTATCTTCGGTATAATCACGCAGATTGTGAATATGTATCTCTGCAAGTCCTTTATCTTGAGCTCGTTTCATGATAGAACAATTGAAGAATCCTTCAATCATTTCGGGTAAAACTGTTATAATATCAATGCGCATAATCTTTTAATTTTTCGCAAAAGTACAAATATTCAAAGATAAACATGTATTTTTGCCTTAAACAATCGAAGAAATATGGATATAAAGGAAAAAATAGAGGAATTGCGTGCCGAACTTCACCGGCATAATTATAATTATTATGTGTTGAATGCTCCTGAAATCTCGGATAAAGAGTTTGACGACAAGATGCGTGAACTTCAGGATTTGGAACAGGCACATCCGGAATATAAAGATGAAAATTCGCCTACGATGCGTGTAGGTAGCGATTTAAACAAGAATTTCACGCAAGTGGCTCATAAATATCCTATGTTGTCACTGGCAAATACATATTCGGAAGCGGAAGTGACGGACTTCTACGACCGTGTCCGTAAGGCATTAAATGAGGATTTCGAGATTTGTTGTGAAATGAAATATGACGGTACTTCTATTTCGCTGACTTATGAAGATGGGAAGTTGGTTCGTGCCGTCACCCGTGGTGATGGAGAAAAGGGGGATGATGTGACGGATAATGTGAAAACGATCCGTTCTATTCCGCTTGTATTGCATGGTGATAATTATCCTGCCTCTTTTGAGATACGTGGAGAAATTCTTATGCCATGGGAAGTGTTTGAAGAGTTGAATCGAGAGAAAGAAGCGCGTGAAGAGCCGCTTTTTGCCAATCCGAGAAATGCGGCTTCCGGCACATTGAAGTTGCAGAATTCTTCTATTGTGGCTTCCCGCAAACTGGATGCTTATTTGTATTATTTGCTGGGGGATAACCTGCCTTGTGACGGACATTATGAAAATCTTCAGGAAGCGGCAAAATGGGGCTTTAAAATCTCTGATTTGACACGTAAGTGCCAGACATTAGAGGAGGTTTTTGAATTTATCAATTATTGGGATGTAGAGCGTAAAAATCTGCCGGTTGCCACAGATGGGATTGTTTTAAAGGTGAACAGTTTGAGGCAGCAGAAGAATTTGGGATTTACGGCTAAATCTCCTCGATGGGCTATTGCTTATAAATTCCAGGCAGAACGTGCGTTGACCCGTTTGAATAAGGTGACTTATCAGGTAGGAAGAACCGGAGCTGTCACACCGGTAGCTAATCTGGATCCTGTGCAGCTTTCAGGAACGGTTGTAAAACGTGCGTCCTTGCACAATGCGGATATTATCGAGGGGCTTGATTTGCATATTGGAGACATGGTTTATGTAGAAAAAGGTGGTGAAATTATTCCTAAGATTACAGGGGTTGATAAAGATGCACGTAGTTTTATGCTTGGTGAGAAGGTTCGGTTCATCGTTAATTGTCCCGAATGTGGCAGTAAATTAGTCAGGTATGAAGGAGAAGCTGCTCATTATTGCCCGAATGAAACAGCGTGTCCTCCTCAAATCAAAGGCAAAATAGAGCATTTTATTAGTCGAAAGGCTATGAATATTGATGGATTAGGGCCGGAAACGGTGGATATGTTCTATCGCTTGGGATTAATTGAAAATACGGCCGACTTGTATAAACTTACAGCTAATGATATCAAAGGTTTGGATCGTATGGGTGAAAAATCGGCAGAGAATATCGTAACGGGAATTGCGCAAAGTAAAACAGTTCCTTTCGAGCGTGTAATCTTTGCTTTAGGAATCCGCTTTGTTGGTGAGACTGTGGCTAAAAAGATTGCGAAGTCGTTTGAGAATATCGATGATTTACAGCAGGCAGATCTTGAAAAATTGGTAAGTATCGATGAAATCGGAGAAAAAATAGCTCAAAGTATACTTGCTTATTTTGCTAATGAGTCTAATCGTGAGTTGGTTAACAGGCTAAAGGAGGCTGGACTGCAACTTTATCGTACAGAGGAAGATTTGAGTGGATACACTGATAAGTTGGCAGGACAGTCTATTGTTATCAGCGGCGTGTTTATCCATCACTCGCGTGACGAATATAAGGAACTTATCGAGAAAAACGGAGGAAAAAATGTTGGAAGCATTTCCGCGAAAACGAGTTTTATCCTGGCTGGAGATAATATGGGACCTGCAAAGCTCGAAAAAGCAAAAAAACTTGGAATAACCATATTAAGCGAAGACGAATTTCTGAAACTTATATCGTAAGATAAGAAAAATATTCGTACTTTTGCGGCTAAATAAATTAGAGATTATAATTAAAACTCATGATACAGACTAAATTGAAAGGAATGGGGGTAGCACTGATTACTCCTTTCAAAGAGGATGAGAGCGTTGACTATGACGCGTTGATGCGTATGGTGGACTATCTATTGCAGAATAATGCGGATTTCTTGTGTGTGCTGGGAACTACAGCTGAAACACCGACTCTGACCGAGGAAGAAAAGAAAACCATAAAAAAGATGGTAATTGACCGCGTTAACGGAAGAATTCCTATTCTGTTGGGTGTAGGTGGTAATAATACTCGCGCTATTGTAGAAACATTGAAAAACGATGATTTTACAGGGGTTGATGCGATATTGTCTGTGGTGCCATATTATAATAAACCTTCTCAAGAAGGTATTTATCAGCATTATAAAGCGATTGCGGAAGCTACGGAGCTCCCCATCGTATTGTATAATGTTCCGGGACGTACGGGAGTAAATATGACTGCTGAAACTACGTTACGGATTGCCCGTGATTTCAATAACGTAGTTGCTATTAAAGAAGCATCCGGCAATATCACGCAAATGGATGATATTATTAAAAATAAACCGGAAAACTTTAATGTAATCTCTGGAGATGATGGTATTACCTTTCCTCTCATAACATTAGGTGCTGTTGGTGTGATTTCGGTGATTGGTAATGCTTTTCCTCGTGAATTTAGTCGCATGACACGTTTGGCGCTTCAAGGAGACTTTGCCAATGCGTTGACTATTCATCATCGGTTTACGGAATTATTTAACTTGCTATTTGTCGATGGAAATCCGGCAGGCGTAAAATCAATGTTAAATGCGATGGGTATGATCGAGAACAAGCTTCGTTTGCCGCTGGTTCCCACTCGTATTACTACATTTGAGGCAATACGTAAGGTTTTGAATGAATTGAATATTAAATGCTGAAAAAAAGATGGGCTTTTGACTAGTTCATAATAAACATCGAAGTGTTTAAAATAAATATCCCAATGATTAAAATCAATCATTGGGATATTTATTTTAAATCAGCCTATGATTTTTTTATTTTTATTCTCTCCTTCATCTTTCTTCTGAATAGCCTATGAATAAGGAATCTAGAGATGAAGGAGCTTCTTAAAAGCTGTTGTTTGTTGTGGTGGATTATATTTTGCGTTATTTTCTAAGCTTGCGTAGATGATATAGGTTGTTTTTGTTCTGTAAAGCGGCGCTTTAGACATAGAAAAGCATGGCTTTAGCCTATCAAAAGCTATGCTTTGGCTCAGTTGTAATTCTTGGGGGATTAAGTTTAGTCAATTCCCTTCATGCATATA
>NZ_JAHQVH010000004.1:0-234500 GCF_019052435.1 Bacteroides sp. MSK.20.12 | reverse complement strand
AACTAACTCGCAATGAATTAGTTGCCTTAAATTTTATTATTTTAGGAATATCCCTCATTATAGTGAGAATTTTTTCTCATAGCAGTGAGAATAGTTGAGAAAATATAACGCCTCATCATAGCTTCGATACAACATTTTAGCAAGACATGTATCTGCACAAAATTACATACTAAAATCCCTCTGTACACATAACTTTTCTTCTTATTTGCTCTATATCCGCTTCTTTAATCCTCCGAATGATATTTTTATAAATACGATGAAAGCCAAAACCGCCTTCAGTCATTTCATGAATCGCGTCTTCTTTTGAAACATTCTGAAATACCACTCGATAAAGTGCGCAAACAGCTCCTGTGCGATCTGATCCGTGATGGCAATGGATAACAATCGGCGCTTTACGATTCTTTATAATACGCAATGCTTCAATCAACTGTTCTTCATTGATGGAATGAGCTTTGGTCTTTACCCGATGAAGCTTTACGTTCGTTCCTGCGGCTTCATCATCATCGCTATGTCTATTACGGAGATTGAGAGCTTCGCCAATACCATACTTTTCTAAAGCTTTAAAGTCTTCATGCGAAGGTTGCTCTGAACGATATACACCCGAATCGATCTTGTACAGATTGGTTAATTCACTATCAGGAAGAGTAATCTTCTCTACTTTCAAATTCTGACTAAAAATAGATATAGAGAAGATTACTCCCAAAAGTAGGCTTAACAGGATTCTTTTCTGCATAAGTCTATATTGTTATTATAAAAAGATCAAAGTACTCCCTTGCTGGATGGAAGTTCAAAATGATAGATATCTCTTTTGATTGCCATTTTCAAGGCACGGGCAAGGGCTTTAAAAATACCTTCTATCTTATGATGTTCATTTTGTCCTTCCGCCTTAATGTTCAGATTCATTTTTGCCGCATCACTTAGTGACTTAAAGAAATGAAGGAACATTTCCGTCGGCATCTCCCCTATCTTCTCACGCTTGAATTCGGCATCCCAAACCAGCCAGGGACGACCACCAAAGTCCAGACAAACCTGACAAAGACAATCATCCATCGGTAAAGCATAGCCATAACGTTCAATTCCACGCTTACTACCTAAAGCCTGGTAAATACATTCTCCTAATGCAATAGCAGTATCTTCGATTGTATGATGTTCGTCCACCTCCAGATCTCCTTTTACACGGATTGTCAAGTCCATACTGGAGTGTTTTCCAATCTGCTCGAGCATGTGGTCGAAAAAGCCAAGACCGGTAGAGATGTCACAAGCGCCGTTTCCATCCAAGTTCAAAGCCACATCAATATCTGTTTCTTTGGTTGTACGACGTACTTCCGCTTTCCGTTCTCCGGCAAAAAGGAACTCGGATATCTGATCCCAGTCAGTTGTTGCAAGGGCGCAGACTTCTTCCAGTCCTTTTTCTTTCAGGGTTTCAGGTGAATTTTGCAGATAGATTGCCCGACAACCCAAATTCTTGGCAAGTTCCACATCCGTAGGACGGTCGCCTATAACAAAACTTCCGGCAAGATCGTATTCCGGATTATTTAGATACTTCGTCAGCATTCCGGTACGTGGTTTACGGGTGGGCGCATTATCTTCCGGGAAACTACGGTCTATCAGAATCTCATCAAAAGTAATCCCCTCTCCTTCTAATGTTTTAAGCATCAGATTATGGGCAGGCCAAAACGTTTCTTCCGGGAAAGAAGATGTACCCAATCCATCCTGATTGGTGACCATCACAAATTCAAAATCGAGTTTGCTGCGGATAAAACCTAAATTACGGAAAACTTTCGGATAGAATTCCAGCTTCTCCAATGAGTCGAGTTGGTAATCTACGGGAGGTTCGATCACCAACGTACCATCTCTATCTATAAATAATACTTTCTTCTTCATAAATTATCCCGGGTATTTTTTAAGGGTAGCCAATAGGGTATTATTCTCTACACGGGTACCGACAGTCACACGCAAACAGTTGCAGCAAAGCGAAATGTTATGGCGATTACGCACAATAATTCCTTCACCTACCAAATAATTGTAGATTTTCACGGCATCCGTCACTTTTGCCAGAAAGAAATTCGCATCAGACGGGAACAGTTTAATGGTACATGGAAGCTTTTCAAATTCCGCTTCCAAATAGTCACGTTCTTCCTTCAGAGTTTTCACCCAACGTTCTATCTCATAATGTTTATGCAACATGGCGATGGCTTGCTGTTGAGTCAACTGGTTGACATTATAGGGATATTTGATTTTACTAAGAATATCAATAATCTCTTTGGAAGCAAAAGCCATTCCCAAACGGATAGCAGCACATCCCCAGGCTTTGGAGAATGTCTGGAATACGACGAGATTGGGATATTTGTCCAACTCTTCGAGGAAAGACGGAGCTTTAGAAAAATCATTGTAAGCCTCATCCAACATTACCAATCCTTCAAACTGGCAAAGTACCTTTTCTATTTCGGAACGAAGCAAATCATTTCCTGTCGGATTATTAGGAGAGCAAAGGAAAATAAGTTTGGTATGCTCGTCGGTAGCTGCCAGCAATTTGTCAGCAGAGAACTGGAAGTTATCATCCAACAATACTTTCCGATATTCCACATCGTTTACATCGGCACAGACCTGATACATTCCATAGGTAGGATCGATAGCTACTACATTATCTTTACCCGGTTCGCAGAAAGCACGAAAGACCAAGTCGATGGCTTCATCACTGCCGTTTCCGAGAAAAATATGTTCGGGAGATACTTTCTTAATTTTCGACAACAATGTTTTCAGTTCACACTGCATAGGGTCCGGATAACGATTGTGAGGCGTATTGTACGGATTTTCGTTTGCATCCAGGAAAACAGAAGCGGTGACTCCTTTATATTCATCACGTGCCGAAGAGTAAGGCTTTAATTTCCAGATATTCGGCCGGGTTAATTCTTGTAATGTTTTCACTTCTTTAAATTTTAAGTTATGAATTTTGAATTGCTTTGAGACGAACTGTGACCGCATTTTTATGCGCATCCAAATGTTCGTTAGCCGCCATCTCCTCAATAGCAGGACCAATAGCCTTTATTCCTTCCGGGAGAATTTCCTGGAACGTAATCTTGCGGATAAAACTATCCAGACTGACGCCGCTATATGCTTTGGCATAACCGTTGGTAGGCAAGGTATGATTCGTTCCGGAAGCATAGTCGCCGGCACTTTCGGGAGTTAACGATCCAAGGAAAACAGAACCGGCATTTGTTACACGCTCTGCTACTTCCATGTAGTTTTCCGTTTCTATAATTAAGTGTTCCGGCGCGTATGCGTTAGTCAGTTCCAATGCTTCATCCAAATCCTTTACTAAAATCAGTTTACTATTCTCTAATGATTTTGCAGCAATTTCACGACGGGGCAATTCGGCTAATTGACGTTCTACTTCCGTCATTACTTCTGTTTGAAGCTTCTCGGAAGTGGTAATCAATATAGCCTGGCTATCTATTCCGTGTTCTGCCTGTGACAAAAGATCTGCTGCTACAAAAACCGGGTTGGCAGATGCATCTGCCAGAACTTCGACTTCAGAAGGACCGGCAGGCATATCAATAGCTACATCACGCAGGCTTACCAACTGTTTGGCAGCTGTCACATATTGATTGCCTGGACCAAATATCTTATATACTTTGGGGACACTCTCCGTTCCATA
Organism: Bacteroides sp. MSK.20.12; assembly: GCF_019052435.1. Taxonomy (NCBI): domain Bacteria; kingdom Pseudomonadati; phylum Bacteroidota; class Bacteroidia; order Bacteroidales; family Bacteroidaceae; genus Bacteroides; species Bacteroides sp. MSK.20.12. The sequence goes on along the minus strand of NZ_JAHQVH010000004.1, from coordinate 230,842 downwards.
GGCCATAGCGGCAATAGCCTGCACACCACCAGCCTTGAATATTTTACTGACACCTGCCAGTTGCGCAGCAAAAAGAATAGCCGGATGAATATTTCCATTCTTATCGGGAGGCGTGCAAAGTACGATTTCCTTGCATCCTGCAATTTTAGCCGGAACAGACAACATCAATACAGTTGAGAAAAGTGGTGCTGTTCCACCCGGAATATACAATCCCACTTTTTCGATTCCTACCGATTTTTGCCAGCAAGTCACACCGTTCATTGTTTCTACCTTCTTTCCGATAAAACGTTGGGAAGCATGAAAGGTTTCAATATTTTGTTTTGCCAGGGAGATGGCTGCTTTCAGTTCATCGCTTACCAATGTTCCGGCAACCTGTATCTCTTCAGGAGTCACAGCAAGCGCAGACAAGGCGACTTTATCAAAAGTAGCTTCATATTCCAAGACGGCTTTGTCACCTTCTGTTTTTACCTTATTTATAATAGAGCGAACAGTGTCGAACAAATTTTCCGTATTCAGTGCCGGACGTTTCAAAAGTTCCGTCCACTGTTCTTTTGAGGGATATTTAATCAATCTCATGGTTCCTACTTTATTAGATACCTATATATTTATACAATCATCTTTTCAATCGGCAGTACTAAAATACCTTCCGCTCCCAGTCCTTTCAGTTTTCCAATGATTTCCCAAAAACGTTTTTCATCAAGTACTGTATGAACAGAGCACCAGCCTTCCTGTGCTAACGGCATCACCGTAGGACTCTTCATACCCGGCAATACAGCAATGATTTCTTCCAGTTTATCTTTCGGAGCATTCATCAATACATATTTTTTATCTTCGGCTGTTTTTACCGCATTCATGCGGAACAGCAGTTCTTCGAGCACTTCTTTTTTCTCGTCGCTCATATTCTTGTTGCCAATCAGCAATGCTTCCGACTTCATTACGACTTCCACTTCTTTCAAACGGTTACTTACCAACGTAGAACCGGAGCTTACAATATCGAAAATAGCATCAGCCAATCCAATTCCCGGAGACACTTCTACAGAACCGGTAATCACGTGAATTTCAGCATTTACACCATTTTTCTTCAGGAAGTTACGAAGAATAACCGGATAGGAAGTAGCGATCTTCTTACCGTCAAACCATGACAAACCGGGATATTCAATATCTTTCGGCATAGCCAATGAAAGGCGACACTTACTGAATCCCAAACGTTTGATGATTTCCGCATCTTCTTCCTTTTCCATAAATTCATTTTCGCCAACAATTCCCAAGTCTGCCACACCGGTAGCCACTGTCTGCGGGATATCATCATCACGAAGGAATAGAACTTCAATAGGGAAATTGGAAGACTGCACCAATAAGGTACGTTTTGTAGTGCTCAACTTAATATCCGACTCTCCTAAAAGTGCCATTGTCTCTTCGAAGAGACGTCCTTTGGCTTGTACTGCGATTCTTAACATGACTTTATTTAATTTTTAATTATAATATGCGTTGAGAAATAAAAAAGGCTTACCGTATTCGGCAAGCCTTAGTTATCGTTTATATAGTTATACACAATATCATCCACGCCCACCGATTATTCGTTAGGAAAATGATGATGATGATGTGTAGTTGTATATTTCATATTTCTTTTATTAACTGCGACAAAAGTAAAGCATTTGTTTGAAACCACCAAACATTTATCACAAAAACTTGAGTTTTTATTTCAAATTAAAGGCAATATCTCTTCCGGCTCTACATCACATTTCGTAAAATGCATTTCGTCTTTCGACTTTTCTTTCGAGAAAGTAAAGTAGGTACAAACCGATTCTGTGCATACTTCTCCATCCTCATTATATAATTTTGCTTCAACAATGACAATGTTCCGCTTCACTTCTTTAATAGAGGCGCGCAATACTATATGAGAATCTTTGGTATCAACAGATTTTCGGTAACGGGTTTCCATCTTCGAAGTCACTCCAGTCGTTTGTAGTTTACGAAGCACCACCCACGCACAGATTTCATCCATCAAAACTGCTTGAATACCGCCATGCAAAGTGTCAATCCAGCCTTGATACTCGGGACGTGGCTTCCAAATGCTCACTACTTCGTCACCATCCTCATAAAATTCCATTTTTACTCCAGCTTCATTATTAGGAGCACAACCGAAACAATTGTACCCTTCCAAACCCTTCCAGGGATTTATTATCTTCTTCATAGTTCTCTCTTTTAGTTAGTTTTACTTCCCAAATATAAGCAATTTATGAAAAGGAGATGCAATTTTCACTGATTTACTTTCTAATACAACGAATAGCGAAAGCTTTCGTATCAATACCCGCATTAGATTCTTCTATGATATTCGTATCACTTTTCATGTAGAAAACCTTAGTATCGATGGTGGCATTTGTATTGTCCAATGTCCAATATGCCAAATGTTTGTTCTCATAATCTGCTTGAAAAGCCCCTACATACATTCCTACAGGAATACCATTAAAACCGGATAAATTAGTTGCAGGTTGCACTTGTTCTTCCGTCTTCAGGGACAACCAGGTCCCTGACTTCAACAAAGAAGCTTCCCCCTTCAAGTAGTCTTTTAAAATATTCCAGTCTTCCCAATTCGGTATACTCCAGTGAGTTGGCAAGATCCTACCGGAAAGCGCAACATTAGCGGTATAAAAATAATGCTCTGTAGTAGATTGCAAATATCCGGCTATATTTGCTGTTACCTGATTCAATTTAGGGAGCGCATCACCGTTTACATATAAAGATGTCTCCAAATTACTCCTCATCCAGTATTGAGTTCCGATCTTCACTAACGGATAATTATGGATGACTCCTCCACGAACATCACGAACAATATCTTCCTGTGCCAAAACAGGTAACACATCATCTGCCAGTGTTACTGATAAGGAGATTGTTCCGTCTGCCAGCACATAAACATTATGACGAGCCAATAAGGTGCCATCCACATAGGTTAATGAATGATCTTCCATATTCCATGATACACTTCCACCATTCACTTTTCCTGATTTTCCTAATAACTGTGCTACAATCCCTTGAGATAAATTAACGCTACCGTCTTCTTTCATCGGATAGGCAACAATCGCTTGAGAAGAAAAATCCGGAGTAACAAGATACTCTTTACATATTTCGGCTACTTGTTTTCCCGAATGTATCACTTTGTACACATTCGATTTTTCAAAAGTCAGCTTCGATACATCTATGTATTTATGCAAAATACCCGATTCGGTATGATCCACTTCTGTTCCATCCCAATCCCCGATTTCTCCGTTCACTTTACTCATTAATATATCTTCGGCCGATACAAACGTTATTTCCAACTCTCTCTGTTTTCCACTTTCCAATTGTAAAGTGGATGGTAATAAACTGGTATATAGTTTGCCGGCAGCTTCCAATGTTATGTATTGATACCCAACAGTCGCCTCTTGGGGAATCAAAATAAGCTCTTTTCCTACTAGTCGACCGTCTTTTATTTCCCATTCTCCTGCAGGAGTAATATCTTTCTCTTCAGAATAGGCAGAGAATGTTTTCTTCTGAAAATCATAAATGGTCTTAGTATAAAAGCCACTCACCGAAAGTGTAGGTTTCACAGATAGTATTTCTTCTATATTCTCTTCCTCTCCGGGGACAAGGACTATTTTCATGCGAAAGAACTGGTGGTTGTAAGTCAAAGCAACTGCATCTTTACTAGCTAATACTTCCTTTTTGGAAGCAACTAGAAAATCAGAATGAGAATAATCATCCAGTTTATCTTGAGTTGTTGCAACGGTCACTTGCATGGAACTTTCACCCATTACTACCCCGCCCTTCTGATATGGATAATAACTGATTAAATTCAATGTTACTCCATCATCCGGATAGTAAACCGACTCATCAGATACAAACTCACCAGTAGATGAACGCACAAAATGAAGATTATCTGCATAACGTTCTTCTTGCATTGTAGTAGTTCCTGCAAGTGCAAATAATCCCACTTCATCTTTTTCTCCAAAACTATTGTTTACTACACGAGTATTCATGATCTCATGAATATCAGCTACAAACTTCAACGGAATATCTCCATTATTAATGATTTCCCCTTCTTCCTCCGAAATATGGTTTACACAAGCAGTAAACATAGTACAACAAAGGATAAAAAAACCTACTCCCACAAATAGGTTATGGCATGTTTTCATTTTGTTTTTCTATTAGTTCAAAAAAAGAAATTCTTGATTGAGCAGAAAGAATGCCATAAGAGGAAGTATTCACTTTCGGTTATGAAAAACCATACAACACGTCTGTTGCAACTGTAGAATCTTAAATTCCCACATTACAGTTTGAAATGTGGAAGCGAAAGTACAGATTATAGTTAAGAAAAGAAATATTTTCCTTTAAAAAGATTAATCTTTTATATAAAAAGCACGTAATCAGCCATTTACATAACACATGCAAAAACAAGACATTCTGAACTCCACATTATTATATTAGCATTGGTTATTATTTACTATCCGTCATTTATTTCAAAAAGAATACCCCACTTCTATTCCGGCAATGTGTCTGCCTTGCGAAGATGCATATTGATAACAATAAAATGCATCCAATGACCAACGTTTGGCTAAAGCAATCTCCACTCCGGGACGATAGCGCATACGGTCTGCTCTCCAAAAAGAGGTATCATCCAGACTTTGATAAATTTCAACAGAAAAATAAGGAGAAACGATTCCTTTTGTAGGAGCATAGGATAACTTCAAACGAGAACGTAGACGAGTTTCAGAATCACCACGGTCAAAAGTCTGCTGAAACCTCTCCCGCAAAGACACTTTCAACCATTGATAACGAAAGTTGGCAGTGGCAGATATATGATAGCGATGTCTCAACTTCCAGTCTGAATCACCCAAATTCCGAAGATGGGTCTCATATCCCACTCCCAGATTCAAAAAAGAACAAGGGCGATAACTTCCACCAACTGTCAGTCCCCAACGATCTAATCGACTTACATCATCCTTCATACGTAATTCCAAATCGCCTGAAACCGAGAAACGAGAATCTATCTTATGACTCACTTTAAACTTGGTCCATGTATTGAAATCATCACTTTGTGCCCATGCGGGAAACGACATTCCAAACAACAACACAAACAGCCAAATCTTAGTATTTAATATTATTCTACTCATTGATTATCGGGTTAAAGTTGCAAAGATAACAAATTATCTCCGGCAAAGGAAAGACATAAAACTGAATTTATTCTGAAAAGATAATGTTTGTATTCTACTTAAATTCTCATTTGCATATTGTATCTTTGCGTAAGAAACTCTAAAACCATCGGATATGGACAACTTAATGCGTAAACTTCCTATTGGAATACAGACATTTGAAGGAATACGGAAGGAGAATTATCTTTATGTGGATAAAACTGCGCTTGTATGGCGTATGGCCAATTTGGGAAAGCCATATTTTCTAAGCAGACCACGCCGCTTTGGTAAAAGTCTATTAATTTCGACATTCGATGCTTATTTCCAAGGAAAAAAAGAGCTATTTAATGGTTTGGCCATTGAACAACTAGAGACAAAATGGGAACAGTTTCCTGTTTTACACCTTGATCTGAATGCAAAAAAATATGAGACGGCAGCGGATTTAATCGCAATGCTAAACCAATATTTAGAGAAATGGGAAGCTATTTATGGTGATGAGAAAAAAGATCGTAGCCCCGAAGAACGCTTTAGCTATGTGATCGAGCAAGCTTTTCTGAAAACTGGAAAAAACATCGTTGTATTAGTAGACGAATATGACAAACCTCTTTTGCAAGCCATTACCCGTCCGAAATTGTTCGAAGAGTATCGTCAGATATTGAAAGCCTTTTATGGAGTATTGAAAAGTGCTGACGCATATCTCCGTTTTGTTTTCCTGACCGGAGTTACGAAGTTCTCTCAAATCAGCGTATTCAGCGACTTGAATCAGTTGAATGACATTAGTCTTGACTACTCTTACGCCACACTTTGTGGCATCACTCGTGAAGAGCTAAAGAGTACTTTCGAACCCGAAATTGAAACTTTCGGTCACAAAAATAATCAGACGCCAGAAGAAGTGGTCACTGCAATGGAACGCAATTATGACGGCTATCATTTTCATCCGGATGGCGCAGGAGTATTCAACCCATTTAGTGTATTGAATGCTTTCAGCAAATTGGAGTTGGGCAGCTATTGGTTCCAAACCGGTACACCGACATTCTTGGTTGAACTACTACAAAAAAGTGAATATGATCTCCGTACTTTATTAAATGGTATAGAAGCGCCTGCTTCTTCTTTTGCTGAATACAGAATGGATGCTAATAATCCTGTACCGCTGATTTATCAAAGTGGATATCTAACTATTAAAGATTACGACAGAGAGTTTCAGAATTATCTGCTCGATTTTCCGAATGATGAAGTGCGCTACGGATTCATTAACTTTCTTGTTCCGTTTTACTCTCCGATGAAGAACAACGATCAAGGATTTTATATCGGAAAATTCGTTCAGGAATTGCGCACAGGTGATTATGAATCTTTCCTCACCCGCCTGGAGGCTTTCTTTGCCGATATTCCCTATGAATTGAATAACCAGACCGAACGTCACTATCAGATTATCTTCTATCTTGTATTCAAACTGATGGGCCAATTCACGGAAGCGGAAGTACGCAGTGCCCGCGGACGTGCCGACGCTGTAGTCAAAACACCCAAATACGTCTATGTATTTGAGTTCAAATTAAATGGAACCGCAGAAGAAGCGATGAAGCAGATTGATGAAAAAGGATATTTGATTCCTTATCAAAAAGATCATCGGGAAGTAGTAAAGATTGGTGTGGAATTCAGTGCGGAAACTCGCAATATCAATCGTTGGCTGGCAGAGACAAAGTAAATATGATAAAAAGATTTTCGGGAAGAATCGTAAAAACGAACTTCCCGAAAATAAATCCAAGACTTTTGAATATAAACACTTGTTATCTTCTTTTACAAACAAGCTTTCTCAATCTAACCTAATACATCTTTAGAATTAACCCACTACTTTTGATTTTGCATTCCAAACCAATAACGCAAAAAGTACCGACAGCAGAGCCGCCCCTATCCAAAACCAATTGATATAAGTGAAATCATAAACATCAACTCCATTCTGAACAGTTTTTTGACCTTCTATCAAAACACCACTCATCACATCCTGCAATCCGGCTCCGATATAACTAGCAATACCTACTACTCCCAATGCAGCACCCGACGCATTACGGGGAGCAATATCCACTGCCATCAAACCACCTAGAAAGCAAATTAGTACTCCGATTCCTAAACCGAAAAGAATCATAGCCAATACATCTATCCAAAAATGCACCCCCGGAACCAGTAAGAACAGACAGAGCGCAAGCACATTCATCAATCCGAAGATTAAGGCAGGAACATTGCGACGACCACCAAACAATTTATCCGAAATCACTCCGGAAAACATCGTACCGATGATACCACAAACCGGACAGATAGAAATGATAAAACTGGCATCCAGGGTAGAATACCCTTTTTGAGCTTCCAAGTAAAAGACGCCCCAGCTGTTTATCGCATAACGACTGATATACATAAAAGCACTCGAAAGGGCAAGAATCCAAATGGCAGGCATCATCAACACCTGGCGCTGTGCTTTATTGAAATCCGCCGTTTCTGTTGCACTCATCTCTTTTTTCTGTTTGGGAACATTCACCGGAGGGAAACCCTTACTCTCGGGAGTGTCATGAAAGAACTTCCACACGATTAAAGCTCCAAGCAAACCGACAATACCGGCTCCGAAGAAGCCGTATCGCCAACCCAAGACACTGACAATAGACGCAATAATCAAAAAGGTTAACGCCTCACCGATGTTATGGCTGGCAGACCAAAATCCGTAATAGGAACCGCGTTCTTTGTCCGTGAACCAACGGGAAAGACCAACCACACAGGAGGCGGCCCCCATAGACTGAAACCAGCCGCTAATCCCCCAAAGGACAGCAAACAGAATAAAAGAATTGGTAAAGCCGAGACATAAGTTCACTAATGCCGTAACCAATAAACCGGTAGTCATGAAGCGATTGATATTGCTACGGTCGGCAAGGAAACCATTCGTGAACTTTCCGAGGGCGTAAGTGAAGAATAATACGGAACCGATTATTCCCAGTTCCGTTTCAGAGAAGATTCCTTCCTCTACGATGGGCTTCTTTACGACATTCAGGCTAAGGCGGCAAACGTAATACATACCGTAGCCAAAGGTTGCCGAAAGGAAGGTAGACCACTTCAGATACTTCAGACGACGTTCATCGGAAGAGGACAAAGCCTCCCCGTTACAAGGTCCCGGTGAAGAGACCTTGTAAAAGTTTATAAGCTGTTTTAACATGAAGAAATACGGTTAGTCGTGAAGTTTCTTTTTGCGCAGATACTCCAATAACAGAGCAGGACGATCGGTTTGAATTAATTTCGCTCCCTGATTAATGATCCATCCCCAGCTTTCTTCCGGTTGATGGAGTTCCACCGCACGGTCATCATCATGACCGCCACATAGTTCGGGCCAAAGAGAATTGATAAACAAGTTAGAACCTGTATCACGCACTTTCTTTATCAGGTTAAGAACCTCCGGATTATCATTGTCGAATACTAATTCATAAGCAGCAGGCTTCATGTGTGTCTGGTAACTATCAATAATAGCTTCGGCTCCTTCTTTGTGCAACTGTACAATAGGCATAAAAATTACTTTATCCAACACAGCACCGTTTTCAGCTTTCACTTGTTCGTAAGGAAGCCCAGCTTTGATAACACACTGGTCGACTGTTCCAGTCTTCTCAAGTACGGCATAAGCCTCCTGAAAATAATCATAGCCCTTATCAATATTTACCATTATCTTACCTTTGCAAAGCAACATGACTTCCTCCAATGTAGGAATCTGATGTCTTGTTTTACAAGCGACCCCATTTTTAAGACGCATTGCTTTCAATTCTGCTAATGTATAATCTTCTACCAGCCCTTTTCCGTTCATGGTGCGATTGATTGTTTTATCATGCATCACTACCAAATGTCCGTCTTTTGTTCTTTTCAAATCGATCTCTACCATATCGACTCCCATATCAATGCAATTCTGTATACCTTGCAATGAGTTTTCCGGAGCATTACGCCAGTCGGCCCGATGTGATACAACCAGTATTTTATCAGGATGATCTCCTAACAGGTTTTCTTTGATTTCAGTTATTCTATTTTGGGCAACAGCCAGTTGTACCAAGCATAGAAGAAGTATGAAGTTACATATCCGTTTCATAAGTTCAAACATTAAGAATTTTAATTCAGTTTATTGTTTTTCCAGACCATTTTTTCTCCCCACATTGGTACATAGGTCTGTTCACAGTTAATCTTCGAAGCCCGTTCGAGTGCCAGTTCCAATGACCATCTCGATTCGTCAACACCGGCATGAGCAAGTTCCAGAATATGCGATAACAAGACATAATCCGGTTCTACCTGCCCTGCACCCGAACCCAGAATATTATTTTCAGTCAGTGCATTGGGAGCGTAACGTGGTATCAATACATTCACATGAGAAGCTAGATTCGTATATTGTTCCGGTTTATAGTTGGAGTCTCCTACATGCATAAAGACGAAGTTACCGGTATCTTCACCACAATCAATCGAAAATACAGTCACAAAATTAGATAACCCGGAATTGTTGTGATCGGTGATACAGGTTTTAATTTTGAATTTTCCTATTTCATAATCTTTATCTCCTTTTGCGGTATAAGGATATGTCGTATCTTTCAGGTAGTTAGACAATACCGGTTTGCCTAAATCAAACATAGCCTGAATAAGATCATTGTTATAATGATCGGAATGCTTATGAGTGACGCAGAGAAAATCAATATAAGGTGCCAGTTCTTTTGCCCAACGATGAGATATGTCAATAGCAAAACACCCTGACGGAGTCTTAACCACATACCCCATATTATAGAGTGCCCAAATCTCTACTGTACCATTTTCCACTTTTGAGTTTTTAATTCCATCCATCACGCGGTCAAATGCGCTCCGATAAAAATAGATAATAGGATCGCACTTTTCCATACTTGTACTTGCTTGGTCGAAACCATTCAGATAACTGATGAAATAATCATCTTTACATTTATCCGCATACCCCTGAATTTTGGTCAAAGTAGCAGTACGTCCGGCATTGACAATCAAAGGAGAAGAACTCCACAACTGTTGTGCTGTGGCATCCACTTCCTCTGCCAATTGAGTAAGGATTCCTTCATGACCTGTTTCGGTACTGTTGTTGTCATCATCATCGCAAGCAACAAAGCCTATTGCCAAAAGGCAAAACAGTAAATATTGAATTTTTCTTATTATATCCATCTTATTTCAGTGTTTTATAATCATTTATTATTTTATTGAAAGTTTCAACGACCCGTTCCGGGGTTGGACGTGTATCATGGCTTTCGTGATCTTTAGTCGCTTCATACATGAAAACTCCTTCATAACCGACTCCTTCGAGTGCGTGCATTAACTTTCCCCACTTAATATCGCCTTGCGTAGGAAGCCAGTGGCACTCGTTGACAAAATCAAAATCCGAAGCATGTATGGTACCAATACGTTCACCAATGGTTTCTACAAAATGTTCCGTCGTTCCTTTTGTATAATGATTGGTATCAAAACAAACCTTCACACCGGGAATGTCTTTGATGATCTCCCCAAGTTCTTCAGGAGTATTTCCCAAACAAGTCCGCGGCAGATTCTCTATACATAACTGTGCTCCTATCTGATCCGCATATTTCTTCAGATAAGCAATAGACCTGGAAGCATTGGCTATTCTTTGTGCCCGAATACTGTCGTCAATCGGTTCAGAACTTGGATGCAGAACTAAACATTTCGGTTGAAATTGAGCACACTGTTCAATCATCTCCGCCATAAAATCTACATTTTCTTTCCTTTTCTTTTCATCGAGAACCGATATATCCAGCGTGCGGGAAAAAGGAAGATGTATAGACCAGACTTTGATACCGGCACTATCAATTTTTGCTTTCATATCCCGAACACGAGGAATGACCTCATTTGCCGGAACGCCTCTATAACACTGGTTAAATGCAACTTCCACATACTCTAGCCCCACAGACCGAGCTTGAGAAAAATCTGTGGAAGCAGGTACTTTCCACAAAGCTGTAGTAGTACCTACTTTATATTTCTGTGCATATACTCCCATTGTCATCGTCATAAATACAATAAAAACCGAGATTCTCATCATCACTTACTTTTGACGGTTTGTACCTTGAATATCACCACCACGAATACTCCAGGAGTCTGTCTCCAAAGTCTTATTAATATCAAATGCTTTGACAGCACCGATATTACCAGATCCGATCGTTCCGCAATAAAGCCGTTTGTCCGGACCAATAGTAACAGCTGCCATGACTTGTTGTCCTACAGTTTCTTCAAAAACAATGTTTCCATTAGTAATATCAAGTCCCAATACTTTGTTTCCTGATTGAGTACCTATATAAAGAATACCATCCGTGCTCAAGGTACCTCCACTGTAATTCAAATTGTTGCCTACCTTTTTCTCCCAGATTTTAGCCCCGTTGGCATTTACTGCATGAACTGTCTGCGCTCCTTTCTCTGTAAAGTAGATATTACCATTTTTATCTACAATCGGGAAATAGGCATCACCTTTCGTAGTCGGATACGTCCATATCTTTGTCCCGTTTGTCATATCGACAGCAACAAGTCCGCCTCCTTTCAACGTCGCATAAAGCATCTGATCTTTCAAAGCAAACGTAGCCTGTTCTGTCACATTTACTTCTTCCAATTTCCATATCTGATCCTTATTCGGTTTAAAAGCATAAATAGCAGCACTTGTACCCGCATAAACATTTCCGGCTTTATCAATAGCTACCGCACTACCTGTTGCTCCGTCAAGGGATTGTTGCCATTTTATAATGCCACTGGATGCATCGAGGGCATACAACGTACTCTTATTGGTGAGACAGTAAAGGACACCATCGGCAGACAATGCAGGAAAAGCACCTATCGCAGCATCCAATTTAACCGCCCACTTTTGAGTTCCGTTCGGATTTATAGCATATACATTATTAATAGTAGCATTTCTTACACACTGATATATAGTACCATCAGGAGCCACCAACGCACCTCCACCATACGTTATCTCACTGATAGCAAACACCCATTTGAATTCACCGCTCACTACATCAATAGCAAATAAATGCCCTGCAGGAGTAGATGTTGGAGTGTACATTGTTTTTCCATCCGGAGAGAACACCGGATTGGAAGTCTTTACATATCCGGTAAGTCCGCCAAAGTTCAAATCGACAGAATTCCATTTATAATTGCCGACTGTAACAGCCAGACTACCCGACTCGGTTGTGTTATTTACATAAGTCACCGTAACAGCTACTGTATAAGTTCCGGTAGTAGCAAATGCATGTACAGGGTTGTTTTCTCCTGATGTCGTACCATCACCAAAATCCCAGCTTACCGATTTCACTTCACCTGCCATAAAATACATATCGTTATAAGCAAAGGCGCAAGGTTCCCACACGACCAGTTCCGTATTGGCAAGAATAGGATAGATCAATCCCGGAGTAGCTGAAGTTTCCACTGGAATAGAATTGCCTGTAGGATAAACACAAACTACGTTGAACGTATATTCCTGATCGTTAGTCAACCCGTCAACAATGTATTCTTCCAATGAAGTATCATCCAGATTGATAATCTGATTGCCCGGATTAACAGTAACCTGATAACGGGTAAAACGTTCACTGGCAGGTTTTGTCCATCTCAAACGCACTCTTTCATTGCCGGCTGCTGCCGTCAGATCAGAAATCGGGTATCTCGCATTCTTCGGCGTACAGGCAGCGGTCGTTTTACTAGCCAATCCTCCTGTATAACGAGGCTGTACAGAAAAAGTGTAAGCAACGTCATTCACCAGATTATTGATTGTGGCAGTCATCGTTTTTGCATCCACAGTCATCTCACCTCCTTCCGCGTCTGACGATCCAGAAGTCCAAAGAATCAAATATTCATTAGGCCGGGCATTTTCGTATGCCTCCCAAGCAAGAGTCACATTCATATCTCCGGCTGTTGCCGTAAGTGACTTCAGTTCATATAAATCGAAATTCGCTTTTGGCAGCTCTTCTTCACAAGCAGTAAAAACTACTGTGAGAATAAACAACAAGCTATATATTATTTTTTTCATTGTCTGAATTCTTTTAGTTTAACCCTATTAATATCCCGTATTCTGCCACAACAATTCTGTGTTGTTTATTCTTTCCAATTCCGTTTTGGGAATAGGATACAGGAATTGGTAATCCTGAATAATATGTCCTTCTGCTTTCATGGCTTCCTTAGCACCTCCCATACGTACCAAATCGAACCAACGCTGTCCCTCATAAGGAAATTCCTGTTGACGTTCCAGCATGATCGCACTACGGAAACTATCCTGGTCGGGTAACTCTGTAATCAAAATCGGAGACAATCCGGCACGGGTATGTACAGCATTCAAAGCAACCAAGGCTTCTGAATTCTGCAAATTACTGTAACTAATTTCATTCAAAGCTTCTGCGTACATCAACAATACATCGGCATAACGGAGAATAATCTGGTCATTACCAACAGTGTTATAAGTCGCGCTCTTGACATCTTTAAATTTATTCATGACACAGACCTTATCTTCCACCTTTACATAAGTAATCAAATCTTTCCGCTTATCCCCGTCTTTATAACATTCTTTCAGCGCCTTTGTCTGATTGGTATCGTCGGTCAGGTTAATAATAGAGAACCAGTATCCATGCCCTTCTCCTTCCACATCCTTATTAAAGCGAACAGCAAAAATGATCTCATCATTCATTTTATTATTTACATCAAAAACCCGGTCCGGAGTAGTCATCAGAGAATACTTACCTATCAATTGAGATAACACATTTCGAGCTTCCGTCCATTTATGGAAAGTGAGGTAAATCTTGCCGAGCAGTGCCATTGCAGCACTGGAAGTCACTCGTCCCATATCGGCACTTGCATAAGAAGACGGCAACATACTTTCATTAATAACCTGATTCAAATCACCGACAAGGAAATCATAAACCTGCTGGTCTGAACTACGTCCGATTTTCAGAGCTTCGGCCACTGTTACCACCTTATTAGTCATAGGTATTCCTCCCCACAGACGATACATATTAAAATAGGTAAGTGCACGAATGAAAAGGGCTTCTCCTTTATATTGTTTTTTCAGAGTAGCGTCAAAGTTGGCTTCATCAATCCTATCTAATATAAGATTACAACGATAGACTCCATTATTAAAATTCGCCCAAGCATTTTCCAGGATTCCATTAGAAGCTTTATCTGCAAACTGGTCGATATCATAACGGTCCTGCGTTCCGGCAGTAGGTGCGCTCAATGTCAAATTATCACTCCGATATTCGCAACACTCCGTAAAATAGGAAACCTGTGTCTGCAATTTAGAGTAACATCCCATCACAGCTACATTAAAATCGTCTGCTGTCTTATATACTTTATCGGTAGGCACACTGCTACTTGGTTCCAAATCGAAGAAACTATCTGTACAAGCAACTGATAGAAAAGCAGTTGACAAGAATAGTATTAGTTTATATTTTTTCATACAACGTGTATTTTAAAGGATGATTAAAGAGTTATATTCAATCCGAATAAGAATGTTTTAGCCAATGGATAAGTACCATAGTCCTCACCCGGTGAAAGAGAATTAGACGGCCGGGCATTCACTTCCGGATTGTATCCGCTATAATTAGTTGAAGTCCAGAGATTTTGTCCGGAAACGTATACTCTCAACTTTTCTACAAAAAAGCGCTGGGTCAGATTCTTCGGCAGAGTATATCCCAGTGTCACATTCTGCAACCGCAGATAAGAACCATCTTCCAAATGCCAGGTTGACGTACGTCCATTATAACCTTTTGATTTACGATTGGCACGATTCACCTGACCGTTTCCCGGATCTTCCGGACTCTTCCAACGATTCAAGGCGATGGTAGTACCATTGGTATTGCCTTCCAGATTATCAATGTAACGGCGATTCAAGTTCAGAATCTCATTACCATACACTCCCTGGAAATTGAAATCAAGATCAAATCCCTTAAACCACACTTTTCCTCCGAATCCATAGGTGAAATCAGGCATATAGTTACCTACTATCGCACGGTCTTTATCCAAGTCCATCACGCCGTCTCCATCTACATCCACAAACCGGAAATCTCCGGGCTTGGTATTGCTGAAATGAGGATATTTCTTCAATTCTTCTTCATTGGAGAAAATACCATCCTGCACCAACAGATAATAACAGCCGATAGGTTCACCAACTTTCGTTATGTAATACGCATGATCTACGCTACCGGTAGATATGATAGGAGCATTACCCGGACCGAGCGCCTTTACTTCGTTTGTATTTGTAGCATAATTGGCATTGAATGAATAACCGAAATCTTTCGTTATATTCTTCTGCGAGGTCAATGCTATTTCCCATCCCCTGTTGTTCACTTTACCGATATTCATCAATGCAGTGCTATATCCGGTCAGATGAGGAACAGGTACGTTCAACAACATATTAGAAGTGTTGGTATTGTAATAATCCACAGTCAGCCCCAACAATCCTTTGAACATTTGTAAATCAATACCTACATTCACCATCGCATTCTTTTCCCAACTCAAATCCTCGTTTTTTATGGTACTAGGTTTATATCCATTCACCAACTGTCCATTGCCTGTACCGAGTATATAATTATCGGAAGCCATCAGAGACAGGTGGTCATAATTACCAATCTGAAAATTACCGGTAACTCCATAACTGGCTCTAAGTTTCAAGTCATCAACAAATGACAGGAATTTTGCTTTCGTGAAAAAGTCTTCTCCACTTATTCTCCATGCAAAAGAAGCAGAAGGGAAATATCCCCAACGGTTGTTTTTTCCGAAACGGGAAGAACCGTCTGCACGAATGGCTGCTGAAGCCATATACTTACCTTTATAGCTATATTGTACACGTGCCAGATAAGAAGCAATTGTCCACTGTGTTTTATCAGATGCACCTTTCGTCACCGTACCTCCGGAAATTGTTTGTATATAGTCATTCGGGAAATCGGTAGCCGTTACATTATCACCTTTATATGTTTCTTTTTGAGCCGATTGCACTAAAACGACATTGATAGAATGAGCATCCTTGATGGTCGTATTATAATTGATTTTATTCTCAACCAACCAGTTGAAGTAAAAACCGGATGAACTGTATGCAGTAGGATTCGACTTCACATCATAATATTTCTGTCCCAATAACGGAAGTTCCGATGAACGGTATTGATCGTTATGCGAACCGTAATAATCACCACCAAAAGAAATGTTATAGGTAAGCCCTTTATATAACTCCAATTCCGCAAAGACTTTTCCCACAATAGCCATACGATCTACAACATCCGATTGGAGGTTTGCCATGGCTACCGGGTTTAATACGGCATTGTGCTGATAGTCATTTCCAATTCTCCAATATCCGTTTCCCTGATAGTTATAACTTCCATCCGCATTATACACCGGCCATACCGGAGGCATCATCAAGGCTGATTGCACAATACCGTTAGACCCGGAAGCATCTACCCGGTTGGAAGTAGAATAAGAAGGAGAAAAATTCAGACCGAATTTCAGTCTTTTATATTTCCCGTCCAAATTCATACGCATACTATATTTCTTAAAATCGGAATTAATGATAATACCTTCTTTATCATAATAGTTGGCTGAAATAAAATAACCGACTGTTTTTCCTCTGCCGGAAATAGATACATTGTGGCTGGTAGTAGCAGCAGTACGGAATATAGCGTCTTGCCAGTCCGTATCGGTCAGTCCTTTGTCACCATTCAGATAAGGAAAGAGTTCGGTGGGGATACGTTCCCATGAGTTGGGACGCATCCCATTCGGATCATCCGGTGATCCACCGGGATTGGCATCCAGATAGGCGTTGTCATGCCCATCTTTTGCAAATTCGGCAAACTGATATGCATTCATCATTGAAAGTTTCTTCGAAACACTCTGGATACCATAATATCCATCATACTGCACTTTCATTTTCTCCGACTGCCCCTGTTTGGTTGTGATAATAATTACACCATTCGATCCACGACTACCATAAATAGCTGCCGAAGAAGCATCTTTCAAAACTTCTACAGATTCAACATCATTATTATTCAGATTGGCAAATCCACGTTCCACCGGTACACCGTCGATAATATAGAGAGGATCACTACCTGCATTCACTGTGCTGATACCACGAACACGGATACTTACGCTTCCTTCCGGATCACCACTAGGTTGCGTAACCTGTACTCCCGGCATTTTTCCCGCCAACGCCTGACGAAAATCGGAAGCGGAAACTTCTGCTATTTGTTCGGCTTTCACGGAAGAAATAGAAGTAGAAACATCTCTTTTTCTCTGAACACCATAGCCTACCACGACTACTTCATCGATCATCTTACTATCTTCCACCAACGTGATTTTTACCGTATTCTTATCTTTTGCAGAGATATTCACCGTTTTATAGCCGATATAAGAAATAGTCAGTGTGGCAGATTCTGGTACATTCATGATTGAATAACGTCCGTCGATATCGGTAATGGTACCACTGCCTTCTCCTTTAATCTGAACACTGGCACCAATCACCGGTTCTCCTTTATCATCTGCAACAATTCCCTGGATAGTGCGTGTGCGTTGAGCTGTTTCTTCCTTTTTAAGCGGCTGTTTGCTGACAGCAATTGTATGATCGGTCCTATTGAAATAAAGTTTGGCCTGGGTGGTTATCTCGCCCAGAATCTGTTTTAATGAAGCATTTTTAATGTCGAAAGAAACTCTCGGAGCTTTGTTCACTGTCTCCTGGTCATAGAGAAATTTAAAATTAGTCTGTTTGCTGATTTTATTGAAAACACTTTCTACCGGCTCATTTTGCACGCGAAGCGTTATATCGTGCTCTTTCAGTGTTTGAGCAGCAGCCGGAACAATTAAAATGAAGGTGAATAGTAAAAAAGCTAAAAACGAACAGCTATTTTTACTTATCCCTTTACAAATAAGAAGATTATTCATAAATTTGTGCGTTTTAGTAATTGACTAAAGTTATTAAAAACAAGCAATACGCGATACGTTATTCATTTGGGTCGAAGCTTATGAATATCCGTCCGGATTGCGGATAGGGGCATTCCTTTGGAGTGCTTCTATCATTTTAGGGGGTTCATGAAGGGGCTGTTTTCATCTATTATTCTTTTAAAGGTTGAACATTATCTTTTCTTCATCTCATTCTTTATAAAGAAGGACATTAATACCTTCTTTCTTATATTTGATATCACCGCTGATAAATTCGATGGATTTAAGTACGGCCTCCAGACTCTTATTATCGTGCTCACCGGTAATCAAATTGTTGAAATCCTGACCGGGAGCAAAAGTAATCCGGCAATTATATACACGCTCCAGTTCTTTTGCCACATCCCGAATCGGTGTACTGTAGAAACGTAAACCTCCTTTCATCCAGACAGCCACTCCCCTGTCTTCTGTTTTCTTGCTATATTCACCGGAAACCGTATTGATAAGCACTTGCTCTTTTGCGGTCAGCCTCATCATCGCTTCCGGTAAATCAACCTGTACTTTACCACTCTCCACACTCACAGATACAATCTCATCCGTTGAATAGGACTTGACATCAAAACGAGTACCCAATACCCGAACATCCAGCCGCTTTGTCTTTACAACAAATGGCATCTTTTCATTACGGGCAACACGGAAATATCCCTCACCTTCAAGTTCTATTTCACGGCTATCTCCCACAAAACGTTCCGGATAACGCACTTGAGAACAAGAATTCAATACCAAAAGAGTTCCATCCGGCAAAGTCACTTGTCTTTTCTCACCAAAAGAAGTGGTGACTTCGGCAAGCGTGACCTGCTGCTCATTCATATACCGGAAAAAGTTGACACTCCCTATTATAATGGCTATGACAGCCGCCGTACTAACCGCCACCACAGACGCCCGACGGAACCAGGTACGTTTTTTGTGTTCAATACGTTTCAATAACTGACGTGCCTCTCTCTTATATTTTTCCCGTTCCAAATCAGTAGCAGGTTGCAAGTTCCCGGATTCTTCCCAAACCTCTGCTGCCAGTTCATCCAATAAATCTTGGTTTTCTGCCTCTTTTATGCTTTGCAAAAGTTGCGAAGCCTCTTCCCGGGTATAAAGGTCATCCAGGTAACGATGCAATTTATCTTTTTCTGTTTTAGTATCTTTCATCATACATTCAAAATTAGGATATTAATTTCCTTCCCTTTGTATAAGTAATACACAAAAGTAAGAAAGAGCTAGGGTGTGATTAACATTTATTATAAGTTTAAACAAAATAGAATCAAAAGTATATCAGCTGATGTACTTGAATATTTAGTCAGATAAGAACGAATCACTTTCAGAGAAACAGAAATATGTTCCTGCACCGTATGAACAGAGACACCCAACGCTTCGGCTATTTCTTTATGAGACATCTGTAACTCACGGCTCATTTTGAACACTTCCCGTTGGCGGGGTGTCAATTGTTCCAATGCACGGGCAACAATCTCTTTCAAATCATTGAGCAAAATATGGTTATTGGTCTCGTTTGTTGAATCGATCGCTTGAGAAAGAATCTGTTCTTTCAGCTGATCTTCATTAGCCATGTCGCACAACTGATTCAGAATACGATTACGTACGATGGTATAAAGGTAGGAAGAAAAAGAGGCTTCGGGATTGATGAAACGACGAGTTTGCCAGACTACCGTAAATGCATCCTGAAAAATATCTTCAGCAAATTCACGCGACTTGACGAACTTCAGGGCGAAGTAGAGCAAACGATTCTTGTAAGCGGCATAAAGTTCGCAAAAGGCCTCTTCATCTCCGTCTATCAGACGGAGAACCAATTCCCGTTCATTTACAAGAGTGTCTGTTGCGTACATATTTTCTTTATTTTTGGGCACAAAGGTATTGTTATGATGTTACAAACGTATGTATTTTTTCTGAAATAAAAAAATAAAAGCGATCTCACCGAAAAGATGAGACCGCTTTTATTTCATTTATCATTCAAGACAGTGCCTTATCGAAGATTTTAATTTTTCCCTTTCTTATAATTCTCCAATCCGGTCTGCAAGAATTCGATATACTTAGGAATATCTTCGTTATAAGCATACGACTTATTCAACGGTTTACCCTGATTGTCCAACAATACATAGAAAGGCTGGGCGTTGGCTCCGAATTTCACACGTTGCAGATAACTCCATTTATCGCCGACAGTACGCAAAGTACGTTCTGTACCGTTCTCGATTATCTTTACGGGCTCTGTCAACGGAGTCTTATTATCCACGTAGAGAGTAATCAGTACATAATCGTTATTAATCAAATCACTCACTTTCGGATCAGTCCACACCGCTGCTTCCATCTTACGACAGTTTACGCAACCATATCCGGTAAAGTCGAGCATAACGGGCTTTCCGTTCAGACGGGCATATTCCATGCCTAAATCATAATCATCGAATTTCGCATGTACCTCGTTCTTATACAAATTGAAGTCTTGCGTCTGCATAGGCGGAGCAAATGCAGATACAGCCTTCAATGGTGCTCCCCACAAACCGGGAACCATATATACGGCAAACGCTAAAGAGATTAATGCCATAAAGAAGCGGGTGACTCCCACCTTATTATCATCGTCATCATGCGGAAATTTGATCTTACCCAACAGATAGAATCCAAGCAAAGCAAAGATTACAATCCACAGAGCCAGGAATGTTTCGCGGTCAAGCAGTCTCCAACCGTAAGCCAAGTCAGCTACCGACAAGAATTTAAGCGCAAACGCCAATTCGAGGAAACCCAGCGTTACTTTGATTACATTCATCCATCCACCGGACTTCGGCATAGATTTCAGCCAAGACGGGAACAGGGCAAAAAGTGTAAATGGCAATGCCAAAGCAATGGCAAATCCTAACATACCGATTGCCGGAGCAACCACACTTCCTGTGGTAGATACCTGTACCAGCAGAAATCCGATAATCGGACCTGTACAAGAGAAAGATACCAATGAAAGCGTGAAAGCCATCAGGAAAATACTTAGTAATCCGGTCGTAGATTCCGCTTTGCTATCTACTGCGTTTCCCCATTTCGAGGGTAGTCTGATTTCAAACGCTCCAAAGAATGAAGCGGCAAAAATCACCAACATCAGGAAGAAGAGAATGTTGAAAATAGCATTGGTAGATAAAGCGTTTAATGCGCTGGCACCGAAAACCAAGGTAATAGCCAAACCTAATGCCACATAAATCACGACGATAGATGCACCATACGTCCACGCATCACGAATTCCTTTCTTTTTGTCTTTACTGCGTTTCAGGAAAAAGCTGACTGTCATTGGAATAATCGGCCACACACAAGGAGTGAACAAAGCCAATAATCCTCCAAGGAACCCTGTAATAAATATATATATCCAGGACATATCTTCCTGACCGTGCTCCTCACCTAATGCTTGCAGATCACTGATAACGGGTTTCCAAAGTTCACTAGAGGCAACTGCCGGCTGAATATCCGTGGCTGCTTCCGTTGTAGTTGCAGGCACCAACTCCATCATAGCAGATGAGTCTTTCGAAGCAACAGAAGTTGCCTCTTCTTTCTTATCTGCCTTATCCACTACTTTTTGTTCCGGTTGTTCTGCTTTCGATTGTTCTGTTTTCGTTGCGGCAGCATTTCCGGCTTTTGCTACTCCCGAAAACTTGAATGGCACTTGAGTAGGAGGCAGACAACTCTCGTCATCACAAGCTCCGTATTCCAGATAACCTTCTATCGCGTAAGCTCCACCCGTAAATTTCACTTTCTGCACAAACTTTGCTGTATTCTCGAAATAACGTACCTTCATTTCGAACAATTTATCGAAAGTAGCTACTTCTTTGCCCACAGGTTTCAGTTTACCGACAAGCTCGACACCCGATTTATTATCAACATTAAATGTTGCAGAAATAGGACCGCCATCTCCCAGGTCGGTAGAATAAACATGCCAACCTTTATCAATGGCAGCCGTAAACACCACCTCTGCCTCCGTATCGGAGAGAGGTGTCAGTTCTGTTTTAAACTTTACCGGATCTTTGATCTGCGCTTGCAATGCATATACAACAAAGCTTAAAAGCAGGAAAGAAATTATTTTTCTCATCTTTATTTTTGGGGTTTATAATTCATAGTCTACGCATGCACGGCTTTCCTTCGTTTCAGCCAAAATCTTACCGGCAGCTACGTGGTCGGGATGTGTTGCGTAGAATTTCACATCTTCTAGTGTTTCAAACTCACTGTAAAGCGCAATATTCCATGTTTCACCAGGATTCATATTCAATCCGACTTCCACTTTGCGAATGACAGAGATTTTAGCAGGAAGAGCTTCTATCGCTTCCTTGAATTTAGTCATGACTACCAGTTTCTCTTCAGCAGGAACTTCGTCTTTTAACTTAAATAATACAATGTGTTTTACCATTACGTTGTTATTTTAATGAATTGTTTCTATATTTGTCTTGTTAATGCAATCATCGCATTAATAGTAATGCAAAAATACTCTATTTGGTTCAAATATACATTTAAAGAGATGTTAATTATAGGAATAGCAGGCGGAACAGGCTCCGGAAAGACCACCGTCGTACGGAAAATTATAGAAAGTCTCCCCGCAGGGGAAGTAGTACTCTTACCACAGGATTCATACTACAAAGACAGTAGTCATGTCCCGGTTGAAGAACGCCAGAATATCAATTTTGACCATCCCGATGCTTTTGAATGGAGCCTACTATCCAAACATGTCATGATGCTGAAAGAAGGAAATAGCATCGAACAGCCTACCTATTCTTATCTCACTTGTACGCGCCAGCCCGAAACGATTCATATCGAACCTCGTGAAGTGGTTATCATTGAAGGAATCCTTGCTTTATGTGATAAAAAGCTACGCAATATGATGGACCTTAAAATCTTTGTAGATGCCGATCCCGACGAACGCCTGATACGTGTTATCCAAAGAGATGTTATTGAGCGCGGACGTACTGCCGAAGCTGTAATGGAACGCTATACACGGGTTTTAAAGCCTATGCACCTGCAATTTATCGAACCTTGCAAACGATATGCCGACCTTATTGTACCGGAAGGCGGCAGTAATAAGGTAGCTATTGATATACTGACTATGTACATCAAGAAACACTTGAAGAGTTGAGAGTGGAGAATGGAGAGTTAAAAGCAAAATGTCAGGTATGAATGTCAAGACACTGATTATCCCTTTATTCCTCGTATTGTTCTGTTGTGTGTTCGGATGCCGGAACAAGCAACATAGTACAACGGATGAATCCACACGTGATCTTCCACAAATAAAAGATAGTGGCGAACTCGTTGTATTGACATTGTATAGCTCTACTTCCTATTTTATTTACCGGGGACAGGAAATGGGATTCCAGTATGAACTTAGCGAGCAGTTTGCCAAAAGTCTGGGACTAAAGCTTAGGATTGAAGTTGCCAACAGCGTTGACGAGATGATTCAAAAATTGCTGGCAGGCGAAGGAGATATGATTGCCTATAATCTGCCTATCACCAAAGAGTGGAAAGACAGTCTGCTTTATTGTGGTGAAGATGTCATCACCCATCAAGTGATTGTTCAACAAGGAAGAGGAAAACAGAAGCCATTAAAAGACGTAACCGAACTGGTAGGAAAAGATATATACGTAAAGCCGGGGAAATATTACGACCGCCTCGTCAATCTGAACAGCGAATTAGGAGGCGGCATCCGGATTCATGAAGTTACCAATGACAGTACTACCATCGAGGACTTGATAACGCAAGTGGCGCAAGGAAAAATTCCGTATACAGTAGCCGACAATGACCTGGCAAAATTAAATAAGACCTATTATCCTAATTTAAATATCGATCTGTCTATCAGTTTCGATCAACGGTCTTCGTGGGCAGTACGAAAAGACAGTCCCGAACTGGCAGCCGCCACTACTAAATGGCATCAGGAAAATATGACCTCTCCTGCCTACACAGCCAGTATGAAACGTTATTTTGAGAATAGTAAAATGATGCCCCACTCTCCTATCCTTTCATTGAAAGAGGGGAAAATTTCTCATTATGATGATTTATTCAGAAAGTATTCCAAAGATATCGGATGGGATTGGCGTATGCTGGCGTCACTAGCCTATACTGAATCTAATTTCGATACCACAGCTGTTTCCTGGGCTGGCGCCAAAGGACTGATGCAGTTAATGCCTGCCACCGCCCGGGCAATGGGAGTACCTCCCGGCAAGGAGCAGAATCCGGAGGAAAGTGTGAAAGCGGCTATCAAATATATCGCCGCCACCGACCGCAGTTTCAGTATGATTCCCGACAAACAGGAACGACTCAACTTCATTCTGGCATCTTATAATGCCGGCTTGGGACATATATACGATGCCATGGCGCTAGCCGAAAAATACGGAAAGAACAAACTAGTATGGAAAGACAATGTAGAAAACTTCATCCTGCTCAAAAGCAACGAAGAATACTTTACCGACCCTGTCTGCAAAAACGGGTATTTCCGTGGTATCGAGACTTACAATTTCGTACGTGATATCATGTCGCGCTACGAATCCTACAAGAAGAAAATAAAAGCATGATTAATATTAAGTATCAAGTATTAAGTATTAACCGTGGCCTTTGAGATGTTTATCCGCATGGCGTAATACTTAATACTTGATACTTACTTAATACTTATTTTTTGGTTATTAAGCTGATTACGATGATGGCTAATACAGATAATGGTAAGGCAAATAATATCGGATCAATCACAGGGAAAGGATAAGTGGTAATCAATACATCCCGTCCAAATAATGCTTTGCAGATACCTAATGCTGCAGATTCTTTCTGATGAAGAAATACAAGGGCAAACAGGCTACCGATTGTTCCGACCCAAAGACTTGCCATGACACCCTGCTTAGTAGCTTTCTTCCAATATAAAGCACAGAAATAGGCTGGAAGGAAAGCTGCAGCACAAATCCCCATAAAGATAGAAGTTCCACGGGCGATAATATCATGAGGCAACATATAGCAAATAATGTAGCTGACCAGAATAGAGAACAATACTCCCAGACGAATCACGTTGGTCAGTTTATTCCGCGAACGGGGTTTATAAGTTCCATAGATATCAGAACCTACCGAAGCCCCCATTGTATGGAACTGCGAGCTTAGTGTAGACATACTGGCCGAAAGGATACATAACATAAAGAGTGCGGCAAACCAGTCGGGCATCGCTTTATTAATAAAATATGGAATAATCTTATCGATGTCCTGCACTACTTCGGTAGCAACCGCTCCTTCTGTTTTCAGGAAGAAAAGGTTACTCAAAGCTCCGGCATGATAGATAGCTCCTACTGTTATAATCAAAAAGAAACAACCGATAAATACACCGCGGTTTAATTGTTTGCTACTTTCCACAGTCATAAAACGAACCACTAGCTGGGGTTGCGCAAGACATCCGATTCCTACTCCTAAAATAAGGGAAGTAACAAGTGAGTACCATTGCGGTGAACCTGTAACAGGCATTGCAGTCCATCCCTGATGTCCCAATGCTTTAAATTTTTCCGGGACTAACGGAGCAATAGCAGTCAACTCTTTATTCGCCTCGGTAAAACCCATACCGAGCACCTGGTATAAAGAGAATAATAGAAACAGCATGCAACCGAACATGATTACTGCCTGCAACGCATCTGTATACATGACTCCTTTCATACCGCCTGCAATAACATAAGCAGCAATAACCAATGTAAATATCAACAAAGAGATATTGAAATCAATCTGAAAGATCTGTTCGATAAATACAGCTCCACCTTTCATCACAACTGCTGCATAAAGCGGCATTCCGACAAAAATAACAGCAGCAATAAATACCTGTATATTACGGGAACGAAAATGACACCCTAATAATTGAGGAAAAGTGCTCACATTCAGTTTTGCACCCATACGCCGGGTGCGTAAACCGAAAAAGATAAAAGCAATGACAACCCCAATAAACATATTCAGGAAACAGAGCCACTGAATACCCATTCCGAAAGCTGCCGCCACTCCTCCAAAACCTACAATAGCAGATGCAGAGATAAACGTAGCACCGTAAGAAAGTGCCATAACAATAGGATTCATCTGACGTCCGCCTACCAGATAGTCACTGGTATTCGTTGTTTTCTTGTATCCCAAAAAGCCGAGGTAAGCAAGTGACAGGAGATATCCTATCACAATCAAGCCGAGTGTAAATGTATTCATCGAGTTTCGTCTTTTTCGTCGTCCTTATTCCAATACTTCAGCCCAAACCAGGCAGCAAAGATCACACATACCACTGAAAGAAGGTAAGGCAGAATTATAAAAGGGTCGTCTATTCCAAACATTTGCGTATCAGATTTTAATTAGCGTTGCAAATGTAAGGAAATTATTGAAAAGACAAAACTTTTGCTTACTAATACTGATTATAATGTATCTTTTTCTCGTCAAATTTCTGTTTCGGGTTCTCTTTTGTAGCCGGATAGCCGAAAGGAATGACACAAAGCGGAAGGATATTATCAGGTAGATTGGTATATTTGCGTACCACCTGCATACGGTCTTCATAAGGATAGGCAGCCGTCCATACAGCCCCCAGTCCCAGACTTTCGGCAGCCAGCAGAATATTTTGCGCTGCTGCTGAACAATCCAAATACCAATAAGACGAACGTACAGAATCTCCGCAGACAATGATAGCGTTACGGGCTTGGGTTAACATCTTTGCATAAGGAAGCGCAGCAGCCATTGAATCCAGTTTGGCACGGTCGGATACTACTATAAACTCCCAAGGACGGACATCTTTACCCGAAGGGGCAGCCATTCCGGCACGAAGCATCAAGTCTATTTTCTCTTTCTCCACTCCCTTATTCAGATAAGTACGCACACTTTTACGTGCGAAGATATTATCCAAAGCAGCATTTCCGGTTTCGGACGTTCCTTTTTCTTCTTTGGTAGAAGAACATGCGCTCATAGCAACAACTATTGCTGCAATCAGACATAAGAAAGAGAAAATCTTTTTCATTGTGATACTATTTAAAACAGATTCAACTTATTTTTCTGCGCCTCTTCCAATGAAACCGTTTCACGTTTCAGCAGACCGCTTTTTTCACGAAGCACCTCATATTCGCTATTCAGTTCGTTCACCAATTCGGCTTTCAGCTGTGGATTCAATAATTTGGAAGCAACACTTGCATTCTGGGAAGCATCTTTCAGATGTACCACCGGAGCGTGATAGACAGGAGCAATCTTCAATGCTGTATGCATTTTCGATGTAGTAGCCCCACCAATCAGAAGAGGAATATCCAGTCCTGCTTTTTCGAGTTCCAAAGCCACATGCGCCATTTCTTCCAAAGAGGGAGTAATCAGACCACTCAATCCAATCATATCCACTTTTTCTTCAATGGCACGCTGCACAATGGTTTCCGCCGGCACCATCACTCCCAAGTCTACAATATCATAACCATTGCAAGCCATCACCACCGCTACAATATTTTTTCCAATATCGTGCACATCGCCCTTTACAGTTGCCAGCAACACTTTTCCAGCCGCGGCGCTTCCTTCCACTTTTTCCGATTCGATAATCGGCTGCAGGATAGCTACGGCTTTTTTCATCGTACGGGCAGTCTTCACAACTTGGGGAAGAAACATCTTACCGGCACCAAACAACTCACCTACATAATTCATTCCATCCATCAACGGGCCTTCAATCACATCGACTGCTTTATCATAAAGCGGCAATGCTTCCGCCAAATCCTGTTCAAGGAAATCTCCGATTCCTTTCATCAAGGCATATTTCAAGCGTTCCTGAACGGATTCTTCTCTCCACGCATCTTGTTTGGCGGCTGGTTGTCCGGCAGTTCCGCTCATAGTTGCTTTCAGCGATTCCGCCAATTCTATCAGACGTTCCGCTGCGTCCGGACGACGATTTAAGACGACATCTTCTATCTTTTCCAATACATCGGTCGGGATATCACTATATAACACGGAAGTACCCGGATTCACAATTCCCATGTCCATTCCTTGCTGAATGGCATGATAAAGGAATACAGCGTGCATCGCCTCACGGATATAATTATTGCCACGGAAAGAGAAAGAAAGGTTACTGACTCCTCCGCTAATATGAGCACCCGGAAGATTCTTTTTGATCCATGCGGTAGCTTCAATGAAATCTACGGCATAGTTATTATGTTCTTCGATCCCCGTAGCTACGGCAAGTACATTGGGGTCAAAAATAATATCATGAGGATTAAAACCTACTTTATCTACCAAAAGACGGTAAGCCCGTTCGCAAACTTCTATTTTACGGGCGGCTGTATCTGCCTGACCTTTCTCATCAAAAGCCATTACGACGGCGGCCGCTCCATATTGGCGGATGATACGGGCATGTTCGAGGAAAACGTCCTCGCCTTCTTTCAGAGAAATGGAGTTAACGATTGACTTTCCTTGCAGACATTTCAGGCCGGCTTCAATCACTTCCCATTTGGAAGAGTCAATCATTACCGGAACACGGGCTATTTCCGGTTCGGACATGATAAGATTCAGGAAAGTAGTCATCTCTGTCTTTGCGTCCAACAGTCCGTCATCCATATTGACGTCAATCACCAAGGCACCATCTTCCACTTGTTGACGGGCGATGGAGAGAGCTTCATCATATTTCTTTTCGTTTATCAGACGAAGAAACTTACGAGAACCGGCTACGTTGCAACGTTCGCCGACATTTACAAAGTTAATTTCCGGTTTGACTTCCAATAGTTCAAGTCCGGAAAGCCACATACAATCCGGTGCAAGAGCAGGGACGTGTGGTTTAGCACCTTTCACGAGGGCGGGATATTCGGCAATATAGGCATCCGTCGTTCCACAACAGCCGCCAATGATATTGATTAGTCCTTCTTCGATATATTCTCTCACTTCGTGAGCCATATCAGCAGGTGTCTGGTCATACTTACCCAGGCTATTCGGTAATCCGGCATTCGGATAGGCGCTAATATAATAAGGTGCACGAGCTGCCAGTTGTTCAAGGAATGGTTTCAATTGGCGGGCTCCGAAAGAACAGTTTAAACCGACAGAAAAGATATTGGCATGTTGCACGGAAGCAAGAAATGCGTCCAATGTCTGGCCGGACAATGTTCGTCCGCCAATATCAGACACCGTTACAGATAACATGACAGGCACTTCGACACCTGTTGCTTTCATTGCTTGTTCGGCTGCAAAAATAGCAGCTTTAGCATTCAGGGTATCAAAGATTGTTTCGATCAGAATGGCGTCTACGCCACCTTCAAGCATTGCTTCCATCTGTTGCTGATAGGATGCAGCCAGTTCGTCGTAACTCAAAGCACGATAAGCCGGATTGTTCACGTCCGGGCTCATAGAGCAGGTTTTATTGGTTGGGCCTACAGAGCCGGCTACAAAACGCGGTTTATCGGGATTCTTTGCAGTGTACTCGTCGGCAAGATCACGGGCTAGTTTTACGGCTGCCAGATTCATCTCACGCACGTATTCTTCTACGTGATAATCAGCCATAGAAACTGTAGTCGAACTGAATGTATTGGTTTCGATGATATCCGCACCTGCTTCCAGGTATTTACGATGAATATCCTGAATCACGTCGGGACGTGTAAGACACAATAAGTCGTTATTCCCTTTCAACTGTCCGGGGATATGCGCAAACCGTTCACCACGAAAATCTTCTTCCTTGAGGTTATATTGTTGAATCATTGTACCCATTGCCCCATCCAGAATAAGGATGCGCTCGGATACGACTTGAGAAATTGTCTTTTTCATTACCCTATCACATTAATACCTAAATACCTACTCTGCCATCTTCTGCCAGACACTTCGCAGTCCGGCGTTTATCTTATAGCGGTTTTTACTTACCGCTTGAACATTCTTGCCATATCTCTACGGTCGTCTTTCTCCTTTATAGATTCTCGTTTATCGTATTCTTTCTTACCTTTCGCCAAAGCGACTACCAGTTTCGCCAAACCTTTTTCATTGATAAACAAGCGTACAGGAACAATCGTAAAGCCGGGATTTTTCATCTCCCGCTGAAGTTTCTCCAATTCTTTTTTACTAAGCAACAACTTCCTCTCTCTACGTGCCGTATGGTTATTGTACGATCCATAGAAATATTCGGCAATGTGCATATTCTTCACCCACAATTCGCCTTTCGTAAAATAGCAAAACGTATCTACCAGACTGGCTTTTCCCAAACGAATGGACTTTATTTCCGTACCGGTCAATACAATACCTGCTGTGTAGGTATCTATCAGCTCGTAATCAAACGTAGCCCGTTTATTCTTTATATTTACAGGAGGTTGTTTCATCTTTACTCATTAATTAAGTATAGCCGTCAGTCTATTAAACACGATCTGTATCACTGCCGGACATAGTATTAACAATACAGACGACAAAAGGGTGTATTTTAATCGTTGTTTTTCTTCTACTCCCATCAGTATAGGAACTCCCTCCCATACCACATAGACGATGTAGAACTGCAGCAACCAAGCAATAATTCTAAAATCAGGTAATAGTCCGGTTACTATCTGAAGCAGGAAAGACACAACCAATGCATATCCTGCAAACTGTTGTGTCAACGGCATATTACTATGCATGCCAAACATCCTTGTTCCCATTTCATTGATGGCATAAGCTGCCAGAAAATAGCCACCGAACAAGGCTACAGCTACGGCGCAACAATTGGTCATAGCTATCTGGAAACTTTGCGGACCTCCCCACCCATTCGTCAATAACGAACCGATGAATACGGACAGACCGCATAAACCAATCATAGGATAGACAAAAGCCATAAATACTTTTCGCCTATCCTCTTCCATAGAAATTTCCTCCCAGGCCTTGGCCGGAGAGGAAATCAATTTCATTGCTATGTTAAATAGTTCTTTGTAGTTCAATGTTATTCTGTAAATGCGTAATCATATTCAACCGAAGTTTCTCCATTCGCTTCTTTCAATTCATCTTTCGAATTATTGGTTTCAGCTGTCAGTTCCAAGTATTTCGGCAATTTACCACTTGTTGCTGTTTTAAATGCTTCAAGAGCAGTCCTAATAGAATAAGCTCTATAAGCATACGTAAAATTAGAACGAGTAACAGTCTCACCTTCTGCATCATCAACAACGTGACTAATATATAATTTTAGTTTAGTATCAGTAGCTTTTATGTCAGGATCATAGGAAAGAACAAATGAATGTTTCTTTACTTCTGAATCTTCAACGCTAGAGTTTGTAACTTTCACCCAATATGGCATTGTCAAAACAATCGTATTTTTATCATAATAAACTAAACTTGACTGTTGCTTATCCAATGAATAAAGAGGATTAGTAGGTTCCGTTTTTGTGTAAGTCAAAGTTTCATTACCTTTAGGGTCAATACAAAGCGGAGTAGATAGCAAAGTAACTGGTATATTAGTACTGTTTGCTGTCACCTGTGATTGGTCATATTGGCATGAAATTATAAACATATTTCCATCCAAAAAGCCCAACTCTGTAGTTGGCACCAACTTCGTAGTTCCATCACCCATCAAAAATGATCCATAATTATACTTAACAGGAACAGTCATTGTAACATTGTGGTTATCATCTCCATTCATACAAGAAGTAACTGACATACCCATAACCACAGCCATCAAAGCCACCAAGAAAAATTTCACTTGTTTCATAAACATATTTTTTAGATTTTGCAAAGATATAAATTCTAATTCATAATTAATAAATGCAAGTACTTAAAAAATACTGCATCCGTTACTTTATTATTTTTGCAAAAAGTTCCAAATGTTCATCTACATAGCTTGCAATCAATGCTGTGACCTGTTCTTCCATTTCTAAATAGGCTTCTTCCAAGTCATCAAAAGCTTCATATTGCTCGTACATAGCCATAAATTCATCATCCGTCCGTTCCTTTTCCAAGTCTTTCCGGTTGGCATCAAAGATTTTCTTAGCCTTATAAACTAATTTCGAAAACTCTTCCGCTCCCCATAAACGCATCACTTTCGCAAACGGATTATCAAATATATAGCCACCATAACCATTCTGAATCAATTGGCAAAATCCCCCCGCCATCACCTCATCACGAAAAATCTGATAAGCCAGCAAAGAATGTTGTTCCCCTGTCAGCAGAGGCATTGTTTCGGCGGTTAGTTCGCCACCGATAATCTCTTTATATTTATCTGTAAACGCCTGGATAAATTCATCCATTCCTTCACCCGCAGCCTTTTGCAAAGTAGATTCTACAACTTCGATCATAACTTTCTTATATAAATTATGCAGCAAAGCTACGAATTTTATTCTACATCCAGTAATAATCCTTACACAATCTTACCTGTCTTAACTTCATTATCTATCCTCCACTGCCTTCACACGACGCATATCAACTCATTTACAGACACTTCCTGTGAACAAATCATATAAAACACGGTATTCACATCCTTCACAGAATATGTATTTCACAGTTTCACCACATAGTGAGAACCAATACTTGCTATATTAATAGAAACAGGCAAATAGCATATATATCCCGAACGGAAAGCAACTGTTTAATAACAGACGACTCCAGTCGGCTATCCAGTCAACTCCAGTCGGCTAATCAGACAACGATAGTTGTCCGAATCGCCGGCTATCGTCAGCCGACAAGAATATTGTAAGGTGATTTATGAATAGCCGGCTCTATTCAGGCTATTTATTATACATGTAATCGCATCCCCAAATAAACTCCTATTAGATAAGGTATAAGCCAAATGCACCAAACTACAATGCTGAAACGATTAAAATGTCTCTTTTCTATAGGCGTTCCCTTCACATAGGTCCATATCGCCCATAACGCATGTACAAACATCAGAAGAATAGCAATTGCCCCTGTCACCGTATGCATTTCGTCATGCAGATGAGTCAGTTCGGCAATATGCTCCATCAGGCTTGTACCCACCGTGTCGGCCAGCAACCCGAGAAGAAAGAAAATGATATGCCAAAACTTTAATTTCCTTTGAAGACGTTCTCCCCAAACACCTATCGTATAAAACACAAGCGCAGATGAAATAACGCAAATTGCCGCTATTAAATAATGTATATCTATCTGATTCAGTTCCATAAATTTTCTTTTTCTAATAACAACAAAGCACAGGATAGATAGTTCTCGCGGTCTCAATCTTTCACAAATGCAATCCCGACTTTACAAACGACGAAAAAACGTAAACAGATTTGTCTCTTTTCACAAAAAAGTAATAAAAGGCGATTTGCAGAAACAAATAAATCGACTACCTTTGTGGGCGATTTAGAGAATCGTGACTACGTATTTTTAATTATATCACTAAAAAAAGAGCTAATTATGACTTATTCACACGAAGTGGAACACATGTGTGTTGTAAAGAAGGGCCCTAACCACGGACCGGCTCCCATACCCGAAGAAGGCAAATGGGTAAAATCTAAAGAAATCGTTGATATTTCTGGTTTGACACACGGTATCGGTTGGTGCGCTCCTCAACAAGGTGCTTGTAAACTGACACTGAACGTTAAAGAAGGTATCATTCAGGAAGCTTTAGTTGAAACTATCGGATGTTCCGGTATGACTCACTCTGCTGCTATGGCTGCTGAAATTCTTCCGGGAAAAACGATCCTTGAAGCATTGAACACTGACCTTGTTTGCGACGCTATCAATACTGCAATGCGCGAACTTTTCTTGCAAATCGTATACGGACGTACTCAATCAGCTTTCTCTGAAGGTGGTTTGATTATCGGTGCAGGTTTGGAAGACTTGGGTAAAGGTCTGCGTAGCCAGGTAGGTACTCTTTATGGTACTTTGGCTAAAGGTCCTCGTTACCTTGAAATGGCAGAAGGTTATATCAAACAAATCTTCTTGGACAAGAACGACGAAATCTGCGGATACGAATTCGTACACATGGGTAAGTTCATGGACGAAATCAAGAAAGGTACTGATGCTAACGAAGCTTTGAAGAAAGTTACAGGTACTTATGGACGCGTAACAGCAGAACAGGGAGCAGTTAAATCTATTGATCCACGTCACGAATAATATAAGGAGGAAAGAAAACTATGATTAGAGAAGTAAAATTCGAAAGCCAAGACCGTCGTATCAAAGGTATCATTGAAGCCTTGAACGCTAACGGCATCAAAGACATCGAAGAAGCTAACGCTATCTGCGAAGCTGCCGGACTTGATCCTTATAAAACGTGTGAAGAAACTCAGCCTATCTGTTTTGAAAACGCAAAATGGGCTTATGTAGTAGGTACTGCCATTGCTCTTAAGAAAAACTGCACAAACGCTGCTGAAGCTGCTGAAGCTATCGGTATCGGTCTGCAAGCATTCTGCATCCCGGGTTCTGTAGCTGACGACCGTAAAGTTGGTATCGGCCATGGTAACCTTGCTGCTATGTTGCTGCGTGAAGAAACTAAATGTTTCGCTTTCCTGGCAGGTCACGAATCTTTCGCTGCTGCTGAAGGTGCTATCAAAATCGCTGCTAAAGCAGACAAAGTACGTAAAGAACCGTTGCGTTGTATCTTGAACGGTCTTGGAAAAGACGCTGCTCAGATCATCTCTCGTATCAACGGCTTTACATACGTTCAGACTCAATTCGATTACTTTACTGGTGAACTGAAAGTTGTTCGCGAAATCGCTTACTCTGACGGTCCTCGTGCAAAAGTAAAATGTTATGGTGCTGACGACGTTCGCGAAGGTGTAGCTATCATGTGGAAAGAAGGTGTAGACGTATCTATCACAGGTAACTCTACTAACCCGACTCGTTTCCAACATCCAGTTGCAGGTACTTACAAGAAAGAACGTGTTCTTGCTGGTAAACCATATTTCTCTGTAGCTTCAGGTGGTGGTACAGGTCGTACTCTTCACCCGGATAACATGGCTGCCGGTCCTGCTTCATACGGTATGACAGATACGATGGGTCGTATGCACTCAGACGCTCAGTTCGCCGGTTCATCCTCAGTTCCTGCTCACGTAGAAATGATGGGATTCCTTGGAATTGGTAACAATCCTATGGTAGGTTGTACAGTGGCTTGCGCTGTTGACGTAGCTCAGGCCTTGAGTAAGTAATTCAAATAATTACCATATAGTAAATCCCTGTAACTGATAAGGTTATGGGGATTTTTATTTTCAGTATGTTCGTAGGTTGAACTGCTGATTTACCTCTCTCCTACCTTTCTAATATAGTTTAGTTTTGTATTCCTACCTAATACTGATTTCACTTTACTAAGATGGATATAGATACTACTTTAAACTAAAAAAGAAAGTATTTATTAGTCCAATGCAAAAAAAGTAGAGTATTAATACAACTATCCCTAATGATACCTTGTTAAAGTAAGAGTTATTAATTATCTTTGCATTGAAAGGAGATACACCTATGAAGCTGATTGAAAATAATATCCAAAAGATAATTGACCTATGCAAAAAACATAAGGTACATAAATTATTTGTCTTTGGTTCTGTTCTTACGAGTCGTTTTAATGACAACAGCGATGTTGATTTAGTTGTCGATTTTAATAAGGCAGAAGTAAGCGATTACTTTGATAATTTCTTTGATTTCAAATATGCTTTAGAAAATTTGTTTGGTAGAAAAGTAGATTTACTGGAAGAACAGACTATTAAGAATCCATATTTGAAGAAGAATGTGGATGCAACTAAAACTTTAATCTATGGATGAGTTAATAAAGAAACACTTGCAAGATATTCTAACTGCCATTGAAGAAGTAGAAAGTTTCTTCGGCAATGCTCCTAAAGTTTATGATGACTTCTATAGTAACCTATGCCTTAGACGAGCCGTTGAAAGAAACATAGAAATTATTGGTGAAGCTATGAATAGAATACTAAAAGTTGATAAAGATATAGCTATAACCAATTCTCGTAAAATAGTAGATGCCAGGAATTATATCATACATGGCTATGATAGTCTATCCGTAGATATACTTTGGAGTATGGTTATTAATCATTTACCAAAACTAAAAAATGAAGTAACAGCATTACTAAATATATAAGGTTTGTGACTTATTCACGACCATTTATTCAAAGCAGAGAGATTTATAATCTGGAGCGTTCTTTAAAACATTTCAATATTAACCTGTAAAACAATCATTTACGATTAATTTGATTGAATTATAGGGATGCAGTGTCACTACTTCATACGGTATGACAGATACGATGGGGCGTATGCACTCAGACACTCAGTTCGCTGGTTCTTCATCTGTTCCTGCTCACGTAGAAACGATGGGATTCCTGGGAATTGGTAACAACCTGATGGTAGGTTGTACAGTAGCTTGTGCTGTTGACATAGCTCAGGCTTTGGGTAAGTAATTTATTACTTTTATACATAAGGAGAGTGCTCAATACAGCACTCTCCTATTTTTATTTAAAAACAAAAACTTTTGGAATAGCGTTTCCATTCTATATTTATTAAAAGATATTGGCATAAACACCAAAGAATTATTATATAACAATGCTAATTTATCAACTGAACTTTGTTGGATATAAACCTAATAACCATATCTGCATAAGCTCATAATCAATAAAATTATGGAATACATCAACGAATTTCACAAGCAATGGATAGAGCGTACTCGCAAGTCAATAGCATTATGGAGCAAGTAGCCAGCCTCATTAGAAGAAAAAAGGAAGCAACAAGAACGTTTGGATCAACAGAGAGCTATAAGAGAAGGCAAATTGAAGAGTTAATTTCATTTGCCAATTCAGACGATTTATGGATCCCCCCTCTAATTTGAATATAGAATTCTTAAGTAAAGATGGAGAAAATGAGTCTATACAGGAGATGAAGATATAGTTGTAAAGCTGAACAACTTTAAGTACACAGGCGATACTTTATGGAATAGATGGAGATTTGTATTTTATTGATATACAATTAGATTGAGAGCTCAATCCTAACGAAAGTTCTATTTGAGAACTATTATACAACTTCACTTGTTTATATAACAGATACTAAACATTATACAACAATGCTACTCACATTCTTAAATACACTCGCCACTATCATCAGTGTCATCAGTCTACTGATTGTGACCTATGGTGTGCTCGTTGGTTTCGTTGCCTTCCTGCGCAATGAGATAAAACGGTTCAACGGAACTTATACTATTAATAATATCCGGCAACTTAGAGCAGATTTCGGCAGTTACCTCTTACTAGGACTGGAATTCCTTATCGCATCCGACATACTGAAAACTGTAGTTGATCCTACTTTGGATGAACTGGCGATCTTGGGCGGAGTAGTTGTAGTAAGAACTATACTTTCCGTGTTTTTGAATAAAGAGATTAAAGAATTGGCAAAAGATGATTCTGTCAAGGACATAAAGAAAATATAAGATAGGTCAGCATTATTAAATGTCTCCAAAGCTGCATATTTTTATTACCGGATATTTCTACTTTTAGCTACCTTTGCAAAAGCAAATCCTTTATAAAGAAGCTAAAAGAAAAATATCCATGCATCTGATTATATATAGCTCATTTTTATACTCTATGCAACTCCAAGCAGTTCCACTTCGAATATCAATGTCGAGTAAGCAGGAATAGAATCAAAAGATTTAATACCATATCCCATTGCATAAGGTATATAGATAATCCATTTATCTCCAACGTGCATTTTCTGAAGTGCTACCTGCCATCCTTCTATTACATCACTAAGACGTAAGGCATCGGGACAAGTACGTTCATAAGAATTATCAAATACCCGGCCATCAATCAGACTTCCTTTGTAATGCACGGTAACAATACTCCGCGCACCCGGAGAAATCGTACCTTCACCAGTTTCCAAAACTTTGTAATAAATTCCACACGGCAACGCAAAAACACCTTCCTGAAATGACAGCTTTTTCAGAAATCGTCGATTGGCCTCTTTGTATTCTTTCTTTTTCCCCATAAATAAATTGATTAAGAACTTGCAAAAATAATCAGAATAACAAAGGATTTAGCATAAAAACTGTATATTTGTTTGTTGAACTATAAAAAAACTCATCGCTATGGGACTAACAAAGACTACACGTAGCATTAGTGCTACCGGACTACTCCTACTTATCATGATGACTGTGGGCCTATATTCATGCACACGTACTCAAAAAGACATCATTCCTTCTGCCGATTATGCACCGTATGTAAATGCGTATACGGGAGGAGTTATTTCACAGAATTCAACCATACGCATAGAGTTGACCCATGACCAACCCATGGTGGATCTGAACAGTGAGTTAAAAAACAATCCGTTCAGCTTTTCCCCTTCATTAAAAGGAAAAGCATACTGGGTAAGCAACAACACCATTGAGTTTGTGCCGGAAGAAGGAACATTGAAACCGGGAACGCTCTACGAAGGAACTTTCCAACTGGGAGACTTCATCGAAGTGGACAAAAAACTAAAAGAGTTCAACTTCTCATTCCGTGTGCAGGAACGTAACTTCACTTTGCAGTTGGAGTCGTTACCAATTACAGCTACCCAACCGGATGAAATAAATATTAAAGGAGAAATACGCTTCAGCGATGTAGTGAAAAAAGAGGAAGTGGAAAAGATGCTGACTGCCAGCGATGGCAAGAAGAGTTATCCGGTAGAAGTCACCGCGACAGACAACCTTACCCGGTATCAGTTCAACATCAGACAAATACCCAGAGAAGCTGATGATTACCCATTGACCATTACAGCCAATGGTAACCCAGCCGGCATTGACCGCAAACAAAGCGAAGAAGTGCTGATACCGGCTAAAGATTGCTTCCGTTTTATGTCTGCCGAACGCATTGAACAACCGGAAAACGGAATTGAGATTGTTTTCTCCGCTCCTTTATCCACTACCCAGGATTTAAAAGGACTGATTGAGATTCCGGAAGTCTCCTCATCTATCTTCCAAATCAGCGAAAACAGAGTCTTTATCTATTTCGAAGCAAACACACAGAACAAACTGACGTTGAATATCCATGAAGGAGTCAAAGACAGTCAAGGTAAAGCGCTGGGAACTTCTCATACGATCTCGTTCAGTGAAGTAAGTCTGAAACCACAGGTAGAAATGTCTACCTCCGCCGCTATCCTGCCCGATTCGAAAAGTCTGATTATTCCTTTCAGAGCAGTCAATCTATATGCTGTGGATTTGAGCGTGATCCGCGTCTTCGAGAATAATGTATTGATGTTTATGCAAACCAATTCGCTCGCCTCGGCCAATGAACTACGCCGCTCGGGAAGACTGGTTTACAAAAAAACATTGTGGCTTGCCAAAGATGCTTCCAAAGACATTCATCATTGGGGAGATTACTCAATAGATCTTGCCGGGTTGATTCATCAGGAGCCGGGTGCCATATACCGTGTCATACTTTCATTCCGTCAGGAATACTCCGCTTATCCTTGTGGAGGAAACGAGAATCAGGATATGAAATTTGCCGACAGTAACACATCCGACGGGTTGATCAAAGTAAGCGGAAGTGTCTTGTCAGAAGAAGATGAAGCCATCTGGAATACGCCCGAAGCTTACTATTATTACAACGGAGGAACAATGGACTGGAGCGTGTACCGATGGACGGAACGCGACAATCCATGCCATCCATCTTATTATATGAATTCAGACCGAATTGCTGCATGTAATGTGTTTGCTTCCAATCTAGGAATGATTGTAAAACGGAATTCACTGAACAAACTATGGATTGCCGTAAGCAATATTTTGGACACCAAACCGATAGGGAAAGCACAAGTAACAGCATATAACTTCCAGTTACAGCCCATAGGAAAGGGAGAGACCAATGGAGACGGGTTCGTTGAAATCACTCCGAAAGGCGTACCTTTCATTATCGTGGCAGAATCGGAAAAGCAAAAGGCGTATGTGCGTGTCGTAGACGGTGAAGAACAGTCCGTCAGCAGATTCGATGTAGGAGGAAAAGATATTCAAAAGGGATTGAAAGGATTCATATATGGCGAAAGAGGAGTATGGCGACCGGGAGACACATTGCACATTTCCTTTATATTGGAGGACCGCGAAAAGAGAATCCCCGACAAGCATCCCGTAGCACTGGAAATATATAATCCGAGAGGACAGTTCTACACCAAAATGATTTCAACGCAAGGAATGAACGGATTTTACACATTCGACGTTCCGACACAGGCTACAGATCCGACCGGACTCTGGAATGCATATATTAAGGTAGGAGGAACCACCTTCCACAAAGGTCTGCGCATCGAAACCATAAAGCCCAACCGCTTGAAAATAAACCTGGCATTGCCAAAGGTTCTTCAAGCTACGGACAAAGATATCTACGCCCCACTCACTTCGACCTGGTTGACAGGAGCCACTGCCTCCAAATTGAAAGCTAAAATAGAAATGTCTTTATCTAAAGTGAATACACAGTTTAAGAAGTACGGACAATATATCTTCAATAATCCGGCTACGGATTTCACGACTATCAAAACAGATGTATTTGACGGTACACTGGATGCAGAAGGAAAAGCCAGCGTCACACTGAAAGTTCCGACTGCAACCGAAGCACCGGGTATGTTGAATGCAACTTTCACCACCCGTGTATTCGAACCGGGAGGAGATGCCAGCATCTACACCCAAACAATCCCGTTCTCGCCATTTACATCTTACGTCGGTATCAACTTGAACCAACCGAAAGGCAAATATATTGAAACGGACAAAGATCACGTATTCGATATTGTGACTGTAAACACGCAGGGACAGTTAGTGAACCGTACTAATCTGGAATACAAAATATACCGCATCGGCTGGAGCTGGTGGTGGGAGAACAGCGGTGAATCTTTTGGCACTTACATCAACAACAGTTCCATCACACCTGTTGCCAGCGGCAACTTACAGACAAGAGGCGGAAAAGCATCCTTCAAGTTCCGCGTCGATTATCCATCATGGGGACGCTACCTGGTTTACGTAAAAGACAAAGAGAGCGGACATGCCACCGGAGGAACCGTTTATATAGACTGGCCGGAATGGCGCGGACGTTCGAGCAAAACAGATCCCAGCGGCATCAAGATGCTTGCTTTCTCTCTGAACAAAGATTCATACGAAATTGGAGAAACAGCCACAGCCATTATTCCTGCGGCAGCGGGAGGACGTGCACTGGTATCCATTGAAAACGGTTCGACAGTTTTGCGTCAGGAATGGATAGAAGTCTCCAACGGAGGAGATACGAAATATACATTCAAGATTACGCCGGAGATGACTCCGAACGTATATTTGCATATCAGTCTGTTACAGCCTCACGCACAAACAGTCAATGACCTGCCTATCCGTATGTACGGCGTTGTTCCGGTATTTGTCACTAACAGTCAGACAGTATTGCAACCGCAGATACAGATGCCGGAAGTGTTACGCCCGGAAACCAACTTCAACGTAACCGTCAGCGAAAAGAGCGGTAAACCGATGACTTATACATTGGCGATCGTAGACGACGGTTTATTGGATCTTACCAACTTCAAGACACCGGACCCATGGAATGATTTCTATTCACGCGAAGCGCTTGGCATCCGGACATGGGATATGTATGATAATGTATTGGGAGCTTCTTCCGGAAGCTACAGTTCGCTTTTCAGCACAGGTGGAGACGCCACACTGAAACCTGCCGATGCTAAAGCAAACCGTTTTAAACCGGTAGTCAAGTTTATAGGTCCTTTCTATCTGGGAAAAGGAAAGAGCCAGACGCATACATTGAAACTTCCGATGTATGTGGGTTCGGTACGTGCCATGGTGGTTGCCGGACAGGACGGTGCTTATGGCAATGCGGAAAAGACTGCCTTCGTACGAACTCCATTGATGATGTTGTCTACTTTGCCCCGTGTGCTTAGTATTCAGGAAGAAATTACCGTTCCGGTCAATATCTTTGCGATGGAGAATCAAGTGAAGAATGTGACCGTATCACTTCAGGTATCCGGTGGAGGAGTACAGATTGTAGGAGCTAACCAACAATCGCTCAAATTCACCCAACCGGGAGACCAGCTTGTCTTCTTTACCTTAAAAACAGGCAGCAAAACCGGAAAGGCTACAATCCACCTGACAGCAAATGGCGGCGGACAACAAACCAAAGAAACCATTGAAATAGACGTACGCAATCCGAATCCGGTAGTAACCCTGCGCAACAGTCAATGGATAGAAGCCGGACAAAGCAAAGAATTGTCATACAACCTAAGCAGTTCTTCCACAAATAATCAGATCAAGCTGGAAGTATCCCGCATACCTTCGGTAGATATCAGCCGTCGGTTCGACTTCTTATACAATTATCAGCACCATTGCACGGAGCAGTTGACTTCCAAGGCTCTGCCTCTTCTGTTTGTCGCTCAATTCAAGACGATAGATAAGACGGAAGCCGAAAAGATAAAGACGAATGTACAGGAAGCTATCCGGCAGATTTATGGTCGTCAGCTCCCCAACGGCGGATTTGTATATTGGCCGGGGAATGCTGTTGCCGACGAATGGATCAGTTCTTATGCAGGAATGTTCCTGACGCTGGCGCAAGAAAAAGGATATGCCGTTCATGCGAACGTACTGAACAAGTGGAAGCGCTTCCAACGTGCAGCCGCACAAAACTGGCGTATGCCGCAGGAAGCAAGCGGTTGGCAGCAATGGCAGTCGGAATTGCAACAAGCCTTCCGTTTATATACCCTTGCATTGGCAGGAGTACCGGAATATGGAGCCATGAACCGAATGAAAGAACAGACCGGATTATCTATTCAGGCCAAATGGAGACTGGCAGCCGCATACGCACTGACCGGAAAGATGAAACCGGCTGAAGAACTTGTGTATAATGTAGAAACAACGGTGAACCCCTACTCTTCCATGAATCAGATTTACGGTTCTTCCGATCGTGACGAAGCAATGATTTTGGAAACACTCATCCTGATGAACCGGGAACGGGATGCTTTACAACAAGCGAAAGTCGTTTCTAAGAATCTATCACAAGAGGATTGGTTCAGTACACAATCTACCGCTTTTGCTCTGATGGCAATGGGACGTCTGGCAGAAAAGCTGTCAGGCACACTGGATTTTGTGTGGTCATGGAACGATAAACAGCAGCCTGCTGTAAAATCAGCCAAAGCTGTGTTTGAAAAAGAGATCGCTACCACTCCAAAATCCGGCACTGTTTCTGTGAAGAATCAAGGAAAGGGAGCGCTTAGCGTAGACCTTATCACACGTACGCAGTTATTAAACGATACGTTACCGGCTATCAGCGATAACCTCCGCATGGATATAAGATATGCTAACCTGAACGGTACACCGCTCTCTGTCAATGACATCATACAGGGAACTGACTTTATGGCTATCACCTCAATATCCAATATCAGCGGTACTTCCGATTACACTAATCTGGCACTGACGCATATCATACCGTCCGGTTGGGAAATATACAATGAAAGAATGGTTGCTCCCAAAACGGAAAACGTAGCAGCCGACGGCTCCGGTCAATCAGTCAGCAAGTACAGCTATCAGGATATACGTGATGACAGGGTGTTGACCTATTTCAATCTGCGCCGCGGTGAGACAAAGGTATTCACTGTCAGGTTACAAGCGACCTATGCCGGTAACTTTATTCTCCCTGCCGTTCAATGTGAAGCG
Organism: Bacteroides sp. MSK.20.12; assembly: GCF_019052435.1. Lineage (NCBI taxonomy): Bacteria > Pseudomonadati > Bacteroidota > Bacteroidia > Bacteroidales > Bacteroidaceae > Bacteroides > Bacteroides sp. MSK.20.12. Next base: position 187,195 of record NZ_JAHQVH010000004.1, on the reverse strand, counting down.
ATGTATGATGTAAACGTACAGGCACGAAGCAAAGCAGGAAGAACAACTGTCAGTCGATAATATTAGGCACGGATTACACGGATTTCACGGTTCTACTCGTTCACTTAAACCGCGTAATCCGTGCCTAATTATTTCGTACCTTATTATTTCTTACTTAATTATTTGTCACAAAGATATGTCTCTTAGCTTTTAATATTTAAATGAATCCTATAAAATTCTTCAAACGATTATCTGTCACTAAGAAAGTAATGACTATAAGCATTACTCTTTTGATAATAGGATACATCTTTTGCCTTCCCCGGCAACTGTTTCATGTACCCTACTCTACCGTTGTGACTGATCGAAATGAAGAATTATTGGGAGCACGCATCGCCTCGGACGGTCAATGGCGGTTTCCTCCCCGAAAGACAACACCCGAAAAAATCAAGCAATGCCTCATTACCTTTGAAGACAAACACTTTTATCACCACTGGGGAGTTAATCCGTTAGCTACCGGAAGGGCACTCTATCAAAATTTAAAGAACAAACGTGTCGTAAGCGGAGGAAGTACTCTTACCATGCAAACCATTCGTCTCGCCCGGAACAAGCCCAGAACTCTCGGAGAGAAAGTCGTTGAAATGATATGGGCTACCCGTCTGGAATTTCGGGCTTCTAAAGAGGAAATCTTATCCATGTATGTCTCTCATGCACCATTCGGAGGAAATGTTGTAGGATTGGATGCTGCTGCCTGGCGTTACTTCGGTCATTCTGCCGAAAATTTATCATGGGCGGAATCGGCTATGCTGGCTGTCCTGCCCAATGCCCCCGCCATGATTCATCTATCCAAAGGACGAAAGACACTGCTTTCCAAACGCGACCGTTTATTAAAGCAACTTTTTGAAGAAGAGATTATCGATGCGTCTACCTACGAATTAGCTGTCAGCGAACCGTTACCCGACGAGCCGCATCCGCTTCCTCAAATAGCTCCCCACCTAGTCAGCCGCTTCTATCAGGAAAGAAACGGGCTATATACTCGTTCAACTATTGACAGAGGGATACAAACCCACATAGAGAGTTTGGCAGAACGGTGGAGCAACGAGTTTAATCGAAGTGATATCCGCAACCTAGCAATTCTGGTTATCGACATTCCCACCAATCAAGTAGTAGCATACTGCGGAAATGTACATTTCGACCGTAAACAAGGAGGAAGCCAGGTAGATGTGATCCAAGCTCCCAGAAGTACAGGTAGTATTTTAAAACCCTTTCTCTACAATGCCATGCTACAGGAAGGAAGTTTATTACCAAAAATGCTGTTGCCGGATGTACCGATTAATATCAACGGCTTTACTCCTCAAAACTTCAGTATGCAGTTTGAAGGAGCAGTCCCCGCTTCCGAAGCCCTTGCCCGTTCGTTGAATATCCCGGCTGTAACCATGTTACAAAGATATGGAGTACCCAAGTTTCACCATTTGTTGCAACAGATGGGATTCAAGACTATCAATCGAGCAGCCTCTCATTATGGTTTGTCACTGATTTTAGGAGGTGCAGAAGCAACATTATGGGATGTAACGAATGCCTATGCGCAAATGGGACGAAGCCTTTCCAGCAGCCCCTCCCCGACCGTATCTCAAGGAAAGGAAGCACAGATACTACTGGAAACAGAAAATACAGAGCAAATAAACAATGATACGAAGCAAACAAGCCGTAATCATAAAAGCAATCATAACAAGCAGGAAAAACGAGAACAAAGTAACTCCAGTCCTCTCTCCGTAGAAGAGGATTCGGAAGAAACCACTTCGGCTAAAACAGGAGCAGCTTGGCTCACCCTCTCCGCCTTAACAGAAGTCAACCGTCCCGAAGAGATTGACTGGAAATCAATTCCATCCATGCAAACTATCGCATGGAAAACCGGAACCAGCTACGGATTCCGTGATGCGTGGGCAGTGGGGGTGACTCCGCGCTATACAGTAGGCGTATGGGTAGGCAATGCAACCGGAGAAGGAAAGCCCGGATTGGTTGGTGCACAAACAGCCGGTCCTGTATTATTCGATATATTCAGTTACCTCCCTTCTTCACCGTGGTTCGAACGTCCCACAGGCGTTTTCGTTGATGCAGAAATATGCCGCCAGTCCGGTCATCTGAAAGGACGTTTCTGTGAAGAAACTGATACCGTATTGATTCTTCCTGCCGGATTACGGACAGAGGCTTGTCCTTACCATCATCTCGTCACTCTATCTGCTGACGAAAGCCACCGCATCTATGAAAACTGTGCAAATACCGAACCTACCATTCAGAAATCATGGTTTGCCCTGCCACCTGTATGGGAATGGTACTATAAGCAGCACCATCCGGAATACAAACCACTGCCACCTTTCAAAGCCGGCTGTGGAGAAGATTCTTTCCAATCCATGCAGTTCATCTACCCTCCGATGAACGCCCATATCAAGTTGCCCAAACAATTGGACGGCAGTAAAGGGTTTATCACAGTCGAACTGGCACACAGCAATCCCAATGCAACCATCTTTTGGCATCTTGACGACACCTATCAGACACAAACGCAGGATTTCCACAAGATTTCCCTGCAACCCGCTCCCGGTAAACATTCCCTGACGGCAGTAGACGGAGAAGGTAACACAGTTTCCACTACCTTCTTTATCGAATAAACATCTTATTTTATTATCTTTGCCGCATGAAACAGCTATTAAAAGAAAACGGAGGACTACCGGCATCCATCCTCTGGACGCTTGCTATTGTGGCAGGTGTCTCGGTAGCCAACATCTATTATATCCAACCTCTATTAAATATGATACGCCATGAACTTGGCATATCAGAGTTCAGAACTAACCTGATTGCCATGGTCACGCAAATAGGCTATGCAGCAGGACTATTGTTCATCACCCCCTTAGGCGACTTATATCAACGAAAGAAAATCATCCTTGTCAATTTCACTGTCCTGATCTTCTCCCTCTTGACGATTGCCCTGACACACAGCTTCCATCTGATACTCATCGCTTCATTCCTCACGGGAGTCTGTTCCATGATTCCACAGATATTCATTCCCATAGCCGCCCAGTTTTCCCGTCCGGAACATAAAGGCAGAAACGTAGGAATTGTCTTATCAGGACTATTGACCGGTATTCTGGCTTCACGTGTCGTCAGCGGATTTATCGGTGAACTGATTGGCTGGCGGGAAATGTATCACATCGCTGCAGGCATGATGTTTATCTGCGCGATTGTTGTATTAAAAGTCCTTCCCGATATTCAGACCAACTTCCAGGGAAAATATAGCGACCTGATGAAATCTCTGTTAGCCTTAGTGAAAGAATATCCGCAACTACGCATTTATTCGATTCGGGCAGCACTGAATTTCGGTTCCCTCCTTGCCATGTGGTCCTGTCTGGCTTTTAAAATGGGACAAGCTCCGTTCTTCGCCAACAGCGACGTAATCGGTATGCTGGGACTTTGCGGAGTGGCCGGGGCTTTGACAGCTTCTTTTGTCGGAAGATACGTAAAACGAGTAGGTGTACGCCGCTTCAACTTTATCGGCTGCGGTTTGATTCTCTTTGCCTGGTTGTTATTCTTCGTCGGTGAAAACACCTTTGTTGGCATCATTGCCGGAATCATCATCATTGACATAGGAATGCAGTGCATCCAGCTAAGTAACCAGACAAGTATCTTCGAACTGAATCCGCGTGCTTCGAACCGTATTAATACAGTGTTCATGACTACTTACTTTATCGGTGGTTCTATGGGAACATTCCTGGCAGGCAGCTTTTGGCAACTATATGGCTGGCACGGAGTTATCAGTATCGGAGTCGTTTTAACCGGGATTTCTTTATTAATTACGATTTTCTACAAGAAATGAGTCAACAAAACGAACGGTCAAACCGTTTATTACAATAAAACGCCAATGAAATACGGAGTTAACAGACAAATCTTACTTATCACAGCCGGTGCCGTCTGGATTATAGCCGGTGCCAATATTCTGCGAATAGGAATTGTGACCTGGTTAAACACTTCCCAAGATTGGATGTTCAAAATAGGAGAAGCCACCGTGGTTTTCTTATTATTCTTCGTATTGGTTTTCAGAAGGCTCTATTATAAACATACCCAGCGAATCGAGCAAAAGAAAGAACGCCGGAATTGTCCGTTCTCTTTCTTCGATGTGAAAAGCTGGATTACAATGATATTCATGATTTCCCTGGGAATCACCATCCGTAGCTTCCACCTCCTGCCCGAAACGTTCATTTCTGTTTTCTATACCGGATTATCCATCGCCCTCATCCTGACAGGAGTGCTTTTCATCCGTTACTGGTGGATCAGGCGCAAGACTTTTGCCAGTTGAGCCGTCTCCTATATATTCCAATCAAATATAAACATCTAATAATTTTTATTACCTGATGTTTTGAAGCAAAAGATTTCATTCTTTTTTGTTGTATCTTTGCACGGCTATCAACAAACAGTAGCCGGAAAATAAATAAAAGGTTATAAGAATCAAGATGAAGAAAGCTCCCTCTCCCCTCGTATCGTTGATACCGATTGTTGTACTGGTGTTATTATTGTTTGCCACTATCCGTACCTTTGGCAGTGATGCCCTAAGCGGCGGTAGTCAAGTGTCATTGCTTACCACTACAGCCATTTGTATCCTGATCGGTATGGTGTTTTATAAGATTCCCTGGAAAGATTACGAGCTCGCCATCACCAACAATATTGCCGGAGTGGCAACAGCCATCATCATTCTGTTGATAATCGGTGCGTTAAGTGGCATTTGGATGATTAGCGGAGTAGTACCGACTTTAATCTATTACGGGATGCAAATTATCCATCCCAGTTTCTTCCTGGCATCGACCTGCATCATCTGCGCGTTGATTTCTGTAATGACCGGAAGTTCGTGGACCACTATTGCCACTATCGGTATTGCATTGATGGGTATCGGAAAGGCGCAAGGCTTTGAAGATGGATGGATTGCCGGAGCTATCATTTCGGGGGCATACTTCGGGGATAAAATATCTCCTTTATCCGAAACCACTATCCTGGCGTCTTCCATCACAGACACTCCCCTGTTCCGTCACATTCGTTATATGATGATTACTACGGTACCGTCTCTTATCATCACGCTGATTATTTTCACAGTGGCAGGACTTTCCCATGATGCCAGCAATACACAACATATTGCGGAGGTGGCAACCGCTTTGAATGAAAAGTTCCATATCACTCCGTGGTTGTTAATAGTCCCTGTTGTAACCGGAATACTGATAGCACGGAAAGTACCCTCTATCGTTACGCTGTTCCTATCCACTCTGCTGGCTGGTGTCTTTGCTTTGATATTTCAGCCGGAGTTGTTGCAAGAGATTTCCAGAGTTGCCGTTTCCGGATTCGATTCTTTATTCAAAGGACTGATGATGACCGTCTATGGAGCGACAAATTTACATACAGACAATGCCGTTCTGACAGATTTAATCGCTACACGTGGGATGGCGGGAATGATGAATACGATTTGGCTGATTCTGTGCGCCATGTGTTTTGGCGGGGCAATGACAGCAAGCGGTATGCTGGGAAGTATCACTTCCATCTTCGTCCGCTTCATGAAGAAAACAGTCAGCGTGGTTGGAGCGACAGTCTGCTCCGGCCTGTTTCTTAATCTGACAACTGCCGACCAATACATCAGTATCATTCTGACGGGAAATATGTTTCGTGATATTTATGCCAAGAAAGGGTATGAAAGTTGCTTACTAAGCCGTACGACGGAAGATGCAGTAACCGTTACATCCGTATTGATTCCGTGGAATAGTTGCGGAATGACACAAGCTACTATCCTAAGTGTACCCACACTTGTGTATCTACCTTATTGTTTTTTCAACATTATCAGCCCCTTAATGAGTATCACTGTGGCAGCCATCGGATATAAAATTGCAAGACGTTCGTGAACAATCTGGCATACACTTTGTTTTTGCAATAAACGAACAACGTATTAAACCTAAACAAAAAAAAGTTATGAAAAAGTTTATTGCATTAGTAGCATTAGTATTAGTAAGTGCAAGCACAATGATGTATGCACAAGAAAGTAACGCAGCAGCACGCCGCGCAGAAAGAAAAGCTCAAAGAGATGCAGAAAGAGCAAAACTCCGTGCCGAAGAAGAGGTGCAGGACATGGCAGCCTATCAACAAGCTGTACAGGCTTTGAAGAACAAGCAATTTGTATTGGAAGCTAATCAAGTTGTCTTCCGCAACGGTATGAGTGCTTTTGTTACTTCAAACACCAACTTCGTCTTGATGAACGGCAACAGAGCTACCGTACAGACTGCTTTCAACACTCCTTACCCAGGTCCTAACGGAATCGGTGGTGTTACAGTAGATGGTAATTCTTCGGATATGAAGATGAATATCGACAAAAAAGGAAATGTGAACTGCTCATTCAGCGTTCAGGGTATCGGCATCTCCGCTCAAGTATTTATCAATATGAGCAGCGGAAACAATACTGCTTCGGTTAGCATCAGCCCGAACTTCAGCAACAATAACCTGACATTGAACGGAAATATCGTTCCGCTTGACCAGTCAAATATCTTCAAAGGACGTTCCTGGTAATCCGGATACAAGAATCTTATCATAACTCCGCTACAAATCGCGCAAAATGCGTACATTTGTAGCGGAGTTTTTTTATTCATCGTTGCTTATGAGAGAATTTATCATCGCAGACAATCAGGATATCAGTAAGGCAGGAATGATGTTCCTGCTAAGTAAACAAAAGGAAGTGTCCCTCCTTTTAGAAGCTGATAACAAGGCTGAACTGATTCAGCAGCTACGATTGCATCCGCAAGCGGTGATTGTATTGGATTATACACTGTTCAATTTTGCCGGAGCGGATGAATTGATTGTCCTGCAGGAAAGATTCAAGGAAGCCGACTGGATTCTATTCTCTGACGAACTTAGCCTGAACTTTCTCCGCCAGGTACTGTTCAGCAGTATGGCTTTCGGGGTAGTGATGAAAGATAACTCGAAAGAAGAAATCATGACTGCCATTCAATGTGCCACCCGCAAACAACGGTATATTTGCAATCATGTCAGCAATCTGTTGCTTTCGGGCGCTTCTTCTCCGCTGGCTGCCTCAAGCGTGGACGATCATCTATTGACACAAACGGAGAAGAATATCCTAAAAGAAATTGCATTGGGAAAAACGACGAAAGAGATTGCAGCAGAGAAAAATCTTAGTTTCCATACAATAAACAGTCATCGTAAGAATATCTTTCGCAAATTGGGAGTAAATAATGTACATGAAGCTACTAAATATGCGATGAGGGCTGGGATTGTGGATTTAGCGGAATACTACATCTGAGATGCCGCCTTATAAGAATTACCCTACACATCCTATTAGCACAAACTGGTGAACAGTGCCTTTCTCTATTCTATTTCAATCCATTCTGTTTCAGAAGTTGTTCTATTTCCTTTTCTGATATAGACACTCTATCTGCTTTATCATAAATATAAAGAAGATTCAAAACTGCATCTTGTTGAGAAACGACTAAAGTAAATGTTATAACCCTTGCTCCTCCACTTTTACCTTTTCCTTTTGAAGTTATTTTCATACGAACTTTGCGCAGTCCATGTCCCAAGTCCGTTCCTAGCAGAGGATTCTGTTCTAAATCATCAATCAATGAAACAAAATCCTCCTTAAAAGAGGAATAGTGTTTCGCCAACCTTTTAGCCTCCCGCTGAAATGTCGGCTTAACTATAATTTCATAATTCATTAATGAACTCTCTTGCGGTCTTTACCTCCAACTTACCTTCCATTGAAAGTTTTACCTCTTTCAGTCCGGCGTCAATCCCTGCTAGAACTTCTTCTTTCGTGATTTCTTCCTCTTCTTTTTCAGCTTCCATTTTTTTCAGTCGTTTCAAATAGTTCTTCACTCGATTGAGCATCTCTTTGTCATTCAAACTCAGGAGTTCCTCCACCAAGTCCATCTTCAGACTTTTCAATTCCATCGTTGTCATAAGCAATCCTCCTTTATTTATATTCTACGAAACAAAAGTAGTGAAAAATCTCCTGATAATCCAATCTTCACCAATCAAAATAAACTATTTAACAGATGATTTCACCGCTCCCCACACAAACTTTTGCTTCTTCATCATAAATCACCCCAAACTGTCCCGGAGCAATGCCTTGCAACTTTTCGGACGACAAGATGTGAAACTGCTTCTCCCCTTCCTGTATCAGTTTTCCTTTTGTAAATTCGGGAGTGTGGCGAATCTTGAAAGTAATGTCTATCTCCTTCTCCTGACCTTTCCAAGGATTATCAGTAATGAAATGGAAATCATGCATCCGGAGTTCATTACCGTATTGTGTCTCTACACCGTAGCCACGAGATACGTAGATAGTATTTTCCTCAATATCCTTCTTGACTACAAACCAGGGACCTCCACTCAATCCGAGCCCTTTCCGCTGACCAATTGTGTGGAACCAATAGCCGCGATGTGTACCCACTTTCTTTCCGGTTTCCAGTTCAACAATCGCCCCTTCCTTTTCTCCTAAAAAACGACGAACGAAATCATTGTAGTTTATCTTTCCAAGAAAACAAATCCCCTGACTGTCTTTCCTTTTGGCACTAGGCAATCCGGCACGGTTTGCAATCTCACGTACCTCCTGCTTCATCAACCCTCCAATGGGAAACATGAGTTTGGAAACTTGCAGGTAATCAATCTGGGCGAGAAAGTCTGTCTGATCTTTCACGGGATCTTTTGCTGTGCCCAGCCAAGTTTTACCATCACATTGCAAGGTGGTGGCATAGTGACCGGTTGCCGTAAAGTCGAAATCTTTCCCGACACGCTGTTCAAAGCAGCCGAATTTGATAAGCTTATTACACATCACGTCCGGATTCGGTGTCAATCCCTGCCGAATTTTATCAATGGCATACGCCGCCACATTCTCCCAATACTCCTGATGCAGGTCCACCACTTCCAAAGACAGACCGTATTTACGTGCCGTTGCAGTAGATAATTCAATATCCTCCTCTGCCGAACAGTCCATATATTCCGCTCCGTCCATACCTATCTTAATGTAAAAAAGAGTAGGCTTATATCCTTGCTCACAAAGGAGATGTACGACAACCGAACTGTCGACACCTCCTGACAATAATGCAGCTATCTCCATGAATAAAAATCCGTCTATTAATAACTTTCTATATTTTAGCTAATACCTATCGAAAACTTTGATGTCACAAAGATAAGGCAAGATTCTCTAACACCCAATCACACATTGAAGGCATTTTTATACCATAAATGTGGTAGATAAGCAAAGTATTTCCTACATTTGCACAGTAAAAAGCTTTTTATGATGACGAAATTAAGAAAGATAATCCTCATACCTGCCCTGATTCTCGTATCTATCAGTGGTTTCTTCTCCTGTGGTGTCGACCGCTGGCCGGAGTATGCCCATCAAACTGCACTGGATACATGGATGTACGACATCATGCAACAGAACTATCTGTGGTATCAAGATCTACCTTCCTACGATGATGTGAATCTGTTTCTGGAGCCTGCCTCGTTCTTGTCTAAAGTGAAATCGAAAAGCGACAGTTACTCGTTTGTGGATTCTGTGATGGAAACCCCGCTGCCTACTTATGGATTTGATTATTCACTGGTTCGAAGTGTGGATATCGATACAGCATATAACGCATTAATTACTTACGTCATTCCCGGTTCACCGGCAGAAGCAGCCGGACTGGAACGTGGAAACTGGATTATGAAAGTCGATACTTCTTACATCAGCAAGAAATATGAGACTCAATTACTACAGGGAACCAAAGCTCGGGATTTGGTGATGGGAGTATGGAAAGAAGTTCCTGTTGAGCCGGAAGAAGGGGAAGAAGTAGGAGAAGAAGAATTTGTATATAAGGTAGTACCTAATGACATAACATTAAAACTACCTGCTGCACGATCCGTTGAGGATAATCCGGTACATAAGACCAAAATACTTACGGTAAAAGAAAACAATAGAGATATCAAAGTAGGGTATCTCATGTACAATAGCTTCACTGCCGGAACCAATAGTGATCCGGACAAGTATAATAACGAACTGCGACAAATCTCACAAGAGTTCAAGACAGCAGGCGTGAAATATGTTATACTTGACCTACGTTACAACGCCGGTGGTTCATTGGATTGCGTTCAGTTATTAGGTACAATTCTGACTTCAGAAGTACGATTAAATAAGCCGATGGCCTATCTGGAATATAATAATAAAAACAGGGACAAGGATGCTACCATCAACTTTGATAGTGAGATATTAAAGAGCGGTGTTAATTTAGACCTGCCCGCCCTATTTGCTATCACAAGCAGTACAACAGCCGGAGCACCGGAAATGTTAATCAGGAGCCTATTCCTGAAAGACAGCTATCCTGTTGTAACCATCGGTGGTGTCACCAAAGGACAAAATGTAGCAACAGAACAATTCATTAATGAAGAATTTCTGTGGTCAATCAATCCGGTAGTCTGCACTGTTTATGATTCCAACCACGATGCCGGAGGAGCTCTCTCCCCTGCAACAGATCTTAAAATCAGTGAAACGACTATTGGTGGAGTTACTAATTACAGTGAGTTTCTGCCATTTGGTGATCCTAACGAAAGAATGTTAAAAGTAGCCATCGGTGTTATTGACGGAAGTTATCCACCAAAGGACGAAGAAACCGAAGAGACGACAAAAGCGCAATTCAAGATAGAGAAAAGCGTAATAAGTCCGGCAAGTAGACGTTTTAGTAGTAACGGATTACGATTAAAATAAGAAAGGATGAAAAAAATAGCTATTTTATTGCTGGCAATACTGACATTCAGTTGTTCGGATGATGACGAAAAGGGCACAGTAGAGGATAAAGGGCAATGGGCTATGATTTTCAATGAAACCGTCAAGAGCGATTCAAATCCTGTAGATAGAACAGAGAAGTTTATGTTCGATGGCGAGCGCCTGATTCAACATATTATAAAACAACGTTATTTCGAAGAAGAAATCAGTAACGAAGTAAACTTGAGCTACTCTGATAATCAGGTAACAGTTACCACTGACTATCTCACTTTAGTATATACATTAAATAGCGAAGGCTATGCCAGTCAATGTGTATACAGTTTGTCTTCACAAAATCGTATTTATCAATTTTCTTACTCTGCAGAAGGATACTTAACCGGAATTGTCGAGAATATTGACGATACAGAATATTCATCAACATCACTTACATACGAGAACGGAGATATAACCTCTATCAGTTCCAAGATGAACGGCCTTGAAAACAAGTTCATTTATGAACCGGGAGAAGAAAGTTCGACATATCATTTGCCCTGCCTCGGTTTATTGGAAATACACCCTCTGACATTCCATATTGAAGCTCTTTACGCAGGGTTATTGGGTAAGGATCCGCGCCATTTCACCATGCACAGTTGTCCTGCAGGAAGTAACGACGAAAAGACAGTCTATTCGTATGGGTTTGATAAAAAAGGAAATCCATCCAGGATGATTTGTCAGACGACCTATGCCGGAGGACAGGCCAGCTATTATCCATACACACGCAACATTTCGATTTCTTTCGAATAATCTTTCATTCCGAACATCGAATTCTCTTTTAAAGTAGTATAATCACTCTATTTCTGTCAAGAGCAGAATTATAGATTCTTAACCTATAAAGATACTTTTCATGCCTCAACTTTGTTTATTCCGAAACAAAGGCTCTGATTTTACCTAACAAAGGCTCTAACTTCTCCTAATGCAGCGTTTAATGAGTCGTAACGCACCGTCTAATTTTTATAAAGCTACGGTATAAAACACGTTAATCTCTAGTTTCATCCCTTTTATAAACCGGGATAAAGCTCACGACTCCCAAGGATACAACAAAAAAGGAGAAAGCTTCCGCTCCCTCCTTCTATCGTAGTTTAACCTCAATCTATTTTATGATTCTGTACCAAAGATACAACATTGAAAAGCCAAAGTCAAGTATTCCCGGTTTTATTTCTTGAAAAACTTATCAAAGAACAGAATCTGATAATCAATGGAATTATTCCAATACTGTCCATTATGCGCTCCCGGGCGGGTAATAAAATCATGATCGATCTTTCTTTCCAACAGGCGGTTATGCAAATCCTTGTTCACATTCAGGAAGAAATCATCTTCTCCACAATCGACAATGATAGCCAAATCGCCATTCTCTATCTTATCAATCTGATTGATAACGGTATGATTATCCCATACCTCCTTATTCGATTCATATTCTCCCAACTGTTTAGCCATGTCCCAGTTTTTCGGGAACGGGCGAATATCCATCCCTCCGCTTGTACTTCCACTGGCACCAAACGTATCTTTATGACGGATTGCATTCCACATCGCTCCGTGTCCACCCATACTCAATCCGGTGATGGCGCGTCCCTTACGGTCGGCAATCGTCTTGTAATGTTCGTCGATATACTTCACCAGTTCCGACGAAATAAAAGTTTCATAGCGGAAAGACGGATTGACCGGACTATCCCAGTACCAACTGGTCTTTCCGTCCGGACAAACGAATATGATTCCTTTTTCGTCCGCAATTTGGGGAAGATTCGGTTTAATGCCAATCCATGTTTTAGCATTTCCACCGTAACCGTGCAGTAAATAAATGGTGGGACAAGCCACCGATTTCTTTCCTGATGCAACATCCGGCGTAACAACGACCACTTGCACTTCCTTATTCATGGAAGGACTTTTAATTAACAAGGTATCTACTTTGGCAGCAAAAGAGGGAGCTACCCAAATTAAAAGAAGAGCAATTAATAGATTTTTTTTCTTTTCCATTGTGTGTTATAAATAGTTAGATATAATTATTCCTCTGGCTCTGCAGCAGGATTAAATTTAGCAACCGGCATTTCAAAGTTTTTATGACACTGTTTACAGGTATAGTTCCAGTGGTTGTCTCCCGGGGGAATGACCATTAATGCAGAAATGATAGCAGCCCCCATAGCACGCCAACGCTTTTCTTTTCTCAAAACCAACTGGATGTCCGATGAACCGCAGTACGGACAAAGCGTTAACTCTTCCGGCCAACTATCGTTATCCTTCAACACTTGGACAGCATTCTCGTAGTCTTCGTCTGCCACCAATATATCCACCCCTGCTATACTACTTACGCAACTTTTATACAAAGTAGAGAAATTCTCATTGTGCAGAATAGACTCGATGCCTTCATTCTCCAATGCTCCCTGAAGGATATGTGCCTTCATCGCATCATTACAAGTTATCAATTTTACAGTCTTCATAAGGAATCTGTTTTAATATGTCCCACAAAAATAAGATATAAAAATGAAATGTGAAACAAAACCCGACTAACTTTATCAGCAGGTAAAACGAACCAAATCAGAAGTGATTCTTTTTTTATTCACGGAAGGTATCATTATTTAATACTTTTTTCGTACTTTCGCACCGACAATTGGCAATCACATGAAAAAACTATTGACACTGCTACTATTTTCTAACATCCTGTTTTCCCTGTTACAGGCACAACCTGTACATCAAATAAAGGGAACGGTGATTGAGAAAAACAGCCGTCAGCCATTAGAATTCATTAACGTAATGATTCTTGGGCTGAACAAAGGTGGTGTCACCAATGCGGAAGGTCATTTCACCATCGAACAAGTGCCTCCCGGCATCTACCGTTTGCAAGCGACAGCCATCGGCTACAAGAGTGTCACTACTCCCGAATATATCTTATCTACCAAAGATCTGAACATTTCGATAGAAATGGAAGAGAACCTGACCGAACTCGCAGGAGTAACCGTCACCGCTTCTCCTTTCCGGCGCGACTTGGAAAGTCCGGTCAGCCTGCGCATCATCGGATTGCAGGAAATAGAAAAGAGTCCGGGAGCCAATCGAGACATTTCGCGTATTGTTCAGTCTTATCCGGGAGTTGCCTTCTCTCCTATCGGCTACCGCAATGACCTGATTGTACGCGGTGGGTCTCCTTCTGAAAACCGTTTCTATCTGGACGGAGTGGAAATACCCAATATCAATCACTTCAGCACACAAGGAGCCTCCGGCGGTCCGGTGGGAATCCTTAATGCCGACCTGATCCGTGAAGTAAATTTCTATACAGGTGCTTTTCCCACTGACAGAGGAAACGCGCTTAGCTCCGTGCTTGATTTCAAATTGCGCGACGGAGACATGGAGCATAACTCACTAAAAGCTACCCTTGGAGCATCCGAAGTCTCTTTGGCCTCCAATGGGCATATTGGAAAAAAGACCTCGTATCTGGTATCCGTGCGTCAATCTTATCTGCAATTCCTGTTTGATATGCTCGACCTGCCTTTCCTGCCGACTTTCACCGATGCGCAATTCAAGTTGAAAACCCGGTTCAACGAACAGAACGAATTGACGGTATTGGGGCTTGGAGGAATCGACAATATGCGATTGAACACGAAAGCAGATAGCGAGGACAATGAATATATCCTTAGTTACCTGCCAAAAATCAAGCAGGAAACGTTTACCTTAGGTGCTGTATATCGTCACTATGCAGGGCCGCATGTGCAATCGGTGGTAGTCAGTCACAGTTACCTGAACAACCGCAATACCAAATACCGGCAGAATGATGAAAGCATTCCGGAGAATCTGATGCTCCGCCTCCGTTCTACCGAACAGGAAACGAAGTTCCGCTTCGAAAACAATTCTTCTTTCCGCAACTGGAAAGTCAATCTCGGAGTGAATCTGGATTATAGTCAATATACCAATACCACCTTTCAAAAGGCATATACCAATCAGGCACAAACGTTTGATTACCATACCTATTTGGGAATGATGCGTTGGGGACTTTTCGGCACTATCAGCTACTCTTCGATGGACGAACGTTTCACAGCTTCCTTGGGATTGAGAGCTGATGCCAACAATTATTCGTCGGCCATGAAGTCACTCTCCGATCAGCTTTCTCCCCGCATATCGCTTTCCTACCAACTTGCCGAGCACTGGTTCGTAAGCGGAAATGCAGGACTTTATTATCAGTTGCCTCCTTACACGGCACTCGGTTTTAAAGATAATAACGGAATGTATGTCAACAAATACAATCTGCGCTATATGAAAGTCAGCCAGGAAAGTCTGGGCATTAGTTGGCGCAAAGGGGATACGTTCGAAGTCTCCGTCGAAGGATTCTACAAAGACTATGATAAAATTCCGCTCTCCGTTGTAGACGGGATTCCTCTTACCTGCAAAGGAAATGATTATGGAGTGATTGGCAATGAATTGCTGACTTCTACCGCTCAAGGACGTTCGTATGGCGCGGAGATTCTGGTAAAGTGGCTGATCGCCAAGAAACTGAATCTGGCTTCCTCCTTCACCATCTTTAAAAGTGAATACCGCAACGACAAAGAAAGCGAATACATCGCATCCGCATGGGACAACCGATATATTTTCAATTTACGGGGAACTTACAATCTGCCCCACCAATGGAGTGTTGGCATGAAAGTCAGTTACATCGGCGGTGCTCCTTACACGCCATACGATGAAGAAAAATCATCTTTGGTATCCGCCTGGGATGCACAAGGCAAAGCATATTACGACTATTCAAAATATAATAAGGAACGTCTTCCGGCCTTTGCACAGGTAGACCTCCGCATCGACAAGACATTTTATCTGAAACATTGCATGCTGGGATTCTATCTTGATTTGCAGAATATCACGGCCAGCAAACTGAAACAGCAGGATGTGCTGATGAGCACCGGCATCATCGAGAATCCGGAAGCTCCTGCCAACAGCCAACACTATAAAATGAAACGCCTCAAACAATCGAGCGGGACTTTGCTCCCCACATTAGGAATAACATTTGAGTATTAATTTATGCATAGAACATTAAACTAGAAAAAGAGTATGAAAAGAGAAATCGCTATGATTGCCTTCGTATTATTAGGCATGGGAATGACAGCTTCTGCACAATTCGGCAAGAAGATTAATTTAGGAAAAGCTTTGCAAGCAGGTAAAGATGTAGTATCAGCCGTTACGTTATCTGATGCGGACATTGCTAATATGAGTAAGGAATATATGGCATGGATGGACACTCATAATCCATTGACAAAACCTGATACTGAATATGGCAAACGTCTGGAGAAACTGACGGGACATATCAAAGAAGTGGACGGACTGAAACTTAACTTTGGCGTATATGAAGTAATAGACGTAAACGCCTTTGCCTGCGGTGACGGTAGTGTACGTATCTGCGCCGGTCTGATGGATGTTATGACGGATGAAGAAGTAATGGCAGTGGTAGGTCATGAAATCGGTCATGTGGTTCACACAGATTCCAAAGACGCTATGAAAAATGCCTACCTACGTTCAGCTGTGAAGAACGCGGCAGGTGCAGCCAACGACAAAGTAGCCAAACTGACAGACTCCGAACTGGGAGCCATGGCAGAAGCTCTTGCCGGTGCACAATTCTCACAAAAGCAAGAAAATGAAGCCGATGATTATGGTGTTGAATTCTGTGTAAAAAACGGCATCGACCCTTATGCAATGGCAAATGCCTTGAGTAAATTGGCAGAACTTGCAAAAGATGCTCCTAAAGCATCCTATGCACAAAGAATGTTCTCTTCACATCCGGACACTCAAAAGCGCATTGAACGTACAAAAGCCAAAGCAGACAGCTACGCTAAGAAGTAAAGAGTTTATCTAATATATAAGGAAGAGTTCAAAACTTCCTGTTGATTTTTATTAAGGCACGGATTACACGGATTAACACAGGTCTTATTTAATTGAAACTGTGAAATCTGCGTAATCCGTGCCTCAATTATATTATTATGATTACACAAAAAAGACAACACGATTATTAAATTTTCATTAATATATTACACATATTTGCATAGTGTCCCGATTTCTTGTAATTTCGACCCTATAACCATTTAAATCCATTTATGGAATTTCTTATCATACTTTTCTTACTTATACTGAATGGCATTTTTGCCATGTATGAAATTGCGTTGGTATCATCCAGCAAAGCACGTCTTGAAACACTTGTCGCAAAAGGCAACAAATCAGCCCGAGGAGTTTTAAAACAATTGGAAGAACCGGAAAAGTTCTTGTCTACCATTCAGATTGGTATCACGCTGATCGGTATCGTATCCG
Source organism: Bacteroides sp. MSK.20.12 (assembly GCF_019052435.1). Classification (NCBI taxonomy): domain Bacteria; kingdom Pseudomonadati; phylum Bacteroidota; class Bacteroidia; order Bacteroidales; family Bacteroidaceae; genus Bacteroides; species Bacteroides sp. MSK.20.12. The sequence continues at coordinate 170,112 of NZ_JAHQVH010000004.1, read as the reverse complement.
GTGCGTATGGTGGTGTGGCTATTGCCGACGACCTCGTACCTTTCTTTTCTCTCATTCCGGGCGCAGAAGCATACGCACGCAACCTGGCAATGATTACTACCGTAGCAATCATCACCTATCTTTCTCTGATTATCGGAGAGCTGGTTCCTAAATCCATTGCTCTTAGTAATCCGGAACGGTACGCCACTTTGTTCAGCCCGGTCATGATTCTGCTGACGAAGGTTTCTTATCCTTTTGTGTGGTTGCTAAGCGTCTCTACCCGGTTACTGAACAAACTTATCGGTCTGAAAAGCGAAGAACGCCCCATGACACAGGAAGAAATCAAAATGATCCTGCACCAAAGTTCGGAGCAGGGTGTGATTGACAAGGAGGAAACGGAAATGATACGCGACGTATTCCGTTTCTCTGATAAACGCGCCAACGAACTGATGACACATCGCAGAGATCTTATTATCCTTCATCCCGATGATACACAGGAAAAGGTGATGAAGATTATTGAAGAAGAACATTACAGTAAATATCTATTGGTAGACGAACGGAAAGATGAGATTATCGGTGTGGTTTCCGTAAAGGATATTATCCTGATGGTAGGCAACAAAAAGGTGTTTAACCTGCGCGAAATTGCCCGTCCTCCCCTCTTTATTCCGGAAAGTTTGTATGCAAATAAAGTTTTAGAGCTATTTAAGAAGAACAAAAACAAGTTCGGAGTTGTTGTTAACGAGTATGGCAGCACAGAAGGCATTATCACACTGCACGACCTGACCGAAAGTATCTTCGGAGACATCCTTGAAGAGGATGAAATGGAAGAAGAAGAAATCGTCACAAGGCAGGATGGTTCAATGCTGGTGGAAGCTTCAATGAATATCGACGACTTCATGGAGGAAATGGGTATCCTATCCTACGAAGATCTGGAATCGGAAGACTTCACCACTCTGGGTGGATTGGCCATGTTCCTGATTGGTCGCATCCCGAAAGCAGGAGATATCTTCACCTACAAGAATCTGCAATTCGAAGTGGTGGACATGGACCGCGGACGAGTAGACAAACTGCTTGTCATCAAACGGGACGAGGAACAGGAATAGGATAGCAAAAAACGAGCAATAGCTCACTATAATTATATTAACTTAAAGCACTTAATGATGAAAAAAGTAATTATGTTAGCAGCAGTCGTAGCTGCTTTGGCATCATGCCAATCAAAAGCAAACAAAGCCGCAGAGGCACAAGCAGACAGTCTAGCTATTGCTATGACTCCGATTACCGAATTGACTGAAGTTTATGAAGGTACTCTTCCTGCTGCCGACGGTCCGGGTATTGACTATGTACTGACCTTAAATGCTGCAACTGACGGTGTAGATACAGTGTACACACTGGATATGACTTACCTCGACGCTGAAGGTCAAGGACAAAACAAGACTTTCACTTCGAAAGGAAAACAAGAGACTGTACACAAGGTTGTGAACAAAAAACCTGTTACTGCTGTTAAGTTAACTCCGAAAGATGGTGAAGCTCCGATGTATTTCGTGGTTGTTAACGACACCACTCTTCGTTTGGTGAACGATAGCTTGCAAGAAGCTGTCAGCAATTTGAATTATGACATCATCAAGGTAAAATAATAAATAAGCCTAACCCTAACCAGTAAAAAAAGCTCTGTATAGAACCTTCGTTCTTGCAGAGCTTTTCCTTTTTTACACTATCACCTATTCTAATCGGACTATTCACTTTATTAGTTCTACCGATACTTTGATATTACCGTATTCATAAGCCCGGTAATACTGTTATCCCAATACCCCGTGTCCTTCTTGCAGACGTTTCAGCCTCAACAAGGCTTCGATATAATAATAATCTGCATAAATAATAGAAGCATCTATTTCAGAATGAGCGGGCCAGTGTCCTACACTATGCAACAGAAATGACGGTTTGCTTTTACCACTCTGATAACTGTCAGAGTTCAGGCTTGCCAGCATTTCAATAGCAGCATCTTTATAACGTTTTCCTGTTCCATTCGGGAGGTAAGTGGATAATTCAAGCAAAGCAGAGGCCACCACTGCCGCAGCAGAAGCGTCACGCGGAGCATCCGGTATTCCCGGTGCACTGAAATCCCAATAAGGAACCTTGTCTTCCGGCAAACGTTCGAGATAGACATCTGTCACTTTCTGCGCGAAATCAAGATACTTAGGATCTTTCGTTTCACGATAAACTACCGTGTATCCATAGATTGCCCATGCCTGACCACGCGCCCACATGGTACTGTCGGCATAACCTTGGTGCGTTACTCCTTTTATCAGATTACCTGTAATGGTGTCGTATACCGCTACATGGTAAGATGTATAGTCGGGACGGAACTGGCATTTCATCGTTTTATCGGCATGAGAAACGGCAATATCATATAAATAAGGATTTCCACCATTCTTCGCTGCCCAGAAAAGCATTTCGAGGTTAATCATGTTATCCATGATGGTATTGTGCGGCCAGTTGCGGGGTTCCACTTCACGAGGCCATGAAAGGATGGTTCCTACGATAGGATTGAACAGAGTAGCCAACGTATCGGCTGTATCAAGAATCACTTGTTTGTAAGCCGGATTCTTGGTCAGGCGGTAACCATTTCCGTAGCTACAGAACACGAGGAAGCCCAAATCATGGTCGAAAGCCGGAGTCTTGGAAAGGAATTCCAGTGAGTTCGTGAACTTCTCCGCTTCTTTCTGAATCTGTTTATCTTTCGTATATTCGTAATCATACCACAATACTCCGGGCCAGAAACCGGCACACCATTCTTCCTTCGTCGCTTTCCGACAATTCCAATGATGTTCGTCAGTCATGATATTACGTGGCATCATTGTATAGTCGATGCCGGAGTCTGTTTTCAGTTCCGCAAGCGTACGTTGTGTCTGCTCTGCACAATAGTCCAATGCCTTATTCACATCCAATGTACCGGACGGCTGATGAACACACGTACAGAAACCTAACATCACAGCCAAACCTACTACAATCTTTTTCATCTTAATCTGATATCTTCGAGTTAATTCTTAATCTTTATTTCTCTTTGTCAATTATTGATTGGTCAATTACTTATTCATCCGAAACCAATCGACATCTGCCCATCCCCGATTGCCTTCATTCGGAGTCACACAGAATAGTCCGACTTTGGCTCCAATCCATTTGCCCTGACGGGCTGTGAAAGACTCTCCTACTGTCGTATATTTCTTCCCGTCCAGACTATAAGCAAATGTACAAACGGCTCCTTTACGAACCTTTACTTGCAAGTAAACAGTTTGCCATTCATTATCTGCTACTCCCGGCATCTTCAAATATTTTACCGGAATGTTTGCCAATTCTTTTATCTGTTCAGGATTTTGCTGTTCCGCATCCTTACAAACTGCCTGTTGCAGAATAAACTGATCGCCCGCCTTGCGAATAGAAAGATAACTATAATCCCATCCCATCACAATAATTCCGGTTTGTTCTCCATCCTGCTTGGCAGTAAATGTCAGCTTGGTCGTAGCTGTAAATTCTTCAGCCGGGAACTTTTGCATCAACAGATTAGGAACTTCCCAGAAGTTCACAAACTCTTTCGAGAGGCTGCCTGCATAAAGACGGATAAATCCCAAATCGGTAGTAAACCCGTAAGTGTCTTTTTTATTGGCATGCCATTGCCATTGTAATCCCAAATGCCGGGTATTGAATTCGTCACTCTCTGGCGGAGTAGCTACCGAATAGGTCTTTCCCACATTCGGTTTCTTATAAGTCGTTACAGGTTCACCGCAACCATCTTTATCCTTGTCCACTCCGATTACAGGCCAGTCATTTACCCACATCATCGGATTCAGATGAATCACACGTCCGTAAGCGCCTTTATCTTGAAAATGGACGAACCAGGATTCTCCTGTGTTGGTGTCTACCCAGCCACCCTGATGAGGTCCGTTTATCGTTGTCTTTCCTTGTGCCATCACGATTTTCGATTCGTAAGGGCCATAGATGTTCTTTGAGCGAAGTACCAATTGCCAACCGGCTGCGACACCTCCTGCCGGAGCAAAAATATAATAGTATCCGTTGCGTTTATAGAGCTTCGGTCCTTCTACAGTATGATTCTTTCCATCATTTCCGTCGAACACCATCACCGGATCGGAAATAACTTCTGTTCCTTCCGCATTCAGTTCGCAAATGACGAGGATACTGTTCACTCCACTACGGCTTCCGGCATAAGCATGTATCAGATATACTTTTCCGTCTTCGTCCCACAAAGGAGTTGCATCAATCATTCCTTTCCCTGCTTTCACCAATACCGGTTTGCTCCATTTTCCTTTCGGGTCTTTGGTTTTAATCATATAGATTCCATAATCCGGATCCCCCCAGTAAATATAAAATCCTCCGTTATGAAAACGAATGGCCGGTGCCCATACGCCTTTACCATGCTGTGCCTTATCGAAGAAAGGTTCCGGCTCCTGAACCGGTAACGCATAGTTTACTAACGACCAATTAACCAAATCATTGGAATGAAGAATAGGAATTCCAGGAATACAGTTAAAACTGGATGCTGTCATATAGAAATCATCTCCGGCCGCACAGATATCCGGGTCTGAATAGTCAGCATGAAGAACCGGGTTCTGATAAGTTCCATTCCCCTTATCAGCCACCCAGGTCTTAGAAATTTCTTGTGCGCCTGCCAATGAACCGCAAGCCATCATTCCTGCTAAAAACAGAATCTTTTTACGCATATACCTTACTAATCAATTTCATTCAAAACTAGATTCGTTATTCCTAAAAACAGGTTCTTTCTACCTTATATAAAAACCAATCACTTTTAAAACTGAATCCTATCTCTGATTTCAAAACAATCTATTTACTGACCTATTTATTTATATATACGAAAGGGATTAGGTAAATACCTAATCCCTTTCCAACTTTTTTCTATTTATCTAAAAACTCATACCCATTTTATTCACGATATAACATTAACGTAGCCCAGCCCAATTGGTCAAAAGCGCCACTATTAGAACCGTAGCGATTAGCAGTCTCTCCTGCCCCACCTTCAGGACGCATTTTATCCGCCAGTACTTGAGCATACTTATAACCACTGCTCAATCCCTTAATCTTTGCATAGTGAGTATAGAAAATTTCCCATCCGGGACGAACTTCCCCACGACCATCGTCAGATACTACCTTATGATCTTGTCCGTGATTTTTATCTTTACATGTACAATTTGTACAGTACTGATACTCTTTAAAAGGTATTTTTGTTATATCAATCAGCCAGGTACCATCCGAATTGTCATTTTTCACTCCATCCGTTGCATTGCTAAGTGCTACATATTCACCCATTTTCATAACTGCGTTATTATTAGCCGCGAAGAAATCTAGTCGGGAAATGTCTTTATTATCCTGATAGAATGTATAAGCTATCTGACAAAGATTAGCTGTTACGGCTGCCGACATTTGAGCATGCCCCTGGTCGCGTCCGCTTTCCTGATTCTGACATATCTCTTCACCAGACAGTGGATCAACATGAGTACCCTGGATTAAATTATTAAGAGCTCCATTGCCAACACCATTATAAAAGTAGTTCACAATATAGTTAACCATATCATCATCTTCAGTTAAAATACCAATAGACAAATAGGAGCACATATTAACTAAATCCCAATTCGACCAGTAATGTAAAGCACAATTGTTACTACCTTGATGATTATCCAGAAAATCTTTATTTTTAGAAGCGAATACTTTCACCATCCACGTTTTAAAAGTAGTTTTATCTGCTTCTGTCCAACCATCATAGGTTTGCATTATTTCTGCCGCATTAGCAAAAGTATATCCTTGCGCACCTGCCGCTAATTTATGATTAGCATCATTTGAAGTCACTTCCGTACAGGTTGCAGCCCATTGATTCAAAATGTTAACCACATTCTTTGCATACTGTTCAGTACCGGTAAGTTTCCATAAAAGCGCCATCTGATAAGCAGCTGCAGCATCCTCCATAGCATAGCTGTAGTTTTCACTACTAAATCCCGTTCCAGTTACATCACCACGAACAATCTTTGTCTGCGGTTGCGGGGTATAGGAAGAAGCTGATACATAACTGGAGTTTTTCAGATTTTCAAACTCATCCTTTACTTTTTGAGGTGCAGTCCCATCATTCAGCATTTTCTTTACCCTATCAAAATCTGCCTGATTAAACATCGCACAAGGATGATTGTAAGTATATTCAGCTTCTACCGGAACATATACTCCTTCCGGAAGTGTCAAATCCACTACTCCGAATTCATTCTCACGGCAGGAGGTCTGCACTGCTATCAGCAGTGCGAAACCCATTATCTTAATTGTATTTTTATTCATAAAGAATCTATTTTGAGCCTTAATTTATTATTCTATTATTTTATCACTTCATAAGTCAGCCCTTCTGACTTAATATATGCTTGCACATCCTGTAATGTTTTGAACGTCTGAACCCAGTAAACATTATAACTTACAGCTGTAGACGATACAATATCAGCATATTTGAATTGAAGAGTTGTAAACGATGCAACAGCAGTTGCCGGGAGTAAACCACCTGTACCCCATTTCTGACTGGCCATATCATAAATAAGCACATGACTTCCATCGCTACATTTATAATCATTCAGCCATTTATTGTTATTTCCGTCTAGACCACCGGAATATTTAGTACCATCACACATCCCGGATGCGTCAAGAGTTATATTACGTGCAGTTACTCCCTCATAATCTTTCACATCATCCATGCGAACTGCGAAAATAGGATAATTGCCAGAATGTAACCAAGAGGTTGTACTCTTACAAATCAAATCTCCACGGCATTTACCACCGGTTAATTTTGTATTGATCGTTATATAGCCTCCATCTTTATTCCATGTATGTGATTCCGCATTTGAAGCATTAGCCCATGTATAATTCTCATTACGGAAAAGCTCCCGTATTAATCCTTCTGCCAAATTCAACTCTATAGACGAAGAATTACCTGTTTCCGGACAGGTGGCAGTTATAGTAACCTTGCCAAACACTCCATTCGCATTGAAAGTAACAACACCTGCCTTCACCGTAGCAATAGTTTCATCACTTGATGTCCACTCTATCAATGACTTGGTACAATTCTCCGGCACTGTTGTAAAGTTCAAAGCAACACTCTTTTCTGCAATAGCAAATTCATAGCCATTAGTCGATGAGTAATTTTGGTCAATAGTTACCTCCTCCGGTTGTACAATTGAGTTCACGATAATCTCTTTAGTTGCGATCACATTTGCATCATCTAAAGAAGTTGCAGTAATAGTAACGGGCACAGCTGCACCTTTACCGCTGTCCAAACCTGTAACAACTCCATTCTTATCTACTGTAGCAACAGTTTCGTCAGAACTTGACCACTTCACAGTTTTATAAGTCGCGTCAGATGGTAAAATCCCAGCTGTCAACTGTACAGTTTCTCCTGCATATACATTATCTGCACTTGAAGTAATCGTAATACTCTCCGCACTAATCAGTGAATTCACAACCAGCACTTTCAAAGCACTAGCCACATCGCTACCCGAATAATAAACACTGGGGGCAACTTGAATCACCGCTACACCTGTACCGTCACCACTAACAGCATTTACTGTTCCATTAGCATCTACTGTAGCTACGTTTGCATTACTGGAAGTCCAATTTACCTCTTTATAAGTAACATCATCAGGAGTTATATTATAGCCCAACTCTATTTTCTCTCCTTTTACTAAGGGCAAGACTTTCACTTTCGTGTCATCCACATAAATAAGTTGTTGTAAATCTTCTGAAATAATTATTTCTACCGATTTAGGATAAATCGCTTTAGATAGTGGGGATACCTCGTCATTATCATCACATGACAGAAATGTGGAAACGACCGCTGTCATAAACAGACAACCTAACCCATATTTTAATATCTGTTTCATACGTTTTTTCTTTTATTCATTATTACAATAATACATCTTAGTTTTTCCATCCCGGATTCTGTTCCAATTGTGGATTCAACTGCAACTGGTCAGAAGGTAGCGGATAAAGATAAAGTTTATCATTCCAGGTACGATCACTATAGAGTATAAGGCAGCCGTCACTACTAAGCGAACGTTTATGATCAGTCCAGTTGGTTTCAAACCAAGTCCCTGTAACTTGCACTCCAAGCTGATCTTGCGGCATCTCAACAGGTGCAGTAGCCCAACGTTTCAGATCATCAATGCGAAAACCTTCCAGTACAAGTTCAACAGTACGCTCCCTACGGATTTCTTCACGCATTGAAAGATTGTTTGCCGAAACCAATTTGCTACTCAATTTTGGCATATCCGGATTGACACGAAGACGAACCAGATTTAAAGAATAATCTAATTCCGGATCCGTTATAGTACCATTTAGTTCATAAACAGCTTCGGCATAATTCAGCAACACTTCCGCATAACGAATAACCGGGAAGTCATAAGATTCGTAATAATCTTCCAACTGACGTTCTGTGCCCCACTTACGATTTTGATAGCCACTACCAGAACGTACATTAGCGGTCAGGCTACTTGTCAAATCTGCATCTGTCCAGGTTGTACGCCATTTTCCATCGTTATTCCAATACTGTTGTCCATGATACAGCATATTATTTCCCATACGGTTATCTCTATTTTGAAATTCATCAGTTACTCCGGCATATTGTTGAAACTTGGATGATTTCCCTATAGGCAACCCGTCAGAACAAAGGTACATATTCGCCAACTTACGAGTCACATAACAAGCATTTGCCACCATACCGTGAGTCAGATTCCATGCTGTTTTATCTCCATTACGATGACGTTTCACAAAGATATATTCTGTATTATCACTCTTTGAAAGGTTGGCCGGATTGCATTGTGCTCCATCTTCTAACGTAAACATATAACGATAACTCTCATTCGCTAATTTTTCATTATAGAAGATTTTATATTTACCACCTTTAATAACCTCATTAGCTGCATCCCTGGCAATAGTCAACAGTTCCGTGCTGCGAGTAGTATTTGAAGTAGCATCTTTTCCATTTGTATGAAATTTTTGCCAGGTACCTTCATATAATGCTACCCGTGACAACATGGCATAAGCGATATATTTATTCAATCGTCCGGCTTCGGAAGACGTTTCGGGTAAACTGCCGGCTGCCTCCTTCAAATCTTTAATTACCTGATCTATCACTTCACCGCGATCATTACGCTTCCCATACAATATTTCAGAGTCCAAGTCTAAAGGTTGCGTAAGAACGATGGCGTCTCCATAAAGCTGCACCAACTCAAAATGACTATATGCACGGAAGAATTTTGCTTCAGCAACAGGCACTGCAATATCTGCAGGTACAGCAAAACTTTCAGCATTCTTCAACAACAGGTTAGTATAATAGATACGTTTATATAGTCTAGTGTAATTAGCATCTGTAGCAGGAATAGCATTTGTACCCTGGCTATACACATTCATAGATGAACCCGCCACTAAATCTGAACGAAAATCACTATGAGGCTCGTCTGATACAGCACGGTTGAAGTCATGAGGCCAACTATAAAATTGATTGGCAAATAACTGGAAATTGGTAGCATTGTTCCACACCAGATTATCACCCAAATCCGACAATGGTTCTAAATTCATGCAGGAAGTTGTTACCGCCATGAAGGAAAAAAGACATGCAGCTTTTATATATTGCTTTAGTTTCATATTATCAATTATTTAAAAGGTTAAATTAGCTCCAATGGTAAAGTTACGAGTGAACGGATAACGTTTCACTCCCTTAGCAGCTTGAGTAGTATTATTGGTATCTCGAGCCGATGCTTCCGGATCCCATCCATCTTTAATTTTGGTGGTCTCCCATAAATCTGCTCCTGTCACATATATACGGGCACCTGAAATCGCTTTTGTTTTATTCAAAAGCTTGGCAGGAAACGTATAACCGATTGTCACATTCTTCAAACGAAGGTAACGGCCGTCTTGCGCTGTCAAAGAAGATGCCTGATAATTATAATTATTGATATTACTTTCATTAGTATATGGAGCGTAGTAAGCATCCCGGTTATTTTGACTCCATGTGTTACCAAGAGAAGCAGTGCTTGTATTGGTATAATTACTACGGAATGGAACAGTCCAGTTATCAATCGGACGATAAACAAATCGATTGGCAGCTCCTTGAAAAACGACATTTATATCAAATCCTTTATAATCTGCGCCAAAGTTGAAAGAATAAGATATTTCAGGAGTATCACTACCCAAATAGATATAATCTTTTTCATCCAACACACCATCTCCATTCTCATCGCAATACATATTGTCACCTACACGCAAGTTAGATGGCATACCAATACCATTATTATTATAATACTTAGTCTTGTAAGCAGCCAGCTGTTCCTCGTTTTGGATTTTACCTCCGTAACGCAGACCGAAAATTGAATTTAGTGGATAGCCTTGCTGTGTTTGTACATATCCTGATTTCAACACAGTTGTACCACCATAGTCGACTAATTCATTACGGGCAAAAGTAAAAGTACCACCTACATGATAATTTACGTCTCCAATCCGGTTACGATAATTAAGCTGACCTTCATATCCCCAACCTTCAAACTTTCCGGCATTAGCTTTCGGAGCAGAATCACCTAACGTCCCCGGAAAAGTAACATTCACTAACATATTATTATTATGCTTCATAAACGCTTCAACAGAACCGGTTAGAGTTCCATTTAAAAAGCCAAAGTCAACACCTATATTATAATTCTTAATACGTTCCCAACTACGTGTAGTGGAGGCCAGAGTTCCATTTGTTTTAATATAAGAAAGCTTATTGGAACCAATATATGCACCATCATCTCCAGCCGCAACCAGATTATAGAGCTGTACACCATCATAATTTCCAATACCACTCTGATTACCCACTTCGGCATAGGAAAGGCGTAATTTCAAATCACTTAACCAATCGACTTTCTGCAAAAAAGATTCTTCTTTTATACGCCATCCAAGTGAAACACCATAAAAGAAATCCCAACGGTTTTCAGGTAAGAATTTAGAAGAGCCGTCATAACGTCCATTCAATTCCAACAAATAACGTCCATCATAATCATAGTTGAAACGTCCGAAATAAGAGAGGTTTGCATTCTGATACTTCTTCTCATCACCAGTCAGAGTCACATCCCCCGAACCGTTTACTATTTCCATACCGTTCTGAATATCTTTAACCATTACACCGAAATAAGTGTATTCTTTAAATTCATACTGCGCGCCCAACGTCAAATTCAGCTTATGTTTTTGAGCAAATGTCTTATTAGCCGCCAAATATCCGGAGACAGAGTAAAAATCCGTTCGTGAGCTTGTCTGTGTATAAGTTGAGTTTGCCTGGCTTGGGTCTGTCCGTACCTCTACATCACCCATATAATTATAAAAAGTAACAGCGTTTGTTGTTTTATTACGAGCTGCCGTACTTGTACTATATCCTACATTGGCATTAGCTGACAGCCAATCAAAAATCTGATAATTCAAAGTTTCGCTTAATGAAATAGCAGAAACAGAGAGTTTATTGTCGCCTCCATCACGTACAACAGCTGCAGGAGATCCCCATGTTCCCCAAGCATATGGTTTTCCATTCAATGATTCAAAAGGAAGACCGGGCATAGGTAAAGTGGCAGACAAAGCTGATTCAATCTGCGTTGGCGCAACTTGTTCCTGACGATTATACGAAATAGAAGAATCTAATTTCAGGTTCTTAGTAAACTTATACGTATTGTTCATACGAAAGTTATAACGCTGGTTGTTGTTATTACCAAATTGCAAGGTAGAACCATCATAAAGATAACTCATGGAAATACGATAAGATGATTTCTCCGAACCACCGGAAACACTTAAACTATGTTCTGTACTCCATGTATCGCCAAAAAGCGTATCCAGCCAATTTACATCATCCGTAAATACAAAATCAGCGACATCAGTAAAATTGGTCGAACCGAATGGATTAGGACTGTAACGCATATCAAGATAAGAACCTTTATATTTCTTCGCTAATTCGGCATAAGTATACCATACGTCAGATGTCTTTTTATCATTAGTCAATGCTGTCATTACACCATCTGCCCATTGGTCGATATTCATAGCAGAGGCCATCAAACCAACAGTCTTCAAAGTAGCACTACCACTATACTCTACCTTTACTTTACCTTCAGCACCTTTCTTTGTAGTAATTAAAACAACACCACCGGCAGCGCGTGAACCATAGATTGCAGCCGCACCGTCTTTCAGAAAGTTCATTGATTCAATATCATTGGGATTCAACAGCCGAAGTTCGTTCACACTCTCATACGCCACACCATCAATGATAATTAATGGTTCTGTGCTATTCACAGACACTGAACCGCGCAAACTCAATCCCCAACTCTCATCTCCCGGAGCAGAGGAACTACGAGTAATCATGACACCTGGCACCTGCCCCTGTAAAGCTTCCAATGGACTAGACAGACCTCCTTTTTCCTGAAGCATTTTAGCTCCTACAACCGTAACAGCACCTGTTAATGAAGATTTTTTCTGGGTACCATAGCCTACAACCACCACTTCATCCAACACTTCAGAATCTTCCTGCAATGTAATTTTCACAGGTGCGCTACCATTCACATTAATTTCTCTTGTTTTATATCCAATATAAGAAACAACCAAAGTCCCCGGATTGACATTGCTAAGTGTAAAGTTTCCATCTATATCCGTGATTGTACCATTAGTAGTTCCCTTCATCAGCACACTAGCACCAATTATTGGTTCATTATTTGCATCCAACACAGTTCCCTTCACAGTCACAGTCTGCATCACAGATTGTGACCTGTCAACTTCTGCATAGGTCTTCTGGGGTATTCCTGTCAATAACGCAGAAGCAACCACCATTGAAAATAAAAATCTTTTCGGCGAACATTTTAAGATATCATTCATAAAATTAAATTTGAGGTTTAAAAATAGTATTAAATTTTTGTTCTCTAAAATAAGGTGAGGCATACAAGTACCTCTTTGTAAATTCTGACTCCTTTTCCATAAGCACAAAGGGTTATTTATTAATGAATAAGATTATATACAATTCCGGAAAAACTCGCGCATTTCACGACGTCCCAGAAACAGATGGTTTTCCACCGTCCTGCAACTTAAATTCAGTTCATTTGCGATTTCCGGAGACGTTTTATTTTCGAAGCGGTTCAATGTATAAATTAACCGACGTTGTTCGGGCATAGCAGCCAAGCGGGTCCGTTCCATTGTCATTAAATCATCACCGATAATTTTTTCTTCGGTTTCATTGGTAGAAGTGGACATAGTATCATAGATGTAGCTGTCTATCTCCTGTTTCTTATAATAACGACGGATATAGTCGATTACAATATTGCGGGCAATGGTGAACAAGAAATATTTCACTGTGTCCGGACGGAGCATTTGCTTGTAGTCCAGCAGACGTACAAATACATCCTGGGTTAGATCCTCCGCTTCGTAGCGATGAGTGATACGATAAGTAATATAGGTAAAAATCACCTGATAATATTCTTCATAAGAACGGGTGATAATGTTGTCGGAAGTGTTAGCTGTTGTCTCCATAATACTATCTTTTTCGGTTTTGATCACGATGCAAATATAGAGGTGATTTTGGATATAACAGCCAGAAAATAAAGCAGATCAATCTCAATGAATCTAGGTAGACTCATTTAAATATACAATTCTAATTATCAACATATTACGTTTACAAAAAAGAGAGTATCACTTTATAAAATGAGACTCAAATCACTCAAATCAACGTATCTTTGCTCCACTTACGCTCGTTTGCTCCCATCCTCTTCCCCTCTTCAATTTTATTATTTGATCGTTTCATTGTCACATCAAAGCTATTAATGAAGTACGAACATTAATAGATAAATTCCGTTTCATTAAAGATAAACTTGCTTTGCACTTATTGCAAAGTTACGTTTGATTAAGGGTAAACTATAAATGAAAGCTTCAATTATATAATTGCAAGCTTTGTTTTTATAAACGCAAGTTTCATTTATAAAAACAAAGCTTGCGTTTATAGATTACTCCCTATAAAAAACAACTTTGCAATAGGAGCAAAAGAAGTTTATATAGGGAGAAGAAGAACTTATCTATTAATAGATTACGAGAAAAAGACTAGTAAAAGGAAAATCCACTTGGTGAAGGGAGGTCCTTCACCCTCTAACCCCGATGAATAGGGCGGTGTGAAGGGTGAAAGGGATATGAGTATAAAATAGATTTCAGTGATAATAAGTCGAAAAGTTACTCTTCTTTGGCTGTTCCACCTATACTACGAATATATTCATTCGGAGTGACTCCCGTACTCTTTTTGAATGAGCGGAAGAAAGAAGCACGAGAACTGAAGCCGCAGAGTTCTGCCAGTGCAGTTAATGTATAGCGGGAATATTGACTATCCACCACCATTTTCTTGAATTGAGTGACGCGGTATTCGTTTATAAAATCATAATAAGACTGATTGAGATATTGATTCAAAAGATACGATAATGAATGCGAAGAAGTATCCAGAGCAGAAGCCAGGTCGCCCATTTTCAAATCAGGATTAATATATGGCTTTTCTTTCTCCACATAAGCAACCAGTTTCTTATGGAGTTCTTTACATTCTTCTTCAGTCAGCCTGTTAGTTTTATACTTTTCTTCGGTTGCAGCGATAGAAGACTCTTCAGAAATCACTTCCGCTTGTTCTATCGTTCGGTCTTTCTGCTGTGTCTTCTCTATGGGTGCGGAGATTGCCGATGCAGGAGAAGTAAGCAGGCGGCGCATACGATTCCACACATAATATCGTATAAAAGCAATAATGCCTACAATTAATAAAACAGAAAGTGCCCATCCCCACCAAGGTATCATAGGACGCACCGTCACTTGATAAACAGCTTCCGACTGTTCATTTCCCGGAAGGCGCACACGGAACGTATAAGTTCCGGAAGATAATCCATAATAGGAAACCTCATTCTGCGCAGCCAATAGTTTCCAGTCTTTATCCACTCCTTCCAACTGATATTCGTACAATAGAGCAGAAGGCAGACCATAAGCAAAATCCGTAAAGCAGAAAGTCAGATTATTCTGATTATATTTTAAAGACGGGTTGGTAAAAGAAATACCATTAGCTAATATATCCGTAAACACAATCGGACGGACTTTACCACGCACTTCATCCACCCGCTTCGGATCGACATAAATCAAACCTTTGGTGTTGCCGAACCATAATATTCCTTTTTCATCTTTATAAGCAGCCCCATTCGTAAAAGTAGGTCCTGGTACTCCATCATTGAAAGTGAAGGCATCGTACTCTTCTCCTTCTTCCTTTATGCGTAACAATCCATCATTGCAAGCCACCCACAACCAACCCTGGTTATCTTCCACGATCGACATCAGCGAATTGTCAGGAAGCGTGGAAAAGACGGAACGGTTCCGAAAACGATCCATCGTTAAAGTAGAGGTAAACAGACTCCCCTTTTCACGAATAAAATAAAGGTCGTGTCCGGTATCTTCGTAAATGGTGCGCACCTTATCCCTATGCACAAATCCTTCAGGGAACACATTAGATCGTAAACTTTGAGAAGCAGGATCATATATACACATACCGGTTTCCGTGGCAATCCATCCTTTGCCGGTAGAGTCAAAACTAACTTCATAAACGTTACCTTCCGGCAATTGGGAATTGGCGCTGGTAAAGTGTTTGATCTGTTTTGCCTGTTTATTATAACAGAACAATCCCTGTGAAGTGCCTATCCAGAGATTTCCTTTCTCATCCGGTCGCACACAAAAGATATGTCCTTTCTGAAACAGCTCTGCATCTCCATCTCCTCCCTGGGCAAAATATTTTAAAGATAATGTCTCCGGATTCAACACCATCATGCCTCCGCCATACGTACCGATATAATATTCGCCTTCATAAAAACAGATTGTCAATATCAAATCCGAAGTCAAAACAGGTTTCACAAAACTCTTTACGACTCCGGTAGCTTCATTTATATAATACAAGCCGTCACGTGAACCGATGACTTTTTCGTGTCCTCTGTTGACAAAAGAACGAATAGAAAGATTGGCAGAGTTAAACAGAGGAGGATAAGCATAAGTTTGGAAAAGACCATTCTGATAAAGTGAGTAATCCAAACCTGCCTGAAAGTGCCCCACCCAAACAGCACCTCTGTCATCCACCAATAGTGAATAAATGGAATTACTGCGAATACCTTCTTTATCACTTACATCGTGACAAAAACGACGTGCCACTTGTTGGGCTTTATGTGAAAGGAAATGAACGCCATTACCATCTGTTGCAATGTATACTGTCTCCTTTCCATCACTGGATATGTCGGAAATGACATCACAGCCTAAAGACACCGTATGCGAAAAGCTCTTTTTGTTTATATCGAAACGAACTACTCCCTGGCTCATTGTACCTAGATAAAGGGTTTCTCCAATACGAGTCAGGCAGCGGAAATAATCGGCCTCGGGAACATTCTCCTGGAAATGCCAGGAATCAATCTTACCATCTTTCAATGAATAAGAGAATAAACCTTGCACTGTAGCCAGCCATAACGCACTTTTATCTTCATTCAGACAGAGATCCATAATTCGATTACAAGCAGCCAGCATATTCCGGTCGGTCAATACTTGGAGCAATTGCCCGTCCTTTTGGATGAACAATCCTTTCTCCGTACCGATATAGAGAATATCTCCATCCGGAAGTAAGGTATTTACAGCAAAATCTATCTTTTCGGGAACAATTCTCTCCAGCTGGCCGTTTGCACGATTCAGACGCCAAAGTCCGATACCGTTTCCCACCCAAAGCTGATTGTCGGCTGTTTCCGTGATGCAGTTCACCCGTTTCTTCCTTCCGGAATCCACGCCTCGAAATTCATAATGGCGAACTTTCACACCATCAAAACGATCGAGACAATTATCTGTTCCTAGCCAGACAAAACCTTCCGAGTCTTTATAAATGGCGTTCACCAATAGCCCGGACAGTCCATCGGACATGACTACATTACGAAATGTATAATTCTGGGCTTGCAGATTTACACCACAAACCAAGTATATGATTAAAAGAATCAGATATTTAATCGTGTTCTTCACTTACAACCGCTTCCTTTCATATTAAACATGTGACAAACATACATAAAAATCTCCAAAAGAGCACATTCCTTTATACAAAAAAATAGTCCCTTCGTATTTGTTATATATGGAAAACAAATACGAAGGGGAGAATTTATTTACTCAATGCTATTGAAGATTTTATCTGCCACTGATTCAAACAATAGCCTTAATCTGAATTCTTTTCTACCAATTCAATCATATAGCTATAAGTATATTTCTTGTCAAGCAAGCGATATTCATTGTGCGGATACATTCCCCAACTATTATCGCCGCCTAATCCACGTTGCTTCAAGTCAACGTGCAGAAAGATATTCTTTTGCGGAACAATGTCGATAGTATGCTGCAATTTACGGGTCAGGCCGGGATCAAGGTCTTCCGGTGAGAAATGCAAAGCGGAAAATGCAATAGGTTGCAAGCCTGTAATTCTCACTCCTTGCCCTTCGCTATCCAATAAGGACAGCCAACGAACATCTGTTTTATTTCCTGTTTCCTGCGGACGTATATACCAATAGAACTGATTTTCAACCTTATCCTCATATCGTCCGATGAAGGAACTCGAATAACGGTCGATATAGTTCTCAAAAGGCCCTCTACCGTAATAGACCAAGTTTTCATAAGGTTGATGCAATTCCATACGCATACCAAAACGGGGAAGTTCGGGAAGTTTCGTTCCTGTCAGGTCGATACTGCCTGTCACAACAATAGCACCATTATTACAGATCAAATATTCCATCATATAAGGAACCTGAATATCATTTAATATCCAATCAATCCTGATGGATAATCCTTTTTCATTCTGTTCGTCTATTGTTACTTTCTTCACATAACGGTTGACATGAGCTGTCCGCCAAACACCTGCCAAAGTGGGCATTTTATTCCCAAAATCATTATCAATCGGAGCACGCCAAAAGGCAGGTTCGGGATATTGCCTGATAGGTTGCTTGCCATTTATCATATAATCAAACAAGATTCCCTTTTTCAAATCAATCTTACCTGAAACGACCCCCGATTGAAAAGACAAAATATTATCTTTCGTTTCATAAGACAGTTTTCCCGAGCAAGACGGGAGCGATGTGAAGAAACTACTTTTATTTAATTGCATCTGCTCTCTAGCTACTTCATAGCGGGCAGGTACTAAATCGGTAGCAACCCGGGTGTGCGCATAGAGATTAAGGAAATACTCATTCCCGTCTTCCGGTATAACAGGAAGAGATAAACGTATCTCTTTCTCTTCATGAGGTTTCAAATCGACATTGAAATCCCCCGTAGATATTTTTTCTCCGTTTTTGTATATTTCCCATATAAAAGCATACTCATCCAGATTGGTAAAGTCATAACGGTTTTTAATGGAAATAATTCCTTTCCCCAAGTCTTTTGCGCTAAACTGAATGTACTGATACACTTTCTTCACTTCATACGCTTGTGGTTTGGGAATACCATTGGCAGAAATCAAACCGTCAGTTCCCGTGTTTAGTTCCCCTTTCTTATCTTCCAGCCATTTATAGCTACCCATCTTACCATTATACGTCCAATAAGTACGTCCGTCTCTTGGTTCGGTCTTTACCTTAAATCCCTGATCCATAAAATCCCAGATAAAACCACCTTGCAAGTTAGGGCTGTCATAAATAATATCCCAAAGGTCTTTAAAATTGCCATTACTGTTTCCTTGGGCGTGAGCATACTCACACATGATAAACGGTCGCTGTTTGCCGGACTTCCGATATTCTGTTATTTTCCACATATTGGGATACATCGGACAGACAACATCTGTATTCCAATCCTCCCAGGCCTGCTCGAACTGTACAAAACGACCGGGGTCATATTTCTTCAAACGCTTATATTCATCGTGGAACACGATTCCATTGCCACATTCGTTTCCTAATGACCATCCGATGATACATGGATGATTTTTATCCCTTTCCACCATTCGGGTGATACGGTCGACATGAGCTGCAACCCATTCGGGACGATAAGCAGGATGCGGGATGGTATCTTTGAAATAAGGAACCGAACCCATTCCATGAGTTTCAATATTGGCTTCATCCACTACATAGATACCATATTGGTCACACAATTGATAGAATAACGGATGATTTGGATAATGACTGGTACGAACAGCGTTCATGTTCAGTTGTTTAATCAGTCGCAAATCATTCATTATGATTTCGCGGGTCTGCACATGTCCCAACGTATCATTGTGTTCGTGACGGTTGACACCTTTTATATAGGTGGGTACACCATTTACCAGTAGCCGTGCATTCTTAATCTCAATGCGGCGGAATCCGACTTTATGAGCCACTACCGTCTGTTGCTTGTCGCCATCGGATCGAAGTGTCAGGATACAGTCGTAGAGCGAAGGGTGTTCGGCGCTCCATTTCCGCACATTGCGCACAGTGCCTTCGAAAGTAAGTGTAGTACTTATGTCTGAGATACAATATACTTTCTGCGCAGATAGGACAGTCTTCCCCCCTGCGTCCTTCAAATCAAGTGTAAGTGTCCCCTTTTGCAGGGTTGCATTGGTATTGAACGAACGCAAGTCTACAGTAGCCCGGAATTGCCCGTGCCGGTAGGTATCGTCCAGTCCTGCATGCAGAAAGAAATCCCAAATGGTCGTTTGGGGATAAGCGGTCAGGAAAACATCGCGTTCGATACCGCTTAGACGCCAAAAATCCTGGTCTTCCATATAGCTGCCATCGTGCCAGCGATACACCTGTACAGCAAGCAAGTTCTCTCCTTTTTTCAAATAGTTTGTCACATTAAATTCTGCCGGAGTCTTGGATGCTTTAGTCATCCCCACCTGCTGCCCGTTCACATAGATACGGGCGTAGCCGCTGATGGAACCGAAGTGCAACAACACTTCACGCCCCTGCCAGTTTTGAGGAACCGTAAATGTGCGCCGGTAAGTCCCCACAGGATTATCAACGTCGATATAAGGTGGATTGGGTGAAAACACATACTGAATGTTGCGGATTATCGGCTCACCGAATCCTTGGATTTCCCAGTTGGAAGGGACAATAATTGTATCCCAATCATTGTCGGATAAATCTGTACGATAAAAATCTTTTATGCTTTCTGCGATAGAGGGAGCATAAACAAATTTCCACGTACCATTCAACGAGTATTGCCAAGGCGATTTTTGGGGATTATCGTTCACTGCATCATCTGCGCGCTCGTAGAGGCGAAAGTCAGCGTGTGGTTTCTCTTTGTTCCACTCATATTGGGTGGGATTTTCCCACTCGTTGTTTTGCGCCTTTGCCGTTGGGGACAAACCACAAAAAAGACAGGAAAGGAATAATAAGGTAGAAAATAATCTATTTATCATAAGATAAAGGGTTGTAAGGGTTTCCATTGAGTAACGTCAAGGAGTTAAGAAGCCTAACCTCTTAACTCCTTGAAATCAGTAGGAAAATCTCAAAAAGTTATTCTTCAGTATACAATAATGTTCCAAACCCCAAATCACCGGCTTCGGCAGTACCACGCTCGCCATATCCTTCGGGGCGTTCTTTTTCGGCAAAAGCTTGCGAATATGGAGCATTCATACCTTTCACCTTGGCATAATGGTTGTAAAGGAGTTCCCATCCCGGACGGGCACGCCCCTTACCGTCAGCCGACACCTTCTCATGCCAACCGTATTTGGGGTGATAGTAAGGTTCGAAAGGCATTTCCACATCTTCGGCCGAAGTTAAGTTATACTTAGCCGTATATTCGCAGAGGTCAAGAATGATGTTGTCGTTGTAGGCAAAAAGGTCGATGCCCATGTTATAGGCTGTACGGCAGAAGTAAGCGTGCAAGCCTACGTTGAGAGTAGCGTGCCCCTGGTCGCGTCCCATCTCCTGGCTCTGTGCCAAATGTCTGCCTTTCACTTTTCCCGCAGGATCCTCGTGCATACCTTTCACCGACCATTCGATACAGCCCATACCTTTTCCGTGATAGAAAAATTCCAAGGCTTGTTTAATCTTGGCATCGTCATCGTTCAGCACGCCAATAGAAAGAATGGTAAGCATGGCAGGCAAATCCCAACTCATCCAGCCCGAAATGGCTGAAGAATTAAAGTGGTTATCCAAGAAATCATCACAGATGGGATAGAAAGTTTTATCTATCCATTTTTTGAAGACTTCAAAATCTTCGGTTTTCCAACCTTCGTAATCCCGCATCAATTCAGCGGGAGCAGCAAACTGGTATCCGATAAATCCGGCGGCAAGCAGACGATGGCTGTCGTCGGGCCATGTTTTATAATTCACCCCCTTACAAGTCTTAGCCCATCCGTTCAGAATTTTAACAGCTGCCTTGGCATAATCTTCATCTCCCGAAATTTTCCAGCGTACAGCCAACTGATAAGCGGCACCGGCATCGAAAGCGGCCGTATTGAAGTTGCCGCCTTGCGAGTGACGTACAATTTCTTCTTGCGGGTTTGCGTTGTAGCTCAGTTGGGCAAATCGGCTTTCGCACAATTTTTCCCAACCGCTAATCCAAGGTTCGGCACGTTCGTTCACTTTGCGGCGTGCGCGTTCAAAGTCGGCTTCGGTGTTCACCAGACAAGGATGCTTGATGGTGTACTCATAATTTTCATTGGGGTTGATTTCGCGTTGCCATGGTTCGGGAGTTCCGTTCTCGAACTCAGCACTACAGCTGGTCAGCAACACAAGCGTTACGCTGCCCACGAAGGTATAAATAAGATTTTTCATACATTCAATTTTCATTTTGTTATTCAATCAGTTTCCAGAGAAAGTAGATGCTATTGTTTACCACTTTCGTTCTTTATCAAATCTTTCAGTTCTTGTTCCGATTCGAAAGTCTTTATCCAATCCACATAGATGCTGCCTGTTTCATTGGCTTCATACCAGATTTTCCAAAATTGAAGTTCCACCGTGTCGTACTTCGTCAATGAGGTAGGCATATACTGTTGATTTTTGCCAAGGAATTTCTTCGTGAAGTCGGCGTAGAATACTTTGTATTCACCGCAATCTACCACAGTCATGGCATTTTTTCCTTTATCGGTATCTTCGCCATATTTACCGGCTACGGTAATGCCGCTTCCGCCCCAAATGTCTAGATACCACTCTATACTTGTCGATGCTTCGAACACATTTTCGGGGAATTTCATTTTAAAGGCCAAGATGGGATAGTTGGTTACGTTGAACCCAAAACCGCCGTTGCGACAAATGCGGACAGCTTTGTAAGTCTTATCTTCACCGGGGAAAATACGAAGTACTCCGTCATTCTCCATCCATTCAAATTCCCGGTGGGTAAAGTTTCCGAATGGCTGCCAGATGTTCTCGACAGTAAACTGGTCGTTCATTAAACCTTCGCTCACGTTGACACTCATCGTAGCTTTGACAGGTTTACCGTCACCATAGTCGGCCAAAGCGGTAATTACTGCATTGCCATAAGCCTTCGCCACGAACCGGCCTTTTTCATCAATCTCTACAACATCCGGCTTACTGCTTTCCCATACGATGTACGAAAGCGTAGCATCTATCGGCGTTACATTCATCTGCGGAGTGTAGGTTTCGCCCAAAGCTAGTTTGTCTGCTTCTTTCACAAATTCCATACTTTCGATATAGATAATGGGCTTCACCTTAATTTCAAACTCTTTCGTGAAATGTTTGTCGTCGGTAGCGGTAACTTGGATGCGTGCCTTTCCTTCGGCTATGCCCTTCACCTCGCCTTTTTCATTGACAGTGGCTTTATCGGGAGTAAGGCTTTTCCAAATCAACCCGGGGTAAGTGGGGTCGGCCGGAGTAGTCTGCCAAGTAAGGGGCAAAGTTGAGGTTACAAACACTTCGAGGTCTTCGTTAGTGAGATTGATATCAGTGATGTGAATAATTTCGTTTACCACCTTCACATTGATGGTCGAAGTGGCAGAATAGCCCACAGCCGGCTTGGCCGAAATTACCGTACTACCGGCCTTCACTGCCGTGATGCGTCCTTCGGCATCTACGGTAGCCACATCGGGCACAGTCGATTTCCATACCACCTCTTTGTTGAAAGCCTCATCAGGACCTACGGTATATTTTATCAAAGTGTCAGTGCCTATCAGCAGAGGCAGTTCGGGGGTCACTTCAAGGTTGATTTCCTTAACGAGCACTCTCTCTTCTAAAACAGGGGATACATCGTCATCGTTGCACGAAACGGTCATCATTAAGCCAGCCGTCATCAGTGCTACAAACGCACCCTTTTGAAGTATATTTTTGTATGTCATAATTCGATTACTTTATAAATGAATAATGAATGGATTATTGGTTCCAACCCGGATTTTGTTTCAAGTTGGAGTTCAGTTTGAGCTGGTCGGTGGGCAGCGGCAATAAGTAATGCTTTTCGTGCCAGTTGCGTCCTTTCTCGTGGATAATGCAACCTTCACCATCTTTCTCCTTAAAGGAAGCATCAGGCCATCTGTTTTCAAAATCGGTACCTTTCCACTTCACACCGGTGAGGTTCATCGGCATTTCGTCTTCGGCCGTTTTCCAACGCTTCAGATCATCAATGCGGAAATTCTCATCGAAAAATTCGATGGTACGCTCACGACGAATCTCTGTGCGCATATCCAAATTATTTGCCGTAACAAAGTCGTTAGTCAAGTCAGGCATTTCGGGGTTGATGCGTTTGCGTGTCA
The DNA here is from genome assembly GCF_019052435.1 of Bacteroides sp. MSK.20.12. Classification (NCBI taxonomy): domain Bacteria; kingdom Pseudomonadati; phylum Bacteroidota; class Bacteroidia; order Bacteroidales; family Bacteroidaceae; genus Bacteroides; species Bacteroides sp. MSK.20.12. The sequence continues at coordinate 146,393 of NZ_JAHQVH010000004.1, read as the reverse complement.
GGTTCAAACTGATGGCTAAGTCTTCATCCGATATTTGTCCATCGCGTTCAAACACGGCTTCGGCATAGTTCAGCAATACCTCAGCATAGCGGATGATGGGGAAGTCATAGGCTTCCATACCGGTAGGCACTCCGTCGCGTTCGCTACACCACTTGTGGGGAAAGTAGCCTGTACCCGTTTGAGGCATGAAGTTCCTATGCGAGGCATTGGCTATTTCGGCAGCATTGCCGCTCCAATCGATGCGTCCGCCGTTTGTACCCCAGTAAGTTTGTCCGGGCACCATAAGCTGATTGTTCATGCGGTTGTCGCGATTTTTATATTCATCATCCACTTTCGTGTAATTCCACGTTTGGGGATTGATGGGCAACCCATTGCTTTGCAGATACATATTAGCCATTTTGCGAGTAACGTACAAGGCATTGCCCAAACGCCCTTGGGTTATGTTGAACCCGATAGAATTGATAACAGGGTCGTGGCGGCGGGTAAAGATATACTCTTTATTACCTGTTTTATTGATACTGGCAGGATTCGACTTTTCATTCTCCAAGATAAAGAGATATTTGTAGGCTTCCGTACCCAATTCTTGAGGAGCAAAAAGCTCGAATGCTCCGCCCGCCATTACATCATGAGCCGCCTGTGCTGCGGTATTGAGCAAATCTTTTATACGTTCGGTATTTTGACCGCCATTATGGAATTTCTCCCATGTACCTTCATAGAGGGCTACACGTGAAAGAAATGCCAAAGCAGCTTCGCTGGAGAGGCGACCTTCGTCGCTGCTGCTGATAGCCTTATCGACGGGTAATAGTTTAGCGGCTTCTTTCAAGTCGTCAATGATGAAGTCAGCCACCTCGGTACGCGGATTGCGGGCCTTCTGCATCTCAGGCGAGTCGATGTCGAGCGGCGTGCGGGTAATGATAAGGTCACCGTAGGCCTGCAACAACTCGAAGTAACAATAAGCACGGAAGAAACGGGCTTCCCCCACCGAAATGGCGATGTCGGCTTGTTGGTCATACGCATCAGCCTGTTGCAACAAGGTGTTGGCTTGGCGAATACGATTGTAATTGTCGGTATAATGCTTGTCGGATGACGGAATACTGTTCGTTCCATTACTATAGATATTCACCGTGCTACCGGCAAACAAGTCCGAGCGAATATCAGCGTGCTGGCTATCGTCAAGCCACTTGAAATCGGCCGACCAGCCGTAGAACTGGGTAGCAAAGAGTTTGAAGTGTTCGGGCGACTTCCAATAGTTGGTATCCGCCAATTGCGTCTTGGGCTCAAGGTCTAAACACGACTGCATGATCATGGCGCAAATGATTCCTAAAATATATGCTATTTTTTTCATTGTTATCTTCAATATTAAGAATAAAAATTAGAATGTGGCATTCACACCGAAAGTCACGGTGCGGTTAAACGGATAGCGTTGCTTGTTTTCTACCTTGCGGGTGGCTTCGGGATCCCAACCATCGGTGATATACGATTTTTCCCACAAGTCGGCACCCGATACATAAATACGCAGGTTGCTGATGAAACCGCTCTTATTCATCCATGCCTTTGGCAATGTGTAACCTAGTACAATCTCTTTGAGACGCAGGTAAGCACCATTATCGGCCGACCAGGTAGAGGGAATGTAATTGTAGTTATTGATGTCATTACTGTTTGAATAAGTAGGAAAATGGTTGTTAGGAGTTTCAGGACTCCATACATTACCTACCGACTGGTTGGTAGTGTTCAGCCAAATAGCTTTGAAAGGCACTTTCCAAGAGTCAATTTCACGATAGATGGTACGCTTGCCCACACCTTGGAACACGGTATTGAAATCGAATCCTTTCCACTCGCATCCGAAATTAAACGAGAACGAATATTTGGGGTCGTCGGAACCAAGAAATACAAGGTCGTCTTGTGTCAGTTTGCCGTCTTTGTTCACATCTTCATACATGTGGTCGCCCAAACGCAAGTTGGCAGGTAGGGCGATAGAGTTGCTGCCCACATATTTGTCCACGTAATAGTCCAGTTGGTCTTGGTTTTGTACTTTGCCCACGTAGCGGTAGCCAAATACCGAGTTGAGTGGATAACCATTCACGGCTTCGTTATAACCTGCGCTCACCACGATGTTACCTCCATCAACGAGTTTGTTGGTCATATAAGTTAACGTACCGCCAACATGGTAGTTGAAACTGCCTATCTTGTCACGCCAAGTCAAGCTGGCATCGTAACCATTGGCTTCAAACTTACCGCTATTAGTGCTGGGAGCAGTTCCACCCAATACACCGGGGTGCAGACGCGAAACCAGCATATTGTCGTTTTTCTTTTTAAAGACCTCGAACGTACCCGTAAGGCGATTGTTGAGGAATCCAAAGTCAATCCCCAAGTTATAGTTGTAGATACGTTCCCAAGTACGCACGGTGCTCACCAGTCCGGCAGATTCCACATAGGTTCCTTTCGAGTTGCCCAACAAAGCGCCGCTGTTCGATTTGTAGTTGTAAAGTTGGATGCCGTCATAGCGTCCGATACCATTTTGGTTACCTACCTCACCATATGAGGCACGTAATTTCAGTTCATTCACATAGTCACGCAAGTTCTCCATGAATTTTTCTTCAGTAATACGCCATCCGGCTGATGCGCCCCAGAAGAAGTTCCAGCGATTCTTGGGCAAGAATTTCGAAGAGCCGTCGTAGCGAGCATTCACTTCGACCATATATCTCGACTTGTAGTTATAATTCAAGCGACCGAAATAAGAGAGAATGGCTTCCTCCCAACGGTCTACTTTGTCTATGTAGATTTGTCCTTTACCGTTAAGCGATTCGATTGCCGCTTCCACGTCCATTGCTTTGGTGCCGCTATAATCGTAAGCGGCATAGTCGTATTGCACACCTCCCATAAGCGATATGTCATGAACCTCATCAAATAATTTCTTATAAGTGAGGAAAGCTGATGCCGTGTAATTGTCGGTACGCGCAGAACTTTTAGTATACGATGATTTTTCTTTTGCGGGATAGGGAGAGTTCTCATTCAGAATCGGAGTGCCGTCGTATTGATACCAATCAATCGAAAGATATTGTTCGTCACGGGCCGCATTGTTCGTTGAGTATCCCAAAGTTCCCTGAAAATCAAGACCATCCAAAATGTTCACTTTCAAAATTTCGTTCACATTCATAGTGGTCACCACAAGTTTGTTGTCACCACCCAATTCGGCCGACCAGTTGGGAGTATGAATGCCTCCCCACGCATACGGTTTGCCATCAATGGTCGAAACCGGTAGCCCTGGCTGCGGTATGCTACTGCCTAATATACTACCAATCTGTGTAGGAGCCACTTGATGCTGACGACTAGCTGACATATTGGTTTCCAAGCTGATACGGTTGTTTATCTTGAAACTGTTGAATAAACGTACGTTATAGCGTTCGTTCGAGTTGTTCCCCCATTGCAGTGTCCCTTGGTCGTTCAAATACCCCAACGAAAGTCGGTAGGTCGATTTTTCCGAACCTCCGCTTACGCTGAGGTTATGCTGGGTAGAAGTGGCATTTCCCCACAGCACATCAGTCCAGTTCATATCGTGAAACACAAAGTCGGCCACGCCACGGAATCCTCCCGGAATAGGATCTTCATCGGGGTTGTTTCCACCATGCAGATTAATCCAACTCCCCTTCATCGCTTTGGCCAAACGGGCATAGCGCACCCAGTTGTCGTCTTCGCCATAGCCGTCATTCAAACGGGCTTGGAGCACACCGTCCGTCCATTCGTCCATGCTCATCATGCGGGGTTGCAAACCCACAATTTTACGTGTAACCGAACCGCTATATTCCACTCTGGTTTTGCCGGCATCGGGACGTTTGGTAGTTACCAAAATCACACCACCCGCTGCTTTTGCGCCATAAATAGCAGCCGAAGCATCTTTCAGGAAGTTAATGGTTTCGATGTCGTCGGCATTGAGTTGAGCCATCTCGCTGACACCACTGGCTGGTACACCGTCAATAATCAAAAGAGGTTCTACCTTGTTCTTTGAGACAGAGCCACGGATTGAGACACCCCATCCTTCTTCGCCGGGAGCAGCCGACGAGCGGGTGATGCGTAAGCCCGGAACCTGACCTTGCATAGCCGAGAGCGGATTGGCCACTGTACCTTTGTCCTTAAAAAGTTTTTGGTCGACCACTGTTACCGAGCCTGTCAACGATTCTTTTTTCTGAGTACCATAACCTACCACAACAACTTCATCCAGCACCTCTGTATCTTCGTGCATGATAATTTTAGCCAGATTCGTCCCTTTTACAGAAACTTCCAACGTCTTATAACCAATAAAAGAAATCACTAACGTACCACCTGATACATTATTCAAAGTAAAGTTTCCATTCATATCCGTTATCGTACCATTGGTAGTGCCTTTCACTTTGACATTGGCACCAATAACAGGTTCGCCATAGGAATCCACGATTTTACCTTTGATTGCCCCAGTCTGCGAAACAGCCTGCACTTCTCCCACATTGGCAAATACCACCTGCGGAGCACCTGTTACAAGGGCAGAGGCCATCACCGTAGAGAATAGAAATCTTCTCGATGAGAATCTGAAGAGATTTTTTTTCATATACATAAAATTTAAAACTAACATTTATACTATTTATTCTAATATTAGATACACTGTTGGATATACTCACGGATTTCTTTCCGACTGATAAATAAGTGGTTTTCCACCGTACGGGAAGAAATTCCCAATTGGGCGGCAATATCAGCCGAGGATTTATTTTCGAAACGACTCATGATATAAATCTTCCGACGTTGTTCAGGAAGCTGATTGGCTCTCTCCCATTCGCATGTCAATAGATTATTGGCAATAATCTGGCTCTCCACTTCATTGGTACAAGTAGGAATCCGGTCGAAAAGATAGGAAGTTACTTCTTGAGCTTTGTAAAAACGACGCAAATAGTCCGTTACCAGATTCCGGCAAATCGCGAATATAAAATGTTTCACTGTTTCCGGACACAATATCTGCTTATAGTCCATCAAACGCAAAAAGACATCTTGTGACAGGTCTTTTGCTTCTTCGTCCTTACCTATTTTATAATAGATATAAAGATAAACGGAATGATGATAACTCTTATAAGAGTCAGCAACCAGTTGAGTGGATTTCATGTTTATATTTTCCATTGCTTAGATTTTTGTTTATCATTACGCTGGCAAATATAAATGGTAAATACGGAAAAGAAACAATAAAAAAGGGCGGATAGATTTCATCCTATTGGAAGGGAAACAGAAGTCATATTATCTACTGATAATCAACTAATTAAACAATAGCAAGCTAGAGTCTCAAATTATTATATGAGACTCCGGCAATCAATCTTCATTAGTTCGTCCTATACTTTGGACGTATTCGTTCGGGGTTATTCCGGTCGTCTTTTTAAAATAACGGAAAAAGGAAGTACGAGAACTAAAACCACACAGTTCAGCTAAAGCACTTAAGGTATATTTTGAATATTCATCCTCATTAAGCAATCGTTTAAACTCAGCTATGCGGTAATCATTCAGATAATCATAATAATTCTTGTTCAAGAACTGATTAAACACGTAGGACAATGTATATGGAGAGACGTTCAGCACTGACGCCAAATCCGCAATCTTTAAATCAGGGTTAACATACAGTCTTTTTTCCTGCATCAGCATGTCCAGTTCGTTTGCCAGCCGATGACATTCTTCCATACTCACATTGCTCTTTCTGTATTTTTCTTCAACTACCGGTTTCCCGGTTTCTATGGCGTCCACCGCAAGAGCCGGAGAGTTCTTTTTTCTCCGGTAATAAGCATAGCTTAAGCATATTATTGCAATCAATAATAGAATTGTTCCCCATAAGGTCGCGTTAAAAGAGGAAGCAATAGTCACTGATAAACAGATTTCCGAACCGGGCTCACCAATCCGACGGATTTTGAATTGATATTTCCCGGAAGACAAGTCATAATAGGTCAGTTCGGATTTACCACCCAACAACTGCCAATCATCATCCATCCCTTCCATTTTATATTCATAAGACATATATGCAGGATCGGAATAGGTAAATCCGGAGAAACAGATAGTCAGATTCTTGTGCGACGATTCCAAAGAGACTTTATAGAGATGCTGTTCTCTCTGTATAGCAGGATGATAAGGTTCTTTACCATTCACATATACATCTGTAATAGCCAGGGGATAACTGTTTTCTTCATTTATATCACGTAAATCCCTGGTCAAATAAATCAATCCTTTGGAATTGCCAAACCAGATTGTTCCCGAAGCATCTATAACAGGGCAACAGGTAATAAAAACAGAACTCGGTAATCCATCCACAAAAGTATAAGGAACAATTGTACTTTTTTTATCATAACGGTACAGGCCCAGATTCGTACCAATCCACAGCCACCCTTCACGGTCTTCGATCATAAACATGGCATCTTTCCCTTCCAAAAGAGTGCCCGGCTGGAATCTTCGGAAATGAGTCATTGACAAATCGGAAATAAAAATAGGGCCTTTATCCGGAAGGAAATAGAGCTCGTGGGAAGAATCTTCATATACTGTCCTGATTTTCTCTTTATGTATAAAGCCTTCGGGGAATATATCTGATTTGATACTACGAGTGGAAGGATCCCAAATACATAAACCGGTAGCCGTACAAATCCAGCCCTTTCCTGTAGAATCAAAGCATATATCAAGCACATTCCCTTCCGGAAGTTTGGAGTTCGAACTGGTATAGTGATTGAGTTGTTCGCCATCTTTATACTGATACAAGCCCATTGAAGTGGCAATCCACAGACAACCGTCATTGTCCGACTTGATGCAGAAAACATGCCCTTTCACAAAAGGAGTCTCCGAAGGTTCAAAATCATGGATAGTTAATGTAGAAGAATCCAGTATATACATGCCACCACCATACGTACCGATATAATACTTTCCTTGAAACGGGTAAATGCACATTATCATATTAGAGCGTAATTGGGGTGACTTGAAACTCCTAAAACGCCGTTTCGTCTCATCAACATAGAAGAGGCCATTGCGGGAACCTATCAATCTTTCATTCTCATTGATAGCTATAGCCCGTACCGGTATGTCTTTTGAATCAAAATAAGGAGAATAAGAATAGGTAGAGAAAAGCCCGCTCTGATACAGTGTATAATCAAGTCCCAACTGATAGAATCCAACCCATATCAATCCTTCCCTGTCCACCAGCAATGAATAGACAGAGTTAGAGCGGATTCCGCCATTAGTACCGGGTTCATAGCGGAAAGATTTCATAACCTTATTTTCCTTGACAGATACAAAATGTACTCCATTTCCGTCTGTTCCAACATAAAGTATATCTTTTCCGTCACCCGACAAAGAAGAAATTACATTGCATCCCAAATCAATCCAATTATCCCTGAACTTCCCTGTCGGTATATCGTAAACAACCACTCCATGTTCCATTGTCCCTAAATAGAGCCTGGAACCAATTCGTGCCATTTTTCGATAAGTATAATCCTGGCTATCATTGTCACCGCATGGACATAAAGTTATTTTTCGGGTAGACAGATTCATTGAATATAGTTTGGAGCGGGTCAGAATCCATAATGTATCTTTTTCTCCCATATTCAAATCGACTATGAAATTATCCGATGACCACATATCCGCATTGATAGTAATCTGCTCCAATTCATTATTTTTGCAGACAAACAATCCTTTTTCGCTGCCAATATATAAGGTTCCCTGCGCATCGGTCAATAAAGAACGAACTCCGAATTTTATCACTTCAGCAACAAACGGTTCTAATTTACCGGATTCTTTATTTATCCGCCAAAGGCCCATATCGTTTCCCACCCAAATCCGGTTGCCTTGCGTTTCTGCAATCACATTCACCCATTTCAGTTTCTCATCATCTCCGAATATCGGATAATGCTTGAAACGGAAGCCATCAAAACATTCAACTGACGTAGCTGTTCCAATCCAAAGATAACCTACGGAGTCTTTATACAAGGCACTGACCGTTAAATCAGATAATCCATTTGTTTCTGACAGACCACGAAAGGAATAAGAAATCGGATAGGCAGACAGAGAAAGAGAAATAAATATAAGGCTTGTTATATGTCGTATCAGATTATTCATAGGATTTATATTTGATGAAACAATGCAAACCTACATAAAATATCCCGAATTTTATGTAGGTTTATACAAAAACAAAACACACTCCTCAATAAAAATGAGTGTTAATTTACCAGATTTACACATCATATGCACAGAATGAAAATAACATCCAATAAAGTGATAATATATATGTTGTAAATCAGTATTTTATAAACGTCTTTTTATTTTCGGTTGTTTTCAGAACTTTCAGTAGATTGGTTCTTATTTGGTGCAATTTTGTTTCTCATTTGTTTCTCAAATTCGATACTTATCCGTATATTTGCAGTAGAAAAAATGAGAAAGGAATCCCTATGGCACGAGTTAAGAATCATACAAAAGTCAAAGAGCCGATTCGTCTTCGGATGAAGTCGCTGAGCAATGGCAGCAAGAGCCTGTATCTGGATATATACCGCGACGGAAAGCGGACATATGAATACCTCAAGATGTATATTATCCCGGAAACGGATAGCAACTCCCGCAGGCAGAATCAGGCGACAATGGACGCCGCCAATGCCATCAAGTCGAAGCGTATTATCGAACTGACCAGTAATGAGGCTGGGATTGTGTTCCGTAAGGACAAGACTTTCCTGCTGGATTGGATGCAGGTTTATATGGAGGCTCAAGAGAGTGCCGGTAAGAAAGATGGCAGTCAGATCAAGATTGCCATGCGCATACTGAAAGACTATGCCGGAGAAATGGTCACACTGGATCAGATTGACGGGGACTTCTGTCGTGGCTACATCACTTATCTGCTGACGGAATATCATCCGAAAGGCAAGGACATATCGAACTACACGCTTCACAATTATTACCGTGCGTTGAACGGTGCGTTGAACTCTGCCGTCAGGAAGAAAAAGATGAAGGCCAACCCTTTCAACGAACTTGAGAAGTCGGAGAAAATCCGCAAGCCGGAGAGTATGCGGTCGTACATGACCATCGAAGAGGTACAGGCGTTAATTGATACTCCTATGCCCCACGAGGAATACGAGATCGTAAAATGCGCATATCTGTTCTCCTGCTTCTGCGGATTACGCATCAGCGATATAATCAAGCTGAAATGGAGTGACGTGTTCGTTGACCGGGGACAGTACCGTTTGGCCGTGTCCATGAAAAAGACCAAAGAGCCTATTTACCTGCCCCTCTCTCCTGAAGCATTGAAGTGGATGCCGGAACGTGGGGGCAAATCATCAGAAGATAATGTGTTCGACCTGCCGTCCGCCAATACAATCAGGATGCAGCTCAAACCTTGGGCGAAAGCAGCCGGAATCTCTAAGCGGTTCTCCTATCACACCAGCCGGCATACGTTTGCCACCATGATGCTGACGCTCGGAGCGGACTTATATACCGTCTCGAAGCTGCTCGGTCATGCCGATGTGAAAATGACACAGGTGTATGCCAAGATTATCAATAAGAAAAAGGACGAGGCTGTGAATCTTGTAAACGGTTTGTTTCACTAATTGAAGGCATTATGTGGTCCATGTCTAATTTACAAACATCTATTTACGGCATTTCTTCGGTTGTAAATGCAACCGAAGTTAATGCTTTCATCACATATTATAAACTCAAAAAGGTAAATCGACATGAAAAGACCTGAAGACGGCCTTCTCTCTTTTTGGAGGAAGCCAACACCTGCAGCACTTCGCTGCGGACAAGGATGTGGCGAATGAACTTTTCGCCCTGCTTACCGAAGCAAAAACAGTTTATCTCCACGATGTTGTGTTGGGTGGTAAACAGTACCACCGCTATGTGGACGATTTCGTAAACGGACACCGGTACATAGACTGTGACCATGCGGCCTGCCGGAACTGCCACGAAATGAACATCCACATTGTCAAGGGGCTGCTGACCGAGTGCGCCAGTTCCGTCCAGCCCTGCTTTGCCGCACCGGATTTCACGTTTAATGAGTGCATGAAGTTGAAACGGATGTATGACACCTCGGAATCGTTGTCTCCGCTTGGTCCACCCCGTATCAACCGACCTGCGGCTCTCTCTCTTTCTTTTGGTTGTGATTTTACCCCGGAACAGATGGAAGGTATAGTGGCTTGCGCCAATACTTATCATCTGTTCTGTGTTTCTGTACGCATTGAAGACATGGAGGCTCTCTTCGCCTGCAAGAAGGGTTTTTCCATCCGCGTGAACAATATCCGCCGTGTGGTAATCCTGTTCGATGCGCTTCTTGAAAACTCGTTCATCCAATCTCGGTGGCAGAATGTTCTCGGCAAGGGTGCATTCCTGCAGTCCAAGGACGGGACACGCTCCGTTTCGGTGTCAACCCTGTCTTCCGCGCTGTCATCCATCAAGAACAACATGACATCGGTCGCATACAGCATCCGAAAGGTCATTGATCGGCTGAAAGAATGACAGAAAGTGACAAGAAGCGAAGTATGTGAAAGGTAAAAGCATGAGAGTTACAATGACACGTGCATAGTATCATTCCCCAAATCACGACATCTTCGTTTACAGGACATACCTTTGACCTCCGTTAGCGCGCTGCATAACGGAGGTTTCATCTCCATTGTCAAAAATCAAACTGTGTTATTATGCCGAATAGAATGACATTCATGGAGCGGATGAGCGGACGGCTCGCCGCCATTGAATCGGTACTGAAGAAATTGGAACCGGTCGAAAGTCTCTTGGAGCGTATTACGCTGCTGGAAAATACCATCTTCACGACCAAGAGAGTTTTCACATTTCAGGAAGCCTGCATGTATATCGGGGTTTCTGAAAGTATGCTGTACAAGCTCACATCGAGCAAGGAGATACCGCACTACAAACCGCGCGGTAAAATGGTCTATTTCGCCAAGGAGGAATTGGACGAATGGCTGTTGCAGAATTATGAACCTACCATGAACGAGGCTGTGCGCAGGGTGACGGAAGCCGCTGCCACAGAACCGTTCCTTAACAAGAGACGCTATGGAAAACGAAAGAAGGATTGACCGCACAACCAGCATGGGGATGGATGAACACCGCCTGTCGGACATCCTCCATGCCTCGCAAATCAAGGCGACGGACATTTATGAGACCCCTCCGCAAATCATCTGGATAGATAACTCAACGATTGCCACGCTCGGCAATTTCAGTGCATCGACCGGCAAGGCGAAATCGAAAAAGACGTTCAACGTCTCTGCGCTTGTCGCCGCATCATTGGCGGGGAAACAAGTATTGAATTACCGTGCACATCTGCCCGAAGGCAAACAGCGTATTCTGTACGTCGATACGGAACAGAGCCGTTTCCATTGCCGCTCGGTATTGGAGCGTATATTGCGGCTGGCCGGGTTGCCCACGACGACCGATCCGGAGAATCTCGATTTTTTCTGCCTGCGTGAATATTCGCCGTCAGTGCGTATCGAGGTCATCGACTATGCGCTGCGCCAACAGAAAGGCTACGGACTGGTCATCATCGACGGCATTCGCGACCTGATGCTCGACATCAATAATGCCGGTGAATCGGTGGAAGTCATCAACCGGATGATGGAATGGTCTTCGAAATACGACCTGCACATCCACTGTGTGCTTCATTTGAACAAAGGGGACAACAACGTGCGCGGACATATCGGAACGGAAATGAGCAACAAGGCGGAGACCGTGCTGGTCATCAGCAAGAGCAACGAGAATCCCGGCATCAGCGAAGTCCATGCGCTCCATATCCGGGAAAAAGAGTTCAAGCCGTTTGCATTTACCATCAATGAAACAGGACTGCCCGTCATTGCGGAAGTACACTCGTTTGGCGAGCCCCCGAAGCCCAAAGCAAGAACGGGGTTTACGGAGCTGAGCATCGAACAGCACCGCGAAGCTCTCTCCGCCGCATTCGGGGAAAAGCCCATCCGGGGATTCGACAACCTGCTGCAGAGCCTGATGGTCTCCTACGAGGCAATCGGGTTCAAACGCGGCCGGAGTGTCATGATAAAACTGATGCAATACCTGATAGACAACCTCAAGCTCATCATCAAACGGGACAAGTTGTTCTATTACGACATGACGCCTACCGAGGCCATGCTTTTTAATGAAGAATGAAGTCGTGCGCGGGCTTATATCATTTAGTTTACTTTAGTATTTATATATATAGGGGAAAAACTAAACTAAACCTTTTTTTGAAATCAAGAGAAAGAAAAATAGATGACCATAGCAGAAGCAAAACAAGTACGCATCGTGGATTTTCTGGCACAGCTCGGCCACCATGCACAGCATATAAAATCGGAACAATACTGGTACTTCTCACCGTTACGGAACGAGCGTACCCCGTCGTTCAAGGTAAATGACCGAATCAATGAATGGTACGATTTCGGCGAGGCGACCGGTGGCGACTTGGTGGAACTGACAAAAAACATTTGCCGGACGGACAGCGTGAGCGAGGCATTGGCGTATATCGAGAGGCTTGTGAATGGCGCATCTCTACCGAGAACCCGTATGCCGACCGCTCCACCCCGACCGGTGGAGGCTGAAATGAAAGACGTGATCGTGATTCCACTCCGCCATCACGCCCTGTTCTCTTACCTCCAATCCCGGCTTATCGACGCGGACATCGGCCGTATGTATTGCAAGGAGGTGCATTATGAGCTGCGAGGCCGTCATTACTTCGCTCTCGCATTCGGCAATATATCCGGTGGTTACGAGGTGCGCAACGCCTATTACAAGGGATGCCTGAACAACAAGGACATCTCATTGATAAGACATCTGACAGAAGAGACACAGGAAAATGTCTGTGTTTTCGAGGGCTTCATGGATTTCCTTTCCTATATGACACTGAAACTGGCAGGCGACCGGACGGTCTGTCTTGCCATACCATGCGACTACCTCGTGATGAACTCGGTAAACAACTTGAAAAAGACGCTGGCACGTTTACAGGAATATTCGGTCATCCACTGTTATCTCGACAATGACCTTGCCGGGCAGAGAACCACAGAGACCATTGCCGGGATGTATGATGGACGTGTCAGCGATGAATCCTGCCACTATGCGGAATACAAAGACCTGAACGATTACCTGCGCGGAAAGAAACGCTGATATTCTGTGTTCTCCTTTGCCACCTAAAGCTCTCCACCACGAGAGCTTTTTTTATGCCCCGATTTCTCCATTTCCCTCCATAGAGACTGCAATATAGTACGATTTAATAGTTCGATTTTTGGAAATTACATAAATCTCATTAACGAAATAGATGTTTAATGCTCAATTATTTTATGGTTTTATATTTCGTGCGTTTCTTTGCAAAATCATACTAATACAAATTTTAATATTCATACTAAATACATGAACTCATATTTCATTTTTGCCATCGTCCTGACGGTTGCCTACATCATTTACTACGCCGTCATCATAGCGCATGACCTCTACGGGAAAAAGGGGACGGACAAACCGAACGAGGAAGTTTTCGACCTCGGCGCACCGGAAGAGGAAGAGAGTGTGGCTGTCACGGAAAGCGAGACCGGCTTCTGTATCGGTAGCGAGAACTACGAGACGGAAAGTACGGCTACCTCTTCCGAAACATCCCCTGAGGATGTCAAGGACAAACCGGGAACGGCGCAGGAGAAACTGGAACGGCTGAAGGCCGAGGCGGAGGAACAGATGGAAGAGACCACGCCTTACCTGTCGGACGCACGCACGTCGGAGGAGATGTACAAGGCTATGATTTTCAAGGGACGGTTAGACAACCGGCCGGAAATAAAGTGGAACCCAATTCAAGACCGGTTGTGAGATGTCGAAAGCTAAAAAGATTCTATGTGCGCTGTGCCTCCCGTTCCCCTACACGGCTTTTGCCAAAAGCGGCAGCGTGAACTATAGCTGGGGAGCGGATGCGTTGGCCACGATGCACGACTTCGTGGTGACGATGATGCTATATGTCCAGTATATCTGTTGCGCCATAGCCGGAGTTTACGTTATCGTGTCCGTCTGTCAGATATATATCAAGATGAACACGGGCGAGGACGGCATCACCAAGTCGATAATGACGCTTGTCGGCGCGTGCCTGTTCCTGATTGGGGCATTCTATGTTTTCCCGGCTTTTTTCGGCTACCGCATATAACCTTACTTGTATCAGGTCGCAGACAAATAAAGTATTCACTAAAAAAGTAAACGTATGTTTCAGAAAACCAAACAACTGTGCCGAAAGGCATTCGGATTCGTCAACAGAATCCCCACCAAAGTAATGATGTTCTCCTTCATGCTGCTGTCCGGCATGGTAGCGAAAGCGCAGAACTCCGCAGGCGACTATTCCGCCGGTACGAGCGCATTATCCACTGTCGCCGAGGAGATTGCCAAGTATGTGCCTATTATGGTGAAATTGTGCTACGCCATTGCCGGCGTTGTGGCCATCGTGGGTGCAATCTCGGTATATATCGCCATGAACAACGAGGAGCAGGACGTCAAGAAGAAGATCATGATGGTCGTGGGAGCCTGCATCTTCCTCATTGCGGCGGCCAAGGCGTTGCCTCTGTTCTTCGGTATTGCCGCTTAAACATCAAGGACGAGTATGAAAGGTAAGGACGAACGTTATCCGGACTACCCGCTGTTCAAGGGACTGCAACGGCCTCTTGAGTTTTTGGGCATCCAAGGCCGGTACATATATTGGGCGGCGGTGACGACGTGCGGAGCCATTATCGGCTTTGTCGCCGCCTACTGCCTACTCGGTTTCATTGCCGGGCTTGTCGTGCTGGCAGCCACCGTAGCAGTTGGTATCGTGCTCATCCTCCTCAAACTGCGGAAAGGACTGCATAGCAAGAAGGTCGCTCCGGGTGTGTATGTGTATGCCCACTCGCGCAAGATCTGACGAAAGAAAAACCATCACGGCAATGTGCATGGCTTTATTGATTGTTGAACGCGGGCGGGTTTGTCTTGAAGCAAGGCGAACCTGCCCCTATTTAATTACACGTATATCGAAATGACCCTATACATCATTTTATGTTTTGTCGCTTTGTGCGCTGGTATGGCCTTGTCGGTTTATGCGTTCGGTACGGGCGGCAAGCGCAAGAGAATCTTTCAGGACATCTATTTCTCGGCGGAGGAAACGGACGGTGTGGGTGTGCTGTATACCAAGACCGGCGAATACTCCGCCGTACTTAAGATAGAGAATCCGGTACAGAAATATTCGGCGGACATTGACAGTTACTACGACTTCACGCACCTGTTCACCGCCCTTGCGCAGACGTTGGGCGAAGGGTACGCCATCCACAAGCAAGACATCTTCGTCCGGAAACAGTTTGCAAGCGAACCGGCTGACGGACAGGAGTTCCTGTCTTCATCCTATTTCCGTTATTTCAAGGGATGTCCCTACACGGACAGCCTTTGCTACCTGACCATCACGCAAGAGGCGAAGAAAAGCCGTCTGTTCTCGTTCGATAGCAAAAAGTGGCGCGACTTCCTTGTGAAAATCCGCAAAGTACACGACCAGTTGCGTGACGGCGGCGTACAGGCCAGATTCCTGAACAAAGCCGAAGCGAGCGAGTACGTCGATCGTTACTTCGCCATGAACTTCAAAGACCGCACCGTGTCGATGACGAACTTCAAGGCGGACGATGAAACCGTGTCGATGGGCGACAAACGCTGCAAGGTGTATAGCCTCGTGGACGTGGACTGTGCAGCACTGCCCTCACTGGTACGTCCGTACACGAATATCGAGGTCAACAACACGGAAATGCCTGTCGATTTGGTGTCGGTGGTGGACAGCATCCCGAACGCCGAGACGGTAGTCTATAACCAAATCATCTTCCTGCCCAACCAGAAGCGTGAGTTGTCGCTGCTCGACAAAAAGAAGAACCGCCACGCGAGCATTCCCAATCCGAACAACCAGATGGCTGTCGAGGACATCAAGCGTGTACAAGAAGTCATCGCCCGTGAGAGCAAGCAACTGGTATATACACACTTCAACATGGTGGTGGCCGTGTCTGCCGGTGCAGACCTGCAAAAGTGTACGAACCATCTGGAAAACGCATTCGGACGCATGGGCATCCATATCAGCAAGCGGGCGTACAACCAACTGGAGCTGTTCGTCGGTTCGTTTCCGGGCAACTGCTACACGCTCAATGAGGAATACGACCGTTTCCTGACCCTTTCCGATGCGGCGATGTGCCTGATGTACAAGGAGCGTGTGCTGCACAGTGAGGAAACACCGCTGAAGATTTACTACACCGACCGTCAGGGCGTGCCGGTGGCTATCGACATCACGGGAAAAGAGGGAAAGAATAAACTGACTGATAATTCCAATTTTTTCTGTTTGGGGCCATCGGGTAGTGGCAAGAGCTTTCATATCAACTCGGTCGTGCGCCAGCTCCATGAGCAGGGAACGGATGTGGTCATGGTCGATACGGGAAACTCATACGAGGGACTGTGCGAGTATCTGGGCGGCAAGTATATCTCCTATACCGAGGAACGGCCTATCACGATGAATCCGTTTCGCATCAACCGGGAGGAATACAACATCGAGAAGATAGACTTCCTCAAGAACCTTATCCTGATGATTTGGAAAGGGGCGGACAGCCAGATTCCCGAAATCGAGTTCCGCATTGTCGAGCAGATAATCATAGACTACTATGATGCCTATTTCAACGGATTTACAAGATACACCGACGAGCAACGGGAGGTACTGCTGAAAAACCTGTTTGCGGCGGCCAGCCGAAAGAACCCAAACAAACCACCCAGAGAGGTGGATGAGATGGTGCGCAAACAGATAGAGGTGCTTGAGGCACGGCGGGCGGCTCTCAAAGTGTCGGAACTGAACTTCAACTCATTCTTTGACTACTCATTCGACCGTCTGGAGCAGATCTGCACCGAAAATGACATCACGACAATCAGCTACTCGACCTATTCGACCATGCTGCAGCCGTTCTACAAGGGAGGCGCGTATGAGAAGATTCTCAATGAGAATGTGGATTCTGCACTGTTTGACGAGACATTCATCGTCTTCGAGGTGGATGCCATCAAAGAGAACAAGAAACTGTTTCCCATTGTCACACTGATTATTATGGACGTATTCCTGCAGAAAATGCGCATCAAGAAGAACCGCAAAGTCCTTGTCATCGAAGAGGCGTGGAAGGCCATTGCCAGCCCGCTCATGGCGGAATACATCAAGTTCATGTACAAGACCGCCCGTAAATTCTGGGCTTCTGTCGGCGTGGTGACGCAGGAGATACAGGACATCATCGGCAGTGAAATCGTGAAGGAGGCCATCATCAACAACTCGGACGTGGTGATGTTGCTCGACCAGAGCAAATTCAAGGAACGCTTCGATGAAATCCGAAAGATTCTTGGTCTGACCGAGGTGGATTGCAAGAAGATATTTACCATCAACCGCTTGGAGAACAAGGAGGGGCGCAGCTTCTTCCGCGAAGTGTTTATCCGCCGGGGGACGACCAGCGGCGTGTACGGCGTGGAAGAGCCGCACGAGTGCTACATGACCTACACGACCGAACGGGCGGAAAAGGAGGCACTGAAGCTTTACAAGAAGGAACTTCGGTGCAACCACCAGGAAGCTATCGAGGCATATTGCCGGGACTGGGATGCCAGCGGTATCGGGAAGTCCCTGCCTTTCGCACAGAAAGTAAACGAGACGGGGCATGTGCTCAACCTCCGTCCCGCACATGAATCCAAATAAGCATTGCAGCCATGAAACGACTACTCCTTATCCTGACCATCGCCTCGGTCGCACTCTGCCAGACGGTTCACGCCCAGTATTACAGCGTGAACTACGACACCCGTACCGTTGCGGCGATGGTGGCCGCTTTCGGTACGGAAGCGGTCGCCGAAGGGTACTACCGGGAGCAGGTCGATGACATCCTCAAGCACTACACGGCAGCGGAAGTCGCTACCGCCGGGATATTCGCCGCCAAGTTCTTGGAGCATAAAGCCCTGAGCGACCTCGGCATCTGGAACAGCCGCACGGAAAACTACTACTACCAGCGCATCTACCGGATGGTGGCGGAGAAAATCATGCCCAAGATATGGGTGGTGGCGAAGCAGATGCTCCATTCGCCGCAGACGGCTATCTACTGGGGCAGTTACCTGATGAAAGTCTGCGATGATACCAAAAGCCTGTGTATGCAGTTCGAGAGCGTGGTGACCAACAGCACGCTGACCTTTTCGGACATCGCCTTTCTCGAAATCAATCCGGAGATTGCCCCCTTGCTGAAGCTATCCGAAACGGGAAACATCGACTGGCAGCGGATGATGGACAACTTCGCCCGCATACCGGGCAACTTCACGCACGAGAATCTGAGAAGCGACCTCGACAACCTTTATAACACGGGTGTCGGTCTTGCAACGGCTGGCATTGCCAATCTCGGTGACGCCCTGTTGCAAAGCAGCTCGTTCCATGACCTGCTGGGCGGAAAGGTTGAAGAAATCGGCAACCTGTATGAACACTACGGGAGTCTATTCGAGCAGGCGGAACATGACATCGGCGGCCTGCTGATTGACATGGTGGGTGGTCCGGATAACGTAGCCGGTCTGTTCAACTTCAGCAACTACAATCTTACGGCGTGGATGACCGACTACCTGGACGAAGCGATGGGGAACTATTACACGCAGCGGTGGTACATTGCCCGGCGTGACCAAGGGAGCGTATCGCTGTGCGACTACTATCCTCCGACGGACGACAACAGCATCCTGAACGGGGGCGCATGGGTGCGGTTCAACACGAGCGACCCGAATTTCTATCCCAACGCCTCGCAACGGGAACAGGTACTTGCCAATTCGGAAGGATATGCCGGCTGGTCGAGAAGCCGCGTGCGACAGTTGAACGACCAGAACGACGGGTTCAACTACAGCATCAACTATTGGATGAGTGCTTACATCATCAGCAAGAAAAACAAGCAGACCAAAAAGGCATACGCATACGAAATCCATGTGAGCAAAAGCTGGAACAAAGAAGAGGTCGTCTATGAGGAAGTCTTCGATTCCTACTCGATGGACTTGAACACGTTTCGGGCGCAACTGAATGTCCGGCTTGCGGAGTTCAACGAAAACGAGGACGGCTACACCTATTATATATCTTCCGGTGCGCGGAACTATTACCAAGCAACGGACGCCGCCAAATTGAAGGGATGCGAGAGCGTGACCATCAGCGTGACCTGTTCCGACGGGGTTACGCTCGGACAAGGTTCGACACAGTACAAGTGCCGTAAATGCGGTAGTTCGTTGAACGCCCATACCAAGGAGTGCGCCATGCAGACCTCGGTGACGGAAAATAACCTCGACCTTTCGGAACTGGATGCGCTGTTGAATGAGGCGAACAGTCAGGTCGCCAATCTTGAAGCACGAATCGGGACATTGGAAAACGAGAACGCTGTCCTGCTGAAAAAAATCAGTACGGCAAGCATCGAGGATGCGGCGGCCTACCGTCAACAGTACAACGCAAACAAGACGGAGACAGACCGTCTGAAAGGCGAACTCGCGGAGTGGAAAAAGAAACAGTCCGACTATACCCAAGCGAAATCGGAAGCCGCAGACGACAACAGCGTGGCGACGGACGACTATTACCGCATCCCTGCCATCATGCACGACTGCAAGGCGGCATACGGTCTTACTTGGCAGGACGGCGGAGCATGGAACGGCTACTCGTATGTACGCAAGGCGGCCATGCCGAACATCAACGGCATCAT
Organism: Bacteroides sp. MSK.20.12; assembly: GCF_019052435.1. Taxonomy (NCBI): domain Bacteria; kingdom Pseudomonadati; phylum Bacteroidota; class Bacteroidia; order Bacteroidales; family Bacteroidaceae; genus Bacteroides; species Bacteroides sp. MSK.20.12. The sequence goes on along the minus strand of NZ_JAHQVH010000004.1, from coordinate 126,687 downwards.
CACATTCAAGGCTGCGGTCTCCATTGCCCGTAAGCCGAAATATTTTCTCGGCATAAAAATACACCGTGCCATTATCCAAATCAAGTGGGAACTCACCTCGGCTTATACGGACACGCACGTCGCCGACGTGCTGACCCTTGATCCGGGACTTTCGGATGCGGAAAAGGCCAAACTGGTAAACGACCGGATAGCCGAAATCGCCCGTGAGCATCCGTCCTGTAAAATCACGACGGAATACGCCCGCAGCGCACCGACGGAGGAAACGCCATCAGGCGACGTGTACCATCTGCTGTGGTCGAGCGACCGCCTTGAGATAGCGCGAGAGGTGGACAGCAGAATCACCAAGATATATGCCGACTTGGTATCGCTGGAAAAGATGATGCACTACAAACGGAGCATCCTTGACGTGATGAAGGATGTGCTGCCCGGACTGGACACGGACGAAGGCCGCAGGCTGACACTCGTGGAGGAATGCCATGACCGCTGGGTGGAGAACGCACGGACACTCCGAAACGGAAATAACAGAAATGGCGGAAAGGAGGTGCGGCCATGAAACGAACCATACGGATAGCCCTCGTGCTGTTCGCCCTGCTGCCCGGTATCGCCAAGGCGCAGTGGACTTTCGATATAGTCTCCGTCGAAGCCTACATCAACGACCACAAGAAGCAGCGCAGTCTGCTGTTGGCCCGCAGTACCTTGGAGTACAGCAACAAACTGTTGCACGAGTACAGCAGTAAGGAAGTCGGGAGCTATAAAGAACTGAATATCGACCTTGACCGGTACACCCGTGCGTTCGATGTTATCGACGTCATGTACCAGTCGTTGCGCACGGTGCTGAACGTCAAGAATACCTACACATCGGTCAGCGACCGTATCGGCGACTATAAATCATTGTTGGAGGATTTCAATGCGAAGATCTTGAAACGGGGACGCATCGAATCCGCAGATACCCTGATTATCTCCATCAATGCGAGGGGGCTGAGGGCGATTGCCCGTGAGGGGGAACAGCTCTACAAGTCCGTGAGTGACCTCGTACTGTATGCCACCGGAGCGGCAGCCTGCTCGACCTCCGACCTGCTGATGGTGTTGGAGGCCATCAACCGCTCATTGGACAACATCGAGCGGCATCTGAACCGTGCGTATTTCGAGACATGGCGGTATATACAGGTGCGTATCGGCTATTGGAAGGCAAAGGTATATCGCTCCCGTACCACGCGGGAGATTCTCGATGACGCCTTCGGGCGTTGGCGCGGAGCCGGAAGACTGGATTATTAACGACAAAAAGAGAAGAATATGAACAGAAAACTTTTACTCATGGCGGTGGCGGTCACCATAACGACAGCCGTACACGCACAGTATGTAACGTACAACCATGATTCGCCGAAGCAGAATCAGGTAACGGTCATGGAAACGGGTACGGGCGCACTCTCGCCCGACCTCTATTATTCCGTGCTGCATAACAGGTACAAGAAGTCGGCGGCGGCCAAAAACAAGCTCTCGTTCCGCACGCTTGCCGGTATCAATCTCTACAACCAGGTGGACGAAGCGGAAGCCATTGATTCGGCTTTGGTCAAGCGGGCGAAGGTCGAGGCGTTGAACGTCGCCGACCGGCAGGTGGACATTGCATGGCTCGCCGAGGGCGATAAGGTCAGCGGACAGATGGAACGGTTCCGGCGCAACATCGACCGTATTCTTCTGTCCGGCGGCACTCCGGCTGACAAAGAACGATGGACGGAATACTACCATGTCTATCAGTGTGCCATCGACGCTACGAAAAACGCCTATATGCCTAATGCCCAGCGAAAGAAGGAGTACCTGCGCATTTACGAGGACGTGGCACGGCAGAACGAGATTTTAGTGGGCTACCTTGCCAAGCGTCAGAACGCAACGGCAACGAGCGCACTGCTGAACGCAACGGACAACCGTACCCTGCATAAGGGTGGCATTGTCCGTAATGCCATGAGCCGGTGGCAGGAATCACGCCTTGCGGTGCGTGGCTCGCAATCGGGCGGAAACGGCGAAGATGACAACGAGAGTGTAAACAGAGGGAAATAAAAAGACAGGGCTATGGCAAACGGAGATATACTTTCGGATTTCGGCATCAACCTGTTGGAGGAGGAAATAGATGATGTCATCTTTCAGACCAACGAGTTCTTGACGGACGCCACCTTTACGGGGGCGCAGGGACCGTTCTGGTGGATATTGCAGATGTGCATGGCACTCGCGGCACTGTTCTCCATCGTCATGGCGGCAGGTATCGCCTACAAGATGATGGTAAAGCACGAGCCGTTGGACGTTATGAAGCTGTTTAGGCCGCTTGCCGTGTCGATTATCATCTGCTGGTGGTATCCGCCTGCGGACACGGGTATGGCGGGCAGCCGGAACAACTGGTGTTTTCTGGACTTTCTGTCCTACATCCCGAATTGCATCGGGTCGTACACCCATGACTTGTACGAAGCTGAAGCTTCACAGATATCGGACAGGTTCGAGGAAGTTCAACAGCTCATCCATGTGCGTGACACGATGTACACGAACCTGCAGGCGCAGGCGGATGTCGCCCACACGGGCACATCCGATCCCAATCTGATAGAGGCGACAATGGAGCAGACCGGCGTGGACGAAGTGACGAGCATGGAAAAGGATGCGGCGAAGTTGTGGTTCACATCTTTGACGGCAGGTGTCATCGTGGGGATAGACAAAATCATCATGTTGATTGCCCTCGTGGTGTTCCGAATCGGTTGGTGGGCGACGATTTACTGCCAACAAATCCTGTTGGGAATGCTGACGATTTTCGGACCGATACAGTGGGCGTTCAGTATCCTGCCGAAATGGGAAGGTGCTTGGGCGAAGTGGCTGACACGCTATCTGACGGTGCATTTCTACGGGGCGATGCTCTACTTCGTGGGCTTCTATGTGCTGCTGCTTTTTGACATTGTATTATGTATCCAAATCGAGAACCTGACGGCGATAACCGCCAGCGAGCAGACGATGGCCGCCTACCTGCAAAACTCGTTCTTCTCGGCAGGCTACCTGATGGCGGCTTCGATTGTAGCCCTCAAGTGCCTGAACCTTGTTCCGGACTTGGCGGCATGGATGATACCGGAGGGCGACACGGCATTCTCTACCCGAAACTTCGGCGAGGGCGTGGCACAGCAGGCGAAGATGACGGCAACCGGAGGGTTGGGCGGCATCATGAGATAATCCGCAAAAGATAATATAAACCCAATAAAAATCATAACAACATGAAATTGCAAGAGAAAATCAAAAGTTGGTGCAAGGATGAGAAATTCATGTCCTTTGCACAGGAACGAGCGAGAAAAGAGGTTTGCGAGGTGGCGGAAAACCACCGCATCGACCCGCAGTATGAAGAACTGGACGAAGCCTTCGAGTACGACGACCGGTACATCGCCCCCTTGGTGACGTACCTGACGTACAAGCTGCGTCTTGCCCTGCTGCAGCGGAACGCAGGTAAGCGCAAAAGAGGAATCTGGTGGGTGCTTGTCCACGTGGAGATGCAGGGCTATTACGTGGAGATATTCTCGGCGGAGTTCGAGAATCTTTTGACGGAACTTCGGGATGCGGTCATACCCATGCTGCACACGGAATATGTACAGATGTTGAACGGTAAAAGGGAATAACCGATGGTCATCAAGAATTTGGAAAACAAAATAAGACTGGTGGGCATCATCTGTACCGCTTTTCTCGTGGGATGTGTCATCATCAGCTTGTCAAGTATCTGGACAGCCCGGACGATGGTCTCGGATGCGCAGAAGAAGGTGTATGTGTTGGACGGCAACGTGCCTATCCTCGTGAACCGCACGACAATGGACGAAACGCTTGACGTGGAAGCCAAAAGCCATGTGGAAATGTTCCACCATTATTTTTTCACGTTACCGCCGGATGACAAATACATCCGCTATACGATGGAAAAAGCGATGTATCTGGTGGATGAGACGGGGTTGGCACAATACAACACGCTCAAGGAAAAGGGTTTCTACTCCAACATTTTGGGTACGAGTTCGGTGTTCTCCATCTATTGTGACAGCGTGGCTTTCAACAAGGGGAAGATGGAGTTCACTTACTACGGACGGCAACGCATTGAGCGGCGGAGCAACATCCTCATGCGGGAACTGGTCACGGCGGGGCAACTTAAGCGTGTGCCCCGAACAGAAAACAACCCGCACGGATTGCTTATCGTGAACTGGCGAACCCTGCTGAACAAGGACATCGAACAGAAAACGAAGATCAACTACTAAACAACGGAATTTATGAATATCAAGGGATTCAGGCGGATGCTCTTCGGTGAAAAGATGCCGGACAAGAACGATCCGAAATACAAAGACCGTTACGAGCGGGAGGTGTCCGCTGGACGAAAGTTCGCCCAAGCGACACGCATTGACAAGGCTGCCGCCAAGGTGCAGGGATTCGCCAACGCACACCGGATACTTTTTCTGGTCATCGTCTTTGGTTTCGCTATCGGAGGGTTCACTTGGAACATCTATCGCATTACAATGGCATACCGCAACAGCCGGCCGACACGCACGGCGACGGAAATGCAGGATTCGGTGCTACGGGAAAGACACAAGAGGCTGCAAGGGGGTGAAATAAGGGAAAATCGGAACGAGAACAAGAAATATGAACCGCAATAAAGGAGTGCTTATGAATACACGATTTGAAAAATCAGTCCGCTCGTCGGACGAATGGTACACCCCGAAGGAAGTGTTGAAAGCGTTAGGCAGGTTCGACCTTGACCCTTGCGCCCCTGTCCGTCCGTTGTGGCCGACCGCCGAAGTCATGTATGACCGGAACATGAACGGATTGTCCCTGAAATGGGAAGGGCGTGTATGGCTCAATCCTCCGTACTCGCGTCCCCTTATCGAACAGTTTGTCCGAAAGCTGGCGGAACACGGCAACGGAATCGCGCTGTTGTTCAACCGTTGCGATTCCAAAATGTTTCAGGACGTCATTTTCGAGAAAGCGACGGGCATGAAATTCCTGCGCCACCGCATCCGGTTTTACCGCCCGGACGGAACACGCGGCGATTCTCCCGGTTGCGGCAGCATCCTGATCGCATTCGGAGTGGAAAACGCAGAAGTGCTGAAAAACTGCAGCATTGAAGGCAAGTATGTACAACTCAATTAAAAGATGTATGATGAAGATATTTGATAAAATCAATTTCAGGGAGCCGAAGTATATGCTTCCGGCTGTCCTGTATATCCCGCTTCTGGTTGCATCGTACTTCATCTTCGACCTGTTTCATACCGAAACGGCGGAGATTCCGGACAAGACGCTGCAGACAACGGAGTTTTTGAACCCCGATTTGCCGGATGCCCGGCTTAAAGGCGGTGACGGCATAGGCAGCAAGTACGAGAACATGGCCAAATCATGGGGTAAGATACAGGATTATTCCGCAGTGGATAACATAGAACGAGATGAACCCGATGACAACAAGGAAGAATATGAATCGCAATACACGGTGGACGACATCGCCTTGCTCGATGAGCAACAGCAGGAAAAGGCTGCGGCAGCGCAAATTGCCGATGCCAAGACACGCGAGCAAGAAGCTCTCGCGGAACTGGAGAAAGCCCTTGCCGAAGCAAGGTTGAGAGGACGCAATGAGGTATTACCGGCGACCGATACGGACAGTACCGCATCGGCGCAACCCACGACGGCAACCATAGAGGTCAAGGGAAAAATAGAGGAAGAGAGCCGTTCGGTAAAAGCCCCGTCAGAGAACGAACCGCCCAGCGAAGTGGTACGCAAGGTAAAGACGGCTTCGGATTACTTCAATACGCTTGCGGTCAATGCCCGTGAACCGAAACTGATAAAGGCCATTATCGACGAGGACATCAAGGCGATGGACGGCTCGCGTGTGCGGTTGCGTCTGCTCGACGACGTGGAGATCAACGAGTGCGTGGTCAAACGAGGGTCGTATCTGTATGCCACCATGAGCGGCTTCTCGTCGGGGCGTGTGAAGGGGAACATCACCAGCATTCTCATCGAGGACGAACTGGTGAAGGTCAGCCTGTCCCTTTACGATACGGACGGCATGGAAGGGCTTTATGTACCGAACAGCCAGTTCCGGGAAACGAGCAAGGATGTGGCAAGCGGTGCGGTGTCGGGGAATCTGAACATGAATACCGGCAGTTACGGCAACAGTCTCTCGCAATGGGGAATGCAAGCTGCTACGAATGCCTACCAGAAAACGAGCAACGCCATCGGCAAGGCTATCAAAAAGAATAAGGTAAAGCTGAAATACGGCACTTTCGTCTATCTGGTGAACGGACGTGAGAAACAGTAAAAACGGAAAACATGATAGAGATTGACAACATATATAATATGGACTGTATCGAGGGCATGAAGCTCATGGCGAACGGCAGTGTCGATGCCGTGATAGCGGATTTGCCTTACGGCGTGTTGAACCGTAGCAACAAGGCGGCACACTGGGACAGGCAGATACCGCTCGAAGCGTTGTGGGAACAGTACCGCAGGATTACCAAGCCGGGAAGCCCCGTTATCCTCTTTGCGCAGGGCATCTTCTCGGCGCGGCTCATGCTCTCGCAACCCCGGATGTGGCGGTATAACCTCGTGTGGCGGAAAGACCGGGTAACGGGTCACCTGAATGCCAACCGGATGCCGCTACGCCAGCATGAGGATATCATCGTGTTCTACGACCGTCAGCCGGTATATCATCCTCAGATGATGCCGTGTCCACCGGAACGGAAAAATCATGGACGGCGCAAGACGGACGGTTTCACGAACCGCTGTTACGGTGAAATGAAACTGGCTCCGGTACGTGTTGCCGAAGACAAGTACCCGACCTCTGTCATTTCCATACCCAAGGAACACAAGACAGGAGCATTCTATCATCCGACACAGAAGCCGGTAGCCTTGATAGAGTACCTGATACGCACCTATACCAACGAGGGCGATGTGGTGCTTGACAACTGCATCGGTTCGGGTACGACCGCCATTGCCGCCATCCGCACGGGACGGCATTACATCGGATTCGAGATTGAGCCGACGTATTGCGAAATTGCCGGACGACGGATTCGGGAGGAACTGGAACGTGGTCATGGGATTAAAGAAAGCGAAATAAGGGAAATAAAGAAATAAAAAATATCAACAGAAACGATATGAACAGGAAAATAATTGTAACGGCATTTCTTCTGGCGGCTGGACTTTTTGCCGCACGGGACGCACAGGCTCAGCGTACATACGAAGAGATGGAACGGCTGACGGTCAATGAACAGGTAACGACCGTCATCACAGCATCGGAGCCGGTCCGCTTCGTGGACATTTCCACCGACAAGGTGGCGGGCGACCAACCCATTGAAAACATCATCCGGTTGAAGCCCAAAGAGACGGGACACGAGGACGGTGAAGTGCTGGCCATCGTCACCATCGTAACGGAACGCTATCGCACGCAGTATGCACTCATCTACACCACGCGGATAAGCGAGGCGGTGGCAGACAAGGAAATTCAGCTACAGGAACGGGATGCCTACAACAATCCTACGGTCTCGATGTCCACAGCCGACATGGTGCGTTTTGCAAGACGGGTGTGGAACTCGCCCGCGAAAATCCGCAACGTGGCGACCAAGGCGCACCGAATGGTAATGCGCCTGAACAACATTTACTCGGTGGGCGACTACTTCTTCATCGACTTTTCCATCGAGAACAAAACGAACATCCGTTTCGACATCGACGAGATACGGGTGAAACTGTCGGACAAGAAACTTTCGAAGGCAACTAACGCGCAGACCATCGAGCTGACGCCTGCCCTGGTATTGGAACATGGCAAGACGTTCAAGCACGGCTACCGGAATGTGATTGTCGTGAAAAAGATGACCTTTCCGAACGACAAGCTGCTGACCATCGAAATGACGGAACAACAAATCAGCGGGCGCAATATCAGCCTTAACATCGACTACGAGGATGTGCTGTCGGCTGATTCATTTAACACAGCTTTATTGGAGGAGGAATGACGATGAAAAAGACGTTGAAAATAGTTTTGTTACTGATGCTTGTCTGCATAGGGTTTGCCACCAATGCCCATGCGCAACGCAACGGCGGCCGCCTCTCGCTCGGCGTGGGATTGCTGTATGAGAACGGCATGGACGTAACGCTTGCTTACGAGCATGAAATGAACTACCGTCATGCGTGGGAGTTCTTCGCCAACGGCTATCTGAAATGGACGGAATGTAAATCTTGCGGTCATATTTGTCCGGAATCCTTCTGGCGCAACTACCGCACTTATGGTTTCGGTGTGGCGTACAAACCTTGTGTGGTGCGTGGACGCAACCATTACGGCAACTTGCGTATCGGAGCTTCGGCAGGAAGCGACACGAACAAGTTTCTTGCCGGAATCCATGTGGGTTACGAGCACAATTATGTACTGCGGTCGGGATGCACACTGTTCTGGCAGGTCAAGAGTGACATGATGATAAAAGGGGCGGATTTGCTGCGGACAGGTATCGTGCTGGGTGTAAAACTGCCGATAAAATAAAGGAAAAACAAAAAACGGAAATGACATGATACGAAAGATTCAATGGTTTGCAATGGCAGTGGCGGCGGTATTGTGCGCTGCCTGTGACGCTCATATCGACGTACCCGATACGGCGGTACGTCCGGGGCATATTCTCTGCGAGGACGGCACGGCATTGTCCTATGCGCAGTATGAACAATCGGGGAAGCGGGCAATAGCGGTTGTCTTTGATACCGAACGCCGTGAAGGTACGGAAGGGAACGGCTATGCGGTTTACCTGTGGGACATCGCTCCGGTGGCATTCGCCGACAGCCTCGGTGTCGCACAAGGGACGTCGGCCGACATCGGGGCATTGGACGGGAACATGAACACCTTTTCGCTGTACGACACAAGGGAGACGGCTTCGCCTATGGCGGAAGCGGTCTTCGACCTGTGGCGGTACGGACAGAGTGCCTATATCCCGTCGGTGGCACAAATGCGGCTGCTGTATGCCGTCCGGGAAACCGTCAATCCTGTCATCGAACGGTGTGGCGGCCATCCGCTGCCGTTGGATGAAAACGACTGCTGGTACTGGACATCGACGGAAGTGTCCGGACAAGAGACGGCGAAAGCATGGCTTTACTCCACAGGAAGCGGTGCGATGCAGGAGACCCCGAAGATACAGGCACACAAGGTGAGGCCGATTATCACACTGAACAGGTAGGAACGAAAAGAGGGAAAGTACAAAGACAATGGAAGAAAGCAAAGAATTACAAGGGTTCTACAAGATATTCCGTGCGGTCATCTATATCTCCGTGCTGATGGAGTTCTTCGAGTATGCCATCGACCCTGCCATGCTCGACCACTGGGGTGGCATACTGATTGATATTCACGGGCGCATCAAGCGGTGGATGATTTACAATGACGGTAATCTTGTGTACAGCAAGATTGCGACGTTCCTGCTTATCTGCATCACCTGTATCGGCACGAGGAACAAGAAGCATCTGGAGTTCGATGCCCGGAGACAGGTGTTATATCCGCTAATCAGCGGACTGTTCCTGATTGTGTTCTCCGTGTGGTTGTACCATCATCCGATGGAAACGAGGCTCTACACGTTGCCACTAAATATCATCTTCTACATGGCGACCACGCTTGTCGGTGTGATATTGGTACATATCGCACTGGATAACATCTCGAAGTTCATAAAGGAGGGACTGGGTAAAGACCGGTTCAACTTCGAGAATGAAAGTTTCGAGCAGAGCGAAGAGAAGGTTGAGAACCAGTATAGCGTGAATATACCGATGCGGTACTATTACAAAGGTAAATTTCGCAAGGGATGGGTGTCGATAAGCAACTGTTTCAGAGGAACATGGGTAGTCGGAACTCCGGGCAGCGGTAAGACGTTCAGCATCATAGAACCGTTCATCCGCCAACATAGTGCCAAGGGCTTTGCGATGGTGGTCTATGACTACAAATTTCCGACACTTGCCACTAAACTTTACTATCATTACAAGAAAAACCAGAAGCTCGGCAAAGTGCCAAAAGGATGTAAGTTCAACATCATCAACTTCGTGGATGTGGAGTACAGCAAACGGGTGAACCCCATTCAGGCAAAGTACATCAATAATCTTGCGGCGGCAAGCGAAACGGCGGAAACCCTGTTGGAATCCCTGCAGAAAGGCAAGAAAGAGGGAGGCGGAGGCAGTGACCAGTTCTTTCAGACTTCTGCCGTGAACTTTCTTGCCGCCTGTATCTACTTTTTCGTGAACTACGAGCGGGAACCCTACGATGCAAACGGAAAGAAACTGTATGCGGAGAAACGGCAAGATCCGCAGACGAAGTTCTGGAAGCCGACGGGTGTCGTTCGTGACCGTGAGGGTGGCAGCATCGTGGAACCTGCCTATTGGCTGGGAAAATACTCGGATATGCCGCATATCCTTTCATTTCTCAATGAGAGCTACCAGACTATTTTTGAGGTACTGGAGACGGACAACGAGGTCGCGCCGTTGCTCGGCCCGTTCCAGACGGCCTTCAAGAACAAGGCGATGGAGCAGTTGGAAGGTATGATAGGTACGCTGCGTGTCTATACCAGCCGTTTGGCCACCAAAGAATCCTACTGGATATTCCACAAGGATGGGGACGACTTCGACCTGAAAGTTAGTGACCCCAAGTCACCCAGTTATCTGCTGATAGCCAACGATCCGGAAATGGAAAGTATCATCGGAGCGTTGAACGCTCTGATATTGAACCGTCTCGTTACCCGTGTGAACACCGGGCAGGGGAAGAATATTCCGGTCAGCATCATCGTGGATGAGCTGCCGACACTGTATTTCCACAAGATAGACCGACTGATAGGTACGGCGAGAAGCAACAAGGTAAGCGTGACATTGGGTTTTCAGGAGTTGCCGCAGTTGGAGGCTGACTACGGAAAAGTGGGAATGCAAAAAATCATCACGACGGTGGGTAACGTGGTGAGCGGTTCGGCTCGCTCGAAAGAGACATTGGAATGGCTGTCGAATGACATTTTCGGTAAAGTGGTACAAGTTAAGAAAGGTGTAACCATCGACCGGGACAAAACGAGTATCAATCTCAATGAGAACATGGACAGCCTTGTACCCGCCTCGAAAATTTCGGATATGGCGACGGGATGGATTTGCGGACAGACGGCCAGGGATTTCGTGAAGACGAAAACCGGTACGGGAGGCTCGATGAACATTCAGGAATCGGAAGAGTTCAAGACTACAAAGTTCTTCTGCAAGACGGATTTCGATATGAGGGAGATAAAAGCGGAGGAAGCGGCCTATGTACCTCTACCGAAGTTCTACACTTTCAAGTCGAGGGAGGAACGGGAACGCATCTTGTATAAAAATTTCATACAAGTCGGACAGGACGTAAAAGACATGATAGCGGATGTACTGAACAAGCGTGGGGCGAAATAAATCAAAATCCCTGCAATAATTTCGTGGTTATTGCAGGGATTTTTATATTCAATTTCAGTTACCCAAAATCTTGTGGGCATAAAGCCGGTTTTGCGGACGTAAATGAATTATCTGACAGTTTCCGATTGGGAATCATTTTCGGACAGCAAATTCTGTAATTTGTCGATGTCCGGTAGAGTCTTGCGTAGATTTTCAGGCATTTCTTGGGCTGTGCGATATGTCGCCACGCCCATAGGCTTATCATAGTCGCGCACCATGATTTCGACAAATTGGCGGTTAGCATCCTGACACAAGACGATACCGATTGAAGGGTTCTCGTGCGGTTTCTTGTCGGTCATATCATATACAGTCAGATAGCCACTAAGCTGTCCGAGATAATTCGGACGGAACTTGCCCCGTTTCAGCTCGACGATTACGCTGGCATTCAGCTCCCTGTTGAAGAATACAAGGTCGGCAAACATTTCCTCTCCGGCAACTATCAGGCGATGCTGACTGTCGATAAAAGTGAAGTCGTTTCCAAAACGGAGGATGAATTGCTTGATGTTGGCTACGATTTGGTTTTCGATGACCTTTTCGTTCCAGTCCTGTTCACGTTCTCCCACATTCTCCAAATTAACCATTTCGAGCATATACTCATCCTTGAACGCCAATGCCGCTTTTACGGCATAAGTGGCTTCGGGCAGCACTTGAAGGAAGTTGCTTGGCAAAGAGCCGCGATTTGAATAGATGTCTTCTTTCAAGTAATTTTTGAGAGAGGACAATGACCACGCATTTTGAGCGGCACAATGGATATAGAACAACCGTTCCGCGATGTCTTTTGAACGGGTCAGGATTTCGATATGATGCGAAAAGCTGATCTTGACAAAATCGTCCCAAGTAAATTCGGTATTGAACGGTTGCCCGATGAGTTGCAGCAGGAGATGCTCGTCAATATCTAATTCGTCCAACAGCGTTGGACGAATTAGATCCGTACCCTTTTTCGACGAATGGTTTTCCAATTCGCCCAACACTGTTGGACGAATTAAGAATGTCCTCCATTCTTCATAGAATGAGCGCATCCGTTTCAACCCCGATTCAGAAAAGCCGTGCAGACCGGGCAACTCCCGTTGAAGGAGCTTTGATATGGTAGGCAATGCTTTAGTACCCCAACAGCCGATGCGGGAATTTTCAGACACGAATTTACCCACTCCAAAATACAACGAGAGAGTTTCTTTGTTGACTGCAGCCGCACTTCTATACCGGCAGCGTTCGATGGCATGTTTGATTATCTCTACTGCCTCTGCATATTGTGTATAATCCGATGGGATAACCTGTTGTTCCATATATATACATTTTGTGCCGCAAAGGTACGAAAAAATACAGGAGATACAGGACGGAATGTCAACATATTATGGTGCCGCGTGGGTATTATTCCGTATTTTTCGTATTCCGGTGTCCGTATCAGACTCGTCTTTGCCAAGTGGCAAGGGCGGCAACATTTACCGAAGGAACTACAAGGGGGATATTGGAAATGACGGAGCCGGACAATCCCACAAGCCGTAACCAGATGTATGTAACGGTAAAAGTGGAACAAGAATTTCAAAAGTAAGTTTATAATAGGATATTGCGGCTTGGACGCATCCAACCTCATACAAACAACACTGCCCGCGTGAAAATGAGGGCAGTGTTATTTATATGGTAGTTCACTTATTTAGGCTCGTGTACCGCTTAAAAGTTCGGCAAGTTGCCGGTCGCAGAATTTATCGTATTCCTCTTTGTCTGTACCGCTTTCGACGGCTCGGTCAATGACATCGCCCAACTCGTCGAAGCATACTTCCTCATTGACGCACTCCGCACCGTTCTCTTTCAGTAGATATACTTCATAATAATCGGAGCCGTTGAGAGCGATAACGACATATCCGGCGTGTAACCGTCCGTTTACTTTGATCCGCAGTGCCGGCAATTCCCGGAATACCGTAGCGACAAACTCGCCGATTCCCCACGACATGAGAATGGGCATGGGTGTAAGTGATACCAACTGTTCTTTGATGGTCTGTGCAATGTGCATTACATACTCTTTGTTCATGATTTTGTTGTTTAGATGATTGTTGACTTGTTTTAGTTGAACCATTCGGGGTTATCCTCTTTTAATTCCGTGATGAGTTCATCGTCCGGTAATTTGAGGGTCTTCGCATCGGTAAAAAAGAAAACCTCGTCATATATTTGTTCGGCTTCCTTACTTGCAAAACCTTCGTTTTCGTCCTCGAAACTGCCCGGATGAAGTGCATCGAGCAGAGCGGTAGAGCCGATAAGTAGTTCTTCACCTTCGTTGGATTTCACGATACGGCAGATGTAGATATTGCCGTCAAATTGTAGTTCTTTCGTTTTCATACGTCTGTTATCTTAATGGGATGTGTTTCCCGTGAACCTTGAGGTATTCCATGATGCACTTCGCTTCCTCGTGCGATGCACGGTTGCGGTCATCGTAGTTGCGTGTCTCGTCCGCCATGACCACGATACACTCCTTGACCAGTCGGTAAAGGCTTTGCTGCAGTGTGGGGTGCATTTCGGGGATAGCGGCTGCAAACCGTTTGGGGTTGAAGCCGTAATCGTTCACTGCTCTTTCCCAGTCTTTGGCGAGCTGGTACTCCTTGCTTTCCTTGATATTGTCCATAATCTTGAATTTTAATGATTTGTTTTTTTCTTCCCTCCGTTCGATTCCTTTCTGTCGGAACCGCTTTGGGATTTTATGGATGCGGTACACGGTTGTCGGTACAGCTTCATACGGAAGGCTTTTCCTGTCAATTACTCTTTCTGAGGAAAGGAAGAATTTGCAGGAAATTCACTTTAAGCCGCCGGATCAAGCGCGACGGCCGACCTTTGCATCTGATAAAACCAAACCGGGACGGACTGACAGGGAATGAAGCCGGGGAAACGTTATAAAAGGGAAGTTGAAAATGGTAAAAAAGAGAGGGAACGGACGTTATGAATGGAGGAAGGGCGGGTGGTGACGGGTTCGTCAGAAAGTTAAAAGAGGTACTTGGGTCCTTTGTCCGGAGCATACAAAAATGAATAGAGGGCGGATTTCTCCCTCCCCCTATCCGTTATGACAACATTTGTCAGGCAGCTATTTCTTCCGCTTGCGGTTCGGTCTGTGCTTCCGCTTCGGGTTGCGGTTCATCGGGTTGTTCCGCTTCCTGCGTGGCTTGTTCCTGCAAAGCGGCTTTCTTTTCCTCGATGCGTTGGTGTCGCTTTTCGTACACTCCATTATATCCGTCTTGGATATTGGCAAGTTCTTCGGGCATATGCTTTTGGGCGAAGTCAAGCAACAGGGAGGCAGTGACGTTGTTGCCGAATGCGTCTTTGAAATTGGCAATCAGATAATCCCTGCGGATAACGGCTTTCTGCTTGGCGGTAAGGTTCTCGATGATGCGCATTTTGTCCTCGCTCGTAAGGTAGTAATAAGAGCCTTTATCTTCAATGCCTACCTCATTGAAATGCTCTTTGCGGAGTGAGGAGAGCAGGAAGAAATACACCATTTTCTCCTCGTCCTGTCCAAATTTGCGTTCTGACATATCGACCTCTAAAATCCGCTTTTTGGTGTCTTCAACGGTCTTTTCGAGGGCAATCTCCTTGTTGCGTTTGTCCTGCTTTTCCAACTTCTCGATAGGTGAAAGCGGCATTTCGGTTGCCGTACCGTTTGCGGTGGTAGCGGTATTTGCAACATAGCACAGTGTAATGTCGTTGCTCTCGATACGGAGATAGAGGGAGATTTCTCCTGCTTCGCTTCGGGTGCGGATTGCTTCGCATTTCTCGGTGTAGCCGTTCAATTTCTGCTCGTAATCCTTTTCTGCTTCCTCGTATTCCTCGGTGGTATCGTAATCCTCTTTTTGAGGAGCTTGGGGGCATTCGGGGTATTTCGTTGCATAGGTTTTAAGGCTTTCCACCTCGTAGCCCATAGCGGTAAGTCGGTCGATGACGGCTTCATTGTAATTGTAGCTTTCGTGGCAGAGGGGAACGGCAGGGTGCTGTTCCATGAGCCGCATAGCCTTTTCGGTAAGGTGCGATGTGTTCATTTCCACCAAGCAAGCACGGTTGGCGCAATTTCCGCAACTACCCTCACAGAATAACATCATGTTATTGGTATTGTGGGGACATGAAAGACAAAGGGTTTTGTCAAATGAATAGCGATTGAGGTCTGCGGTATATTGCCGTTCGATGCTCTGTGCCACCTCGGAGGCTTTCATGCCTCGCCAACTATTGTACTGCACTCCCTCTTTCAGATGTTGGTCGTACACCTCACGCTGTATCTCTTCCCCATAACGGCAGATTTCACTTGCCACACTGATTGTGATTTCGTCCTGCTCCAACAGCAAGGCGATTTCGGGTATCAAGGAAACGAATTTAAGTCGTGTACGGATATACGCTTCCGTCTTGCCGAACTGCACGGTCAAGGATTGGACATCGTGGCGACCGCTGTCTATGAGTTTTTGGTAGGCGTTGGCTTCCTCAATCGGGGTAACATCCTTGCGATGCAGGTTCTCGGTGATTGCCATTTCCTCGGCTGTCTCGTCGGAAATTTCCATGACGGTAGCCGGAATTTCCGTCAATTCAGCCATGAGGGAAGCACGGTATCTGCGTTCTCCAAAGACAATCTCGAAACGGTTGTCCGCAATGGGGCGCACACCGATAGGCTGAAGCACTCCCTGCTGACGGATACTCTCGGCAAGTTCCGCAAGGCTTGTCTCGTCAAAGTTCTTGCGTGGGTTGTAGTTACTTGGCTGAATGTTTGCCAATGCTACCGATGTGATGTTCTTCTCTACTGCTTGGGCTGCTGCTGTTGTTGCCATAATCATAAAATTTAATTGTTATTGAATTGATTTTCTTTTTTATCCCTCTTTTCGGTTCTTTTTTCTGCCTGAACCGCTTGGGATTTACAGATGCTTCAAGGGACTGACGAACAAGCTATTTTCAACGCTTTTTCCGGAAAATTACTCTTTCAAGGAAAGGAAGAATTTTACGAGAAATGCACTTCAAAGCGGTGAAATCAAGCGCGGCAGTCCAAATTTGCGTCTGGAAAACCAACCGGCGATGGCAGGAACGAGACCGGACAAGCGGTAAGCGGAATGGATAGAAAGGGAAATGCAGCCTTGCAGCTATAAGAGGCGAATAGAACAGGTAAACTGTCAGGGGATATAAATGGGAAAACCGCTACCTTGTGGACGTGTGTCATAAGATAGCGGTATTTGGTATAAAAGTCGATTGGGCGGCAAGCCGCCCTGGTTATTTCTCGTGCTTCTCCAGATATTCCTTCATCGCCTCGTTCACAATATTTCGGAGCGACATATTCTTTTCGATAGCGAGGTATTTCATCCGGGTATGGATGCTTTTGTCGATAACAAAATTGCAATGCACAGCAGGCTCTTTTTCCGTTTTGACCGGTGCAGGTTCTTTCTTTTGCGTGGACTTCCCGGTGGATGACAGCAAGCCGTCCAGTCCGCTTCTCATGCCGTTTTTCAATGAATCACTTTTGCTCATATCGTTTTTACTTTAATTTCAACACTTCTTTTGCTAACTCCATGTAGTCCTTTGCCCCGTTGCTGTTCTTGTTGTATTCAAAGATGTTCAGACCCTTTATCGGAGCTTCGGCCAATGCCACATTGTCCCGGATGACGGTCTTGAACACTTTGTCGCAGAACGATTCGCTGATGAGTTCCGCTACACTCTTGTTGAGCGTCTTGCGCTTGTCAAACTGTGTGATGACAATTCCGCCGATGTTCAGATTCGGGTTCAAACGGGTTTTGACAATCTCGATCACATTTGTAATCTTCGCCATTCCGCGCATGGCGAGGAACTGTGCTTGTACCGGAATAATCAGAAAGTCCGCCGATGTGAGGGCGTTCAGCGTCAGCAAACCCAGCGAGGGCGGACAGTCAATCAGGATATAGTCGAATTTCCGGCTCTCAAGCAATTTTGCAATCAGGCCTTTCAGTATCAGTTCCCGTCCCGGCTCGTTGATAAGCTCGGATTCCGCCGCTGACAAATCAAGGCAGGACGGAACAACGGAAAGACCATTTCCCAGCTCGAATGCCGGTAAGGGATATTCGCCTTTCATCGCTCCGTACACCGTCTGTTCCTCTTCGATGGAGAGACCGCAGGATTCCGTGAGGTTCGCCTGACCGTCCATGTCGATGAGCAACACTCGCTTTTTTTTCTGCTGCAATGCGGCAGCAAGATTGATGGTAGTAGTCGTTTTTCCGACACCACCCTTGTGGTTCAAAACTGCGATTATTTTTGTCATAATTTCATATCTTTATATCTGATACAAAGATACTACTATTTTTAGTATTTACTACGATTAGTGCATACTATTTTACTACTTATTTATATTTTAGTATTGTAGTATCTACTACTATACTAAAATACTGATTGACTAAATGTAGTTGCATTCTATCATTTCCGATGTGATATTTCCTAATATCCTACTTTACTAACCTTAGTATATACTACATTTAGTATCGGTTGTATAACAGTAAAGTAGCCTCTTGGAGCATATAAACGGATATTGCCGCTGTCAGATCGGGGAACACAAGAAAAATCCCTCTGCCGGGTTCTCACAACCAAACAGAGGGAAAAGGCTAAGATATGAGTATGGTTTAAGCGGCTTTGGTTGTAGGTTCGTATTCGGTAGCCGGTGTTTCGGGTGGGGTTAGAGAGCGTTCCGCATCCTTGAGACTTTCGTCAATCTTCCGCTGCAGCTCCTTGCACTCCAGTTTGAGTTTTACCAATTCATCGGCTTTGCTCCACTGGCGGTCAACGATGTCCTGCAATATGGGGATTTCGCTTTCAATCCGCTCCACCGCCTTTTGTTGCTTCTCAATAAGTGAGGGCAATTTGTTTAGTGTAGCCTGCGGATATTGAGCAGATTCCACGAAGCCAAGCGGTAACGCACCTGTCAGTCCACAACGGTATTTAAGCCCGCTTGTCCCCTCGACAAAGAACGTGTTGCGGTCAAATACCCCTGTTATACTGTACTCGCTGCGTACCAACAGGTTCAGTCCTGCAAACGTACCAATCGTGCCATACGCTCCGCTACGGTAGGTTTTAGCGATGCGGTGTAATTCCCGGCCTGTTTCCTCGGTTGTGGCTTGTGGCAGGTTGAGAAGCTGCGTTACCTTTGTGCCCTCGTAAGAGTTGAAGTATTCCCAATCATTGATGAAACCGGCCTTTGTACGCCGTGCCTTTTCAACCTCTTCACGATTGGAAGCTATTTTGCGCTCGGCACGGACGCGTTCTTTCTTGAAAATGGCCTGTTCCTTTTCCAACTGCATAATCTTGTTGTCAAGTTTTGCCTTGTTCAGCAAATCTGTATTGCCGGAAAGGACAGCCACGAACTCGGCGAAGTTCATGCCGTTGTCCTCGTCCATGCCGCCCTCGTCGATACGGCGCACGGCTATTGTGCCGTTATTGATTTGGTTGATGAACATCTGCTTGTTTTTCAGCAAATTGAATTTGTAGGCGTCAAGTGTCTTTTCCGTGCCGTATATCACCACATCCACCACATTGCCGCCCCACAGCTTCACGGTGTTGCCCTTGCGTACCGCCCTGCCGTTGCGCTGCTCCATGTCGGCCGGTCGCCAGGGAATCTCCAAATGATGCACCGCTACCGCCCGCTGTTGGGCGTTTACCCCTGTGCCTAACATGGTGGTACTGCCGAAAAGCACACGCACCTTGCCGTTGTTCATGTCCTCGAACAGGCGTTTTCTTGCCCTTTCGGTGGTGGCGCACTGGATAAACTGCACTTCATCGGCCGGAATGCCGAGGTTCACCAACTTCTTTTTAATGTCAGTATATACGTTCCACTCATTCGGCTTGTATGTGCCGAGGTCGCTGAACACGAACTGCGTACCCCGGTTGGCGTTCGATTTCACATAATAGTCATAGATTGTTCTTGCGCAGATTGAAGCCTTGTTGTCGGCATCGTCGCTGAACTTGTCGCCCAACAAACGCATATCGAGAGCCATTTTCCGTGCCACGTTGGTAGCGACCAACATTTTAGCCTTATCGAGATTGTCGGGTTCGGGCGTATCAAGTCCCAAATCCTCCCACTGTCCGCTGTGTGCAAAGGAAACCAGACGGCCTATCATTTCCTCCTGCTGGATAGTGGGCGCATGAGAAAGAAAGCGCACGTTTTTATCCGGTACATCGAGGTTTATCATGTCGGCGGTGCGGTAGTCGGTAATCTCACGCAGGAACATTGCCAGTTCCGGCACTTTGATGTAGGTGCGGAAACGCTCTTTACGCTTGATTGCACCTGTCACGTTCAGTTCATAGTCGGCTGTCTTCTGCGTAAATATCGCCGCCCACGCATCGAAGCAAGAAATCTGTTGACGTTGCAATTCTCTTGGTCTAAGATACTTGAACATCACATATAGCTCGGTGAGTGCGTTAACTACTACCGTGCCCGAAAGGAATGTTGCGCCGAGGTCACGTCCTGTCCGGTGCTGAATGTCACGGATGGCAAACAGCAGGTTCATCGCCCTTTGCGAGCCTTTGGTATTGCCTATACCGGCAACCCTCGTGTGGCGTGTCTGAAACATTAAGTTCTTGAAAATGTGGCATTCATCGACAAATATGTGGTCTATGCCCATCGAGTGAAAATCGACTGTATCGTCTTTCCGGTCGTTGATTTTCATTCGCAACTCCTTAAGTTTGGCCGTGAGGTTCTGTTTGCGCTTCTCCAGACCGTCCTGCATCTTTCCGCTGCGGTAGCGCATGGTGGATTGTTCCAATACTTCCAAATTGCGCTCCACATCGGCCAGTTCTTCCGTGAATATATCTATCATGGTCTGTTCCGACTGCGGTATTTTGGCGAACTGGTCGTGCGTCAGAATGATACAGTCCCAGTTGTTGTTCTTGATTTTCGAGAATACCTCTTTGCGGTTGGCAGGGGTGAAATCCTCCTTGCCCGGATAAAGCACCTTTGCCGAGGGGTAAGCCTTGCGGAACGTGTCGGCAATCTCGTGAACATTGGCTTTCAAGCCGATAATGAGTGGTTTCTGCACTAATCCGAGGCGTTTCATTTCGTAAGCTGAAACGCACATTATCATCGTCTTGCCTGTGCCTACCTCGTGCCAACAGATACCGCCGCCGTTCTGCTTAATCATACAGATAGCGTCTTTCTGTGAGGGATAGAGGCTGTCGTATGGGAAATTCTCGAAAGAGAGCTGCGGAAAGGTCTGTGCCGAGCCGTCATAATGCGGACGGACATAGCAGTTAAACCGCTCGTTGTACACCCTTACCAATTCGTCCCTTACCTCTATCGGTTGACAGTCGAGCCACTGGTTGAAACGGTTTCTTATCTCCTGTATCTTGGTGGCCGCTTCCTGTATGGCTTCCTCGTCCGGCACTCGTACCGTTTCGCCGTTCCGCTCTATCTCTTTGGTTATTTCGGGAACGGTGTCCTGCAATGCGTGTACAAACAAGTCCTCTCCGTTGTAATTCTTTACGGAATAGGTGTTATAGACTATAGGGGAATATCCTTGCAGACGTACCAGATAGGTGTCGTTCACGTCAAAATACATCACATCGGTTTCCGTTCCGAAAAGCTCTGTGGCAAAATCGGCGTACAGCTTCGTGTCAATCCAACGCTCGCCCATGTTGATGTCGAGTTCCTCGTAAGGTATCGCTTCGGGCATGGCTTCCTCCAATGCCTTTACAGCGGTTTCCGCCCAGTCCTTTTCCTTGCCTGTGAGGTCGGGAAGATAAGAGCCTGTTTCCTTGCTTTTGGCAATGACGTTTCTGGCTATGAACTTGCCTTTGTGTTCCCATTCTCCGGTGGCTGGGTTGTAGAATATCTCGCCTTTGAGGTCGTCGATAACTTCGTCCTCGTCTTTGCCTGTGGTCTGTGTCAGATAGCCCATATCCACACAGCCGTAAAAGTTCAGACTGCTTGCCAACGCTTCGGCCGGTGTGAGTTGCACGGTCGTGTCTATCTTTTTGAACGCTACAGGCTCACGCATGATGTCGGCTTTGAATATGTTGCCCTTGACCTGCATTTCTATTGTAAAGACTTCCACGCCAAGGCTGTCAAGCATGATAAATTCCTTGTTGTCGTTCTCGTGGAAAAAGCCCCATTTGGCGACAAAAGCATCATAGCAAGCGTTCAGTCGTTCACGCAGTTGCGGCTGTTCCATCTGTTTCTCCTGCTCTTTGATTGCAAGTTCAAAGTATGCCTTGCGGATAGCGAAATAGTCGTTTGCCCTGTCGGTGTTCACCTTGCCCTCGTCCACCGGGACAAAATCGGTGGCCGTCTCTTGGTAGAGGTCGGATTTGCGGTATTGGATAACGCCCACCTGCCCCTCGAACAGTACCATTGCGCCCTCTTTCATCCACGCTTCCGGCTCGTCCGTATAGGCTCGTCTGCCTTTTGGTGGTTGCTTAACGGCCACACTACCGAAAAGGGACATTTGCGTGTGTATGCCGTCCTGTCCCTCACTTGTGAAAAGGCTTTTGCGGAAATAGCGGCCAAAGTCGAGTTTGAGCAATGCGGCGAGGTACTGCGACATGGCGTTTTCATCACCCTGCCACTGGTATTTGCGTACATACTTGCCGTACTGGTTCATCGCAATGCGGCTGCCTGTTGCAAGGGTGGTTTTCGACAATGTGAAAAGTTTGTTGGCGTATTCGGTCATTGTGCCTGTCGTATCTGCCTTTTCCCTGCCGACCTGCAAAAAGAGCTGTTCCCTTTGTGAAAGTGATGCCTTGTGTGTATGTTTTTGAAATACAAGTAAGTCACTGCCTACCTCGATACCGCTTGTTTGCATGAAAAGCATGTCGGGCAGACGAATGGCACTTATCAAATCAGCATGGCTCACAAGGTAATCACGCACGAATTTGTTGCTTGGTGTGTCGGCCACGCCCCTTGATGTGACGAAAGCCAACAGACCGCCCTCGTTCAAAAGTTCCATAGCCTTGACGAAAAAGTAATTGTGTATGGTCTTGGTAGCCTGCTCGTATATGCCGCCTTTCTTCCAGAGTTCCGCATCGAACACACGGAAGTTACCGAAAGGTATGTTGGAGGCTATGACATCGAATTTCGTATGTTTAAAACCCTGTTCGTCTATCGTTTCAAACCCGGCTGTCCGTGTAATCGTGTTGTCATTCAGCAGGGAGAGTATCAGACCCGAAACCGGGTCTTTTTCAATAGCATAGCCGCAGGTGTCGGACATGGCTACCGGGAGGAAACCGCCAATGCCTGCACTCGGTTCGAGGAATGAGCGCATTTGCAGTCCGTTATCCTTGAATGTAGTGTGTATTTGTTTTGTTACCGCTTGAACAAGGAATTTCGGGGTGTAGAACGCTGTCAGGACGGAGGCTTTGATACCCTCCATGACGTTGTGGCGCATGGGTTCTGTGAAATGTGGGTAGGTGTCGATAAGCTCCTGCAATCTTTGTATCGGTTCTACCATGTCGCCACTTACAGGCTTTTCCGTGCCGATGTTCAATACTTCTTTGATACCGCCAAACCCCGAATATAGGGATAAAATCTCTTTTTCCTCTGTTGTGGCTTGTCTGCCTTGAATGTGGATTTGTAACGCTGTCTTTATCGCTTCCACGTTTGCCACCAATGATTTCAATTTGTTGTAACTCATATTTAACCTTTCTTTTTATTTCCCTTTGTTCGGTCTGTTTGCGACCGCCGGGAAGATTTTTCTGCTTTCAGAAGGTGGTGAGGGACAATCGGACAAGGCTGATCCGAAAAAATACGCTCGACAGACGGAGAGGAAGATTTTTACGTGTCACTCGCAGCGGCACGCCGGCCTTGGCAAGATTGGAGCGGCCGGTTACCTTTGCGGAAAATTCTATCCCGTAGGTCGCACGGCAGCGGACTTGGGTTTAATGGGAATCCGTTAGAAAAAGGAAAGATTATGGGTAAAAGAATAAGGCGGCCAGCCGGGACGGACTTTTCGACGGACTGTCTTGGGACTACAGAGGGCAGGATTTATCCCGCCCCCTGTAATGCCAAGTCTGTCCGTGTCCGTCCTTTTGCAAAAAGGGGCTTCACGCACTTTATGTAAGGTGTTACACAAAATGCGTGAGGCTGCTTGAAGCAAACTGGCCGCAGGATGTAAGGCTATAAGAGGGAGAACAGGAGTTCTATAAAAGGTCGTTGGCGGACGGGAACATCAGACCGTACCGAGACTTTGCCCGATACGGTCTGTCCTTACCCTGCATATAACTCAGTCTATGTCATAGCCTATCATGTATTCATCGTTGATAAGCAGATAATAGTAGCCGTTACCGCAATTCCGGTATTCTTTGCTGAATCCAGCCGCCATATCGCCGTTTTCGCGCGGCTCACACCATAACGTACCGTCATAGCCACAAAAGTCGAAACGTCCGGTGGAAAACTTTTCGCCTTGCTTCAGTGCCGTTCTGAAACGAGCCATATCCCAACTGCCGCAATACTTCTCGATGGTGGCAAGTCCGATACACTTGCCGTCGATGCGTGTGCCGGTCGTGATGCGGTTCTCGTAAAGGGATTTATCCAAATCGGCATTAGCGATTTTGCGAAGCCAGTCGTTTGTATGCGTGGCAAGCCGGGCAAGTTTCTGGTATTTCAAGACCAGTTTCTTTTCTATGTCCGCTGCATCTTCGGGAGAGGATGACGGATAGTATATCTTCTCAATGCTTGCCCAATCTGTGAAGATGTACCCGCTTTTTCGTTTTTTGGGCGCAATAATGCCGATAACATTTTCATTGCGGTTGATGAATAATCGCCTGCGTTGGCCTGCAATCCTTACATATAAAGAGGCGGGATTCTGCTCGTTTCGGAGATAGGCTTCTGCCGGATGGATAGTTGTTGTTTCCATATCTATATGAATTTTGATTTTTGCTGTTCCTATTTGGGTTTACCTGTTCAAAGTTCCGGGATTGTGCCGTTCTTATATAGAACACCGTCCCGATAATGGGACACGATGCCCGGCTTAAGTCCCATTTCCTCAAAGGCTATATGCCTGATATAGTCCTTGTATTCTTTGCCAATGAAATTCTTTCCACAAAGGTTGTTGAAAATCATAGGGACGGAAAAAACGTCTTCGCTCGACAATATCACTTTGCCGTCTTGTCTAATTTCTTCTACCATACTTGTTTACTTTTAATTGGTTGAACTTTTCTGCTGATTTTTTCTTTTTCCCTGCTTTCGTTTGCCGTGCAGGTTTGTTTTCAGCTTTTTGAGGCAGCCAGAGGATGAAGCTGTGGCATCATAAGCCAAACCCGGATAGAAAACCGACCGTGCAACAGTCTGTTTTCGTCATCC
Organism: Bacteroides sp. MSK.20.12; assembly: GCF_019052435.1. Taxonomy (NCBI): domain Bacteria; kingdom Pseudomonadati; phylum Bacteroidota; class Bacteroidia; order Bacteroidales; family Bacteroidaceae; genus Bacteroides; species Bacteroides sp. MSK.20.12. The sequence goes on along the minus strand of NZ_JAHQVH010000004.1, from coordinate 101,981 downwards.
GAATGCAATGCGGCTTGGCGATTATGCGCTTCGTCCTACATTCGCCGACGAAAAGAGTAAAGAATGACCTGCCGATAAACGAGATGTGACAACAATAAAACAGGAAAATACGATTTGGTAAATTGTCATTGTACAATATTGAACAACCACTAAATATCGGCACAATTTTAATTTAGTGCCGATATTTAGTAGATGATGACAAAAGGTTATTTACATATAGATTGTTTTAAATAAATACAAATTTTCGGCACTATTTCTGAATAGTGCCGAAAATTTGCTATATTTGCAGGCAAAAACAGGATATAATATGAGTAATAAAACAACGACATCCATACTTGAATACGCTGAAGTACACCGTGATTTCAGCATGGATGACTTGTTTGCCTATCTTCACGAAAAGGTTGGTATAAGCAAGTCTTCCTTGTCATGGTATCTGTTCAAGCTCGTGAATGAAAATGCACTGGTCAGAACCGGACGCGGAATGTATGCTAAAGTCATGAAACAGCCCTTTGTTCCTAAACTCATAGGTGAAGTAAGAGAAATTTACGATTCGTTGCTGGTCAATTTCCCATTTGCGAAGTTCTGCGTCTATCAGGGGGATATTATCGCACCCTTGCAGCATCACCTTTCTTCCAACCGTGTTGTCTATGTGGAAACAGACAGGGATTCGGCAGAAACGGTTTTCAACTTTTTGAAAGACGGGAACCGTGACGTCTATCTGCGACCGGACAAAGATATGATTTACCGATATGTAGATATGGACAGCCGTGTCTTTTTTGTGAAAAATTTGGTCTCGGAAGCTCCTTTGCAGAAAGTATCAGATGTACCGATGCCTACACTGGAAAAGCTGTTGGTGGATATATTGAGGGATGCGGATTTCTTCTACCTACAAGGTAGTGAAAGCGAGCATATCTTTGAAAATGCCTTTAACCTGTACGCTGTCAATCGAAATCGGCTATTCAGGTATGCCGGCAGACGTAAGGCAAAAGAAGAAATATTGTCCATATTAGAAAATCTGAACATAAAATGATAAAGAAGGAGTGTTTTACGGCAGAATGGATCGAACAGGTTTCATCCGAATTGCACTATAATGATAAAAATCTGATAGAGAAAGTAATCCGTGCCCTGTCCCTGCTTGAAATGCTGGTTAAAGCCGGGTGTCCACTGGTTTTTAAGGGAGGAACGGCACTTATGCTCATACTTGGGAAATCTGCTCATCGTCTGTCAATCGACATTGATGTTATCTGTCCCCCTGGAACCAACATTGAAGACTATCTGAAATCATTTGCCGATTTCGGCTTCATCAATCTGGAACTTGTGGAACGCAAGCAACGGGATGATGCGGATATTCCCAAGAGCCATTCCAAGTTTTTCTATCAGATTGCCTACCGAAATGACACCGATGCACAATCCTATATCCTGCTGGATGTACTCTACGAGGACATTCATTATTTCCGTACCCAACAAATAGCTATCGACTGCCCGTTCATACGGTTGGAAGGAAAACCATTGATGGTAACAGTCCCGTCCGCAGAAGATATTTTGGGCGATAAACTGACGGCTTTCGCTCCCAACACAACTGGAATACCTTATTACAAGAATGGAAGGTCCTGTTCGATGGAGATAGCCAAACAGCTTTATGATGTGGGGCGGCTGTTTGAAAATGTTTCAGACTTGCAGATTACCAAAGAAGCGTTCCGTAAGATTGCGGTGGTCGAACTTTCATACCGGTCTTTCGGAACGGACATAGGGCAAGTTTTCAATGACATCCGCCAAACGGCACTTTGTATCTCCACACGGGGAAAAGCCGGAGAAGGAGACTTCGACCTGATACAAGACGGAATCATCCGTGTCAAATCATTCATGTACAATCAGCGTTATCTGATAGACCATGCCATTATTGATGCAGCAAGGGCGGCTTATTTAGCCACGTTAATTGAAAAGGGAATCAATGAAATAGAATCTTATTCCAACAACCCTGCCGATATAAAGGATATGGTCATCCGACCTTCGCTGCCCAACAAACTGAATAAGCTGAGAAGCAACCTACCGGAAGCCTACTATTATTGGGCAAAAACGAGTGAGTTATTGGAAGCATGAAGTTTTACGAACATCGAATGGAAAAGATAAAAGCCGTATTCAACTGGAGCGGGGGAAAAGACTCCGCGCATGCCCTTTGGCGAGCTCGTCAATCGGAGCTATACGACATCGTTGCCCTGCTCACCACAATCAATCGTGACTCGCAACGCTCCACCATGCACGGTATCCCACTCCCCTTGCTTCAGGCACAAGCAGACAGTATCGGTATTCCCCTGCATATCGTGAATCTCACACCCCAGGGGAACCTTGAAAATTACGCAGAGGCCATGACTTGCGCAGCCCTACATTTCAAGGAGCAAGGAGTAACCCATTTTATTTTCGGGGATATTTACTTGCACGATGTCCGTGCCTACCGGGAGCGACAACTCGCTCCACTCGGAATAGAGGTTGTGGAGCCGTTATGGGGAGTAGTCTCCTCGGAAATCGTCATGCAGCAATACCTCGCTTCCGGACTGAAGACGGTCATCGTGACCACGCAAGCCGATGGCTTGGGAATGGATGCCATCGGTCGCGAGGTAGATGCCGACTTTATTGCCTCTCTCCCCAAGGAAATGGACCCCAACGGAGAAAACGGAGAATACCACACGTTCTGCTACGACGGACCGATATTCTCTTCACCCGTACTTTTCCGACTGGGAACTCCCTTTAGCCAAAGTTATGACATCCGGCTTGAGGATGGCACGATTCAAACCTATACTTATTGTTTTGCCCATCTTTCCGCCGAACCATAACACGGATTACATTTGCAATCATAAATCAACAATATGGAAAACGAAGGATATATACATGTCTATACTGGCAACGGGAAAGGAAAGACAACGGCCGCATTTGGGCTTGCCATTCGAGTTTTGTGTGCCGGAGGAAGCGTCTTCATCGGACAATTCGTAAAGAACATGAAATATAATGAAACCAAGATCGAACATCTGTTTAACAACGTCCGCATCCAGCAATTCGGTCGGGGGTGCTTTATTGAAAAGAAGCCGGCACAAGAAGATATTGACGCAGCTTATGCGGGATTGGAAAGCTGCAAACAAATTCTCGCTTCGGGAGAGTATAATCTGGTCGTGCTCGATGAACTAACCATTGCCCTGTATTACGAGTTGCTTTCTATTGAGGAGGTATTGACGGCGATTTCTCGACGACATTCCGGGACAGAGTTGGTAATCACGGGACGGTACGCTCCGGCAGAATTGATCGACATAGCCGACTTGGTCACGGAGATGCGAGAAGTCAAACATTATTACACGGAAGGCGTCCTCTCCCGCAACGGGATAGACCGTTAGAGTCCGATCTCCCTACTCGGTCTTGGTTTCACAATCATTCAAATAAAAAATTACGATAAGTTCCAAAATGAAAAGTCCCCTGTTTTAATCGAAAACCACATCACCTAATGACACTCTTTTCGATTAGCGTTTGGCGACATAAACACTCTTACAACAGTCTGCTCAAAGCTGAAATGCACTCCTGCTGTGTAGTCCTGATGTAATCGAAAACGACCGACGGATCGACACTCTTGCCATTTAGCTTGCAGGTTATGTGCAGGTGTTCGCCTGTACTTCGTCCAGTCGAGCCGGTTATACCGACGGCATCACGGGGACGGACTACCGTACCCTTGGCGGCCAGCACCCGTGAAAGGTGGCAATAGCTGACGGTGTAATTTCCGTGCCGCAGGGTCACATACTTGCCGGAAGTCTTGTCCTGTCCCACTTTGATGACCACCCCCTCCATCATGGCCAATACCTGCTCGCCCCGTGCGTGCAGGTCGATACCGCCGTGAAACTTCCTCTTCCCGGTAAACGGGTCTTTCCGGTAGCCGTATGGCGATGTAATTCTGATGCGCTGCAATGGATAAGACACGCTGAGATAACGGTCAATCCACAACTTCTTACTTTCATCGGCAGGTTTTGTCGAAGTCTCCTGTGCAGGAGCCATGCTTTCGGGTGTCGGCTCCTGCTTTTTCATACCCTCCTGCAAGGCTTCTACCTTGTATCTTTCTGGTGTCTTGGCAATCGTGTTGAACTGCGCCTGAACGGGCATCGTGCAGAATGAAATACCCGATATTGCTATCAGTAAAATTTTTCTCATTCGGCAAAGTTATAACGGGAGTTTTCATGTCGGAAACAAACAGCCGTCATTTCTTGTATTGGTTTGATATTTTGCGTCTATTAGTACGATTTTGATTAGATAATTGTACTAATGAAGATAAAAACAGCATATTACAACCGTTTATATAGCTGTATTTTTGTTCGTCACAATAAGATGTCTCTATCTTTGTATAGTACAATTTTATAATATAAATATAGTATGAAAAAAGTTCAGATTGAATTTGATGAATTACCCTTCCCGGCACTGGAACGATTCGGTCTCACACGGGAGATGATCGAGGATTTGCCGATGCGTGTGTTGGACGACATCTGCAATGGTCGGCATTCTCCCGTGCTTCCCGTGCGTGTTACGGACGAGCATGGCGGGCAAATAGAGAGCCGTAGCCGCTTTGCCTTTATCCGCATGGACAACGGTCAGGTGGATGTGGTCTTCTATCCGGCACTGAAATCCTCTCCGTTGGAACGGTATGACGAAGCGCAGCAGAAACAGTTGCTCGACGGCAAGGCGATTGTCGCCGACGTGGAAATGGCGGACGGCCGGAACAGCAAGGCTTTCGTGCAGATTGACACCGAGACGAAACAGGTGATGTATGTCCCCACGCCCATCATCGCACGCAACCTGAAAGTGCTGGCCGAGGTCATGCGCCTCGGTGCAGTGGAGGTAAACGGGATGCAGCACGGCGAGCCGCTGACGGTCGTCGTGGACGGCGAGCCTGCCACAGTGGGCATAGACCTTCATGCCAAGACCGGCATCCGCATCTGTTCGGGCGACGCGCAGCAATGGCGCAACCAACCCAAGCGAGAGTGGGACAAATACACCTTCGGGTGCTACGGTTGCTGGGTCATGGACGATGACGGCAACCTTGACTACGTTTCGGAAGAGGACTACACCGAGGAGTTGTGGAACGAACAGAAGAAGAGCGGCGAGCGCAACCGTGCGGCAGCCCTTCACAAGTAAAAACAATCAATCCGTAGATTATGGCACAAAACGAATATTATCCCGAAGAGGTGCTTGTCGGGAAGATGCAGAGCGGCGAATACGGCTGGCTCGATTACGTCAATCATTTCTCCGCCGACTGGCAGGAGGAATACGCCCGTTACTGCGAGGAAAAGGGGCTTGCTGTCGGCAACGAATCCGCTGCCGAGTTTGTCCGCTTCAAGGACGAACAGTTGGAGGCGGCAATGGAACGCGGCGACGCATAACGAAAACAATCCGACTATGGCGATACGAACGAATACCAATCCCCGGCAGATGGACTTGCAGCCCGAAATGCGCAATATGCTGATGCGTAACGGCCTGCAAGCCCATGTTGCGCTTGATGGTTCAGGGTATCGGCTGATTGTGCAGGGGCATGATTCTCCGCTGCTGGTCTATCCGATAAGCGAACGTCAGATGTTGGCACTCACGGACTGGGGAACCAATACGGCCAACAAGAAAGCCTACAACGTGCTCACGAGCATCGTGGGCAAAGACTTCTACATGCCCAAGAACTTCGTCCATGCCCGCAATGCCAACGGGCGTGTGGCTATGGGGCTGCACGGCTACCGCATCGGCATCGGCGAGTACGGTCGCATGGGACGGATGGGAATGCCCCCGCCGTTCCTCGGCTGGACGCCACGCAACCAGTGGGGCTTCCACCTGCGCAGGGTCGGCGGCCAACTGTTCTTTCCGGGGCCGTCCATCGTACCCGAACGTCCCGACGGGCGCATGAAGCCCGGCGAGTTGCAATCGGGCGGTTACGGATTCTATTACAAGGGGCATCAACAAGCGCAACCCGTACAGCAACGGGACGTTCTGCAGGACTTGCAGGCGGTCATCACGCCGATTGTCAGCCGTCCGCGCAGCGGAGAACCGGCACGGCCGTACAAGGAGCTTATAGCCTCTCCGGTCTATTTTTCCAACGAGAAATGGGCGGAGTGCCTTGCCTCGCACGGTCTTGTCGTGGATGCGGAAAGGCGGACGCTAACCGTGCAGTCGGAAAGCGTCCAAGCCGATATGGTCTATGACCTGACGGAAGAGGAAGTGAGGACACTGGTTGCCACACCCATCGAGGAACAACCCGTAGAAAAACGTCTGGAACTGCTGAACGGCATTATCGGGGCTGACTTTTCCGACAAAGTGACGATGGAGGCTCTCAACAGCGATCAACGCATCGCTATCGGTCTGCATCCCGAAGTACAGCAGGATTTGGAACAACGCCAACGGCAGGAGCAGGAGGCTTTCATGCCGGTGGAAACCTCGCTGCAACAGCAAGAGGAATCCATACAGGGAGAGATCGGTGCGTCAGTGGACGGGCGTGACCTCCAGTTTCTGAATGAAAACAAGGGATGGTATCGGGAAGAGAAGCACGGACGGGAAGTCGAAGTGAGCCAGATAGCCGTTCAACCGGCACAGACCGAGGGGAAATACAGGATGACCGCCGTTATCGACGGTCAGGCTATCAGCCACGAAATCACTCAACGGGACTACGACAAGTTCCTTGCTGTGGATGATTATCACCGGATGAAGCTCTTTTCCAAGATTTTCAGCGAAGTGGACATGAAAACACGCCCGGAAGCACAACGGGCGCTCGGTACGAAAATCTTTGCCGCCCTCACCGCAGGTACGGTAGTCGCGGCGGGTGTCGCGCACGGCATCCACCATCACTGCCATGCCCCGGAGTTCTACGGCGAGCGTTTCGGCGGTCCGCCACGCCCGTACTTCAAGCCGGGTGTCGATACGCCGAGGGATGTGGCCATCCGTTGTTTCGAGGCAGAGATGAACCGTGAAATCAATGATATGAGAATGGGGAGGTAAACCATGAGAGAGGGCGAACTGACTTATGACGATTTTCTGCGCAGGCTGAACATTCAGGACGTGCTTATCGATGCGGGCTATCACCTGAACCGGCGCGACGGCCTGCGCTATCCCTCGTATGTCCGGTTGGACAGCGAGGGGCGGCGCATCCGCAACGACAAGTTCATTGTCACGCAGCAAGGGAAATGCTGTTTCAAACCGCAACAGCAGAAGTCGTATAACATCATTTCCTTTATCAAGGAGCATCCGCATTTTTTTGCGGAATACCGTGCAGGCGTGTCTTCCGACCGACTGGTAAACCTTGTCTGCAACCGGTTGCTGAACCAACCCGTCGCTGACCGGGATACCCGGATTATCCAGCCTAAACGGGAGGTGAAGCCGTTTGATATGGCGGATTACGACATTCACCAGTTCAATCCGCAGGATCGGGCGACACAAAAGAAGTTCTATCCGTTTTTCAAGCATCGTGGAATCGACCTTTACACGCAATACGCCTTCCACCGGAATTTCTGTCTGGCGACAAAGCATCGTGAGGACGGCATGAAATACACCAACCTCGCCTTTCCGCTGACCGTTCCGAAAGATACGGGGCAGGTTGTCGGTCTGGAAGAGCGAGGCCGCCCCCGCATGGACGGCAGCGGCAGTTATAAAGGAAAGGCGGAAGGGAGCAATTCGAGCCAAGGGCTATGGATTGCCAGCCCAGCCCAAACGCCTCTTGCGAATGCCAGGCATATCTACTGGTTCGAGAGTGCCTACGATGCGATGGCCTATTACCAGCTTCATCAGGTAAACAACAAGGATTTGCGGAAAGCGGTCTTCGTATCTACCGGCGGCAACCCGACGGTGGAACAGATGCGGGGTGTTCTCGCACTTACACTTCCTGCCCGGCAGCATATCTGTTTTGATACCGACCTTGCGGGAATCGAGTTTGCCAAGAATCTGCAACAGGAGATGTACCGGGTTGTCCGCTCCACCATCGAGCAGACGCCGGAGCGGAAGGCATATCTGGATTCCGTCGCTGACGGCAAGAATCTCGATGAAGGCGACATTGAACTGTTGCCCGACGCTTTGCGGTCGAGTTACGGCAAATATGAATCCGCGTGGGAAGAAGCCATGTCGATGCGGTCGAGCGGTTTGTGCCACCCGGACGACATACGGGAGCAGACGGATATCATGAACGGTCATTACCGGGAATTTCGGGAAGGGCTGCGGGAGTTCCTCGGCTTGGACAGGGAAAACGATACCTCTTTTGTCCGTGAACAGCCGACCTATCCCAGCAAGGACTGGAACGAACAGCTTTTGGCCGAGCTGAAACGGGAAGAGACGGTCGATGAGACACAGGCGAGAGAACAGTCACCGGAAGAGGAACAACAAACACACTTTCGCCGATGATGACCGATGCACCTACAGGACATTTCCAAAGTATCGTGCTGCAACCGCACGCCGGACAGTTCTTTATCGACGAGCTGCCCGCAATCGTGCTGTGTTGTGCGGCATGGGTGTACGGAGGTATGGAGGGGCTGCCTCTGACGGCTCTTGCCGTACCGGTCGCCACCTTGCTCTCTTTGGCATTGCTGTACCGTTTCATCTATCTGCGCCGGACACGCTACCATATCGGTTGCGAGCAGCTTATCAGCCAGCATGGGGTGCTGTCCCGGAAGACGGACTACATGGAGCAATACCGCATCGTGGACTTTGTGGAACACCAAAGCCTCATGCAACAGCTTTGCGGATTGAAGACGGTACGCATCTTCTCGACGGACAGGAATACACCCCGGCTTGATTTGGTAGGTATTGAATACGACTTCGATGCGGTAACGCTTATCCGGGAACGGGTCGAGTATAACAAACGAAAAAAGGGAATATATGAAATCACGAATCATTAGTCTGGTCATTTTTGCCGTCTGCATGATGCCACACTGGGCGAAAGCACAAATCACGGCATCCAATCCGTTGGAATGGATGGCGTTGGCCGAGGGCAACGAAGTCATCAATGACCAGATAGAGAAACAGATAAACGGCCAAACGAAGACAGCGATGCTGCAGAACAGCATCGCCGCCGAGTTCAACCGCATTCACAAATGGGAGAAGCAATATAACAGCTATCTCAAGACGGCAAGCGGCTATGCTTCATCACTGAAAGCCTGCACCCACCTCTATAACGACGGGGTGAGAATCTTCCTTACGTTGGGGAAATTAGGCAAGGCTATCAGGAACAATCCGCAGGGCATCGTCGCCTCCATGAGCATGAACAACCTGTATATCGAGACGGCAACGGAACTGGTATCGGTCTTCACGCTCCTGAATGACGCGGTAGCCAAGGGCGGCCATGAGAATATGCTCACGGGAGCGGAACGCAGCAAGACCCTGTGGGCATTGAACGACAAACTTTCGGCTTTCAGCCGGAAGCTGCACCTGCTCTACCTGAGCATACGGTACTATACCCTCAATGATGTGTGGAACAATGTGACGGCCGGGATGCTCGACCGCAACAACGGGGAGGCGGCACGGATGGCCATGACCCGTTGGCGCAGGGCTGCCGTCCTCGCACGATAAAAACGGAACTGACAATGAAACGGACGATTTGGATAGGCATCTTATTGTTGTGCATCGGTATTAACAAGACATGGGCGCAGAACGACCCCGTGCTTGCCGGGATGATTCTGCTCTATACCGACAAGGCGGAAAAGGAGCTGAAGAACCAGGAGAAGGTCATGCTGCTGCAGACCACCGGACACCTGTGGACGAAAGAGGAAGTGAAAGCCACGACCGACCTGCAACGGGAGTTCAACAACTATCTGGACTCTTTCCGGTCGATAGTCTGCTACGCGGCGCAGATATACGGTTTCTACCACGAAATATCGAAGCTGACGGACAATATGGGTGACTTTACCAGACAGGTGAGCCGTAACAGTCCCAATGCGCTGGCCGTCGCCCTCTCCACGCAACGGAACCGGATTTACCGGGAACTGATCATGAACAGCGTGGAGATTGTGAATGACATCCGCATGGCGTGCCTTTCGGACAACAAGATGACGGAGAAGGAGCGCATGGAAATCGTCTTCGGCATCCGTCCGAAGCTCAAGCTGATGAACAAGAAGCTGCAACGGCTGACCAAGGCGGTGAAGTACACGACGATGGGCGACATCTGGCGTGAAATCAACGAAGGGGCACGTCCGACGGCCGACAAGCGGGACATCGTGGAAGCTGCCAAGCGACGCTGGCGGCAGATAGGAAAAAATGTAAGACCTTAAAAACAGATAACGTATGGGAGTTTGGGATTCAATATTGAAATATGGCGGCAAGGCCATGAAAGGTGTCGGGACGGCTACGGCGGCTACCGGCAAGAAAATGGGCAATGCGGCTTTGCACCCCTCGCAAACCTTGCGTGGTGCGGGTCAGGCCGTCAAGACGGCGACTGTCGGCGGCGCAGTCGGTTATGTGGGCTGGGAGAAGCTGACCACCGACAAAAGCGTGGTGCGCATCGTGAGCGATGCGGTCATCGGCGAACTGGCGACGAATACCCTCGCGGAGACGGCTGACGGTGTGCGTGAACTGACGGGCAAGGCCGGGGAAGCCATCGGCTCGGTCAGCGGTGCGGTGACCGGTATCGACAACAAGCTGAACGGCGTGTCGAACTTTCTGCGCCAAGCCTCTGGTGGCGGTGTCATGGATATGTTCGGCAACTTTTTCCGCAACCTCGGCAGCGGCAACGTGTCGGGGTTGGGCATCGCCGGACTGGTCGCGGCGGCGTTCCTCATATTCGGACGCTTCGGCTGGTTAGGAAAAATCGCGGGGGCGTTCCTCGGCATGATGCTTATCGGTAATAACGCGGGTGTCCTCCGAACGCAGGAAACGGGAAACGTGCAGCGTAGCCGGACACCTGACCTTCCGGCCGAGAAACAGACGCACAGCGGAGGGATGAGAAGATAGGAATATGAATCAAAATGGAAACAGCATGAAATATACAGAAGAAATGATCCTGCAATCCGAGAGCGGCTATTGTATGCCTTTCGAGGAACAGCAGGGCAAGGATGTGGAGCTGTCGCTCGGCTACGGCGAACAGACCGACCCGGCGACGGGCGAGAAATTCTTTCATCACGGCATCGACTTCAACGTGCGGTGCTATACGCTTTCCGCCCTTGCCAGCGGCATCGTGTCGGGCGTGGGCAACGATAGCGGACACGGCATCTGCCAGACCATCCGCTACGGGGAGTATGAGGTGACCTACGGAAACCTGTCCAATGTGTTCGCCCAATTCGGCCAGCGTGTCAAGGCCGGGCAGACGGTAGCCCTGAGCGGCGACAAGCTGCATATCGCCGTCCGCTTCAAGGGAGAGGAACTGAACCCGCTGGAGTTCCTGACGATGCTGTACGGGAATATTCAGGCGATGCGTCAGGCTGGCGGACACGAGACTGACTATTTCTCCGGTCTGGAACTGAAAACCGATTACGAACACGACAAGAGGGAGATAGAGGAACTGATGCTGCGCTTCCTGCCGCATTACATGGAGGATTTGCGGCATGGGACATACACCTTGCCCCGAAATACGGAGCAGTCGCTACGCCACATCTTCACGGTGGGCGCGATGAAGGAGTATTTCTACGAGAATATGCCGAGCATGGCCAATCCGCTCGGACTGGGACACAAAGCCCTGCCGCTGGCCTGCAAGGTACAGAACCTCCTGATTGCGGATTTCCTGCATTACCTCGCCCTGCGGCATGACGTGTACCTCTCCACAGCGGACGGCGACGTAAAAAAAAACTCCATGACGAAGCCCTGACATATAACGGTGTCATCGACCCGTTGGCGGAACTGGACATCGACATCCAGAGCTTCGACATACCGAGGCTTGTCACGGTCTATCCCGACCGGGCGGGTGTGCGCTGGTGGACGAAGGCATGGTTCAACAACCGGGAAGAGGGCGAGACATCCGTCGAAATCGAACGGGAGCAGGCGATACGGTTCATGCAGGACAACATCGAGAAGGACGCATGGCTGGAAGAGTTCTTTCCCCGGCAGATGGAGGTTTACCACAACGCCATCGAGCAGACGAAAGAACAGTTATTGAAACAGATAAATATATAGTACACAATATGGATGGAATCAAACATAGCCGGCAATTCGCGGAAATGGAACGCCTCGTGAGCGACTATTTCCATTGCCACCTTGCGCCCGTCATGTCAAAAACGCAGGCTTACCTCACGAAGAAACAGGGCGAGGAAATGAGGGAATATTCCACCTCCTTGGGCGGCATACTCAGCGCGATGGCGTCTGCGGCACAACCGATGGGCGACCCATACCAGGTACTCAAGGTCACGGGCGAATGGAACTCGAAGACAACGGAGGACTATATCGGAATGTGCAAGGCGGAGATTACCGGCTCCAAGGAGATACAGCAAGACCTCGCATACATGGCCGGGCAGTGGCGTGATACCGTCGTGCAGGAAATCGGACGCAAGCGTTACGATGAACTGTCGGAACAATTAGGCGGTGACCTTGCCTATGCCTATATGGACTACCGGGTGGAGGAACTGATGATTGACCGGCTGGTCAAGGAGCGTATGCCGAAATCGTCAGCCGACTACATCATCCGCAAGGCCGCCGAATCGAGCCTGCTCGGACTCTCGCAGACCTTGAACCGCTCGCCGCTTGCCGAGGAAATCGAGGCACGGGGCGAAGCGGCCTACCGTCCGAAAGGATGGGAAAAAGGCGCGGGTCGGGTACTGGGCGCAACGGCAGATACCGTGATGATGGGCGGCGTGGGTTCGTGGGCAACACTGGCGAAGTTTGTCGGGGCAGATGTGGCTATCTCGGCAGTCGCCTCCCGTTTCGAGCCGAAAAAGCCTGATACGCTTTCTGTGGAACAGTGCATCAGCAAAGGGGTGTTCGGCAGCGAACGGAACGTGTTTGCGGACTTCCGCAAAGAGGCTGCAACGGTACAGACCGGCGAGAGTCCGCTTATCATGGCGGCCAACGAGCGATTGAAAAAGAAAATACCGGTGATGGACTTTAATTTTTTGAAGTGGATGCAGACGCCGAAGTTTACCCCTTTCCAAATGCCCGAACTGCCCGGACACCCTGAAAAGAAGAATGAACGTGCCGAACGGTACAAGGATGTGCCGCTGGTCGTCGCTCCCGGACAGGAAGAAGCCTATCTGAAGCATTTGGAGAAATATAAGAATGCAACGGCTGTAACTGCCAAAAAGGAGTCAGCGCAGCCGGAGACGGAACAGAGGGAAAAAGAAGAAAAAGAGGAACGGCAGGCGGTTGTTCCCCACAAGGAAGAAATGCAAGAGGAACAGGCCGTACAGAACAACACGAACGGTTGGAACGGATTGCTCGGTATGCTGGGGCTGGACGGTATGGGAGACGTCACGGGCAACCTCGGATATGTCATGGCCATGCTGCCCGACATCCTGCTGGGGGCGTTTACCGGCAAGACACAATCGTTGCGCCTGGGGGACAACCTGCTGCCGATAGCGAGTATCGTGGCCGGTCTGTTCGTGCGTAACCCGTTGCTGAAGATGCTCCTTGTCGGTCTGGGCGGCGCGAACCTGCTGAACAAGGCTGGACACGAGGCTTTGGGGCGACCCATGCCGTCCGCTGCCGAACAGACGGAGAAACAGTACCGCCGTTATCCCGACGAGCCGCTCAATCCCCGTATCGTGAACCCGGTACTGCAAGGCAGCACGCTCATCGCCACGATAGACCGTGTTCCCTGTACTATCCAGCTCACGCCGACTGTCGGAGAGGCTTACCGTGCAGGGGCATTGCCGCTGAACACGCTGGCGAACGCCGTGCTTGCCAAAAGCGACCAGTTGCGCCATATCGCCTCGCAGAATTACGACGACGGACAGCGGGAGACGGTCGTGCGCACACGGGGCATCCAATAATTCCATGAACAATAAAAGCATGATGATATGAAAGAAAAGTCGCAAATCGAAAAGAAAGCCGAAGCAAGGCAGGCGGAGCTGTTGTCTGCCGCACTGGGCGGGGCATCGAACGCCGGCGGCCATTGGCTCAACGTATCGGGCAAGGGATTTCCCCGGCTCTATCCGCAGGGTGTCTCGGCCAGTCCGTTCAATGCCCTCTTTATGGCCTTGCATTCGGACAATAACGGATGCAAGACCAACCTGTTCACGCTTTACAGCGAGACCAAGGCACGGGGTGCTGCGGTACGGGAGCATGAGCAGGGCGTACCGTTCCTGTTCTATAACTGGAACAAGTATGTCAACCGGAACAACCCGAATGAAACCATCGACCGCACCGCCTATCTCCAGTTGGACGAAGGGCAGAAGGCACAGTTCAAGGGTGTCCACAACCGGGAGATACGCACTATCTTCAACATCGACCAGACGACGCTGCCCTACGTGGACAAGCCGGCTTACGAGGATGCGGTAAGACAGGACGGCGGTGTTCAGGAGAAAGGATATACCGAAGCGGACAACCGCAAGTTGCGCACCCGGTTCAACGATTTCCTGCTGAAAATGCGGGACAACCTCGTCCCCGTGCGTTCGGACGGCTGCGGATTACCCCATTACGAGACGGACAAGGATGCGGTCTATATGCCGCGTCAAAAGGACTTTGAGCATTACCACGACTATGTGCAGGAAACCTTGCGGCAGATTGTGAGTGCCACAGGACACCAACAGCGGCTTGCCCGTGAGGGCATGGTCATGAAGAACGGCGTGGCCCCGTCGGAGGATGCGGTAAAATATGAACGGCTGATTGTGGAACTGGCTTCGGGAATCAAGATGCTGGAACTGGGGCTGCCTGCGCGTCTGTCCGATGAAAGTCTGAAGACGGTGGATTACTGGTGTCGGGAGTTCAAGGAGAATCCTTGCATGATGGATGCACTCGAAAGCGACGTGAACAATGCGCTTGACGTTATCCGCAAGGCGGAACGGGGCGAGAAAATAGAGTACGCCACCCTGCGCAACAGGCGGCAGACCACGACCATGCAGGAGCAGATGCCCAAGCATTACTTCGTGGCGAACGAAATCCGCCAACACCCGGACAAGGCGGCGAAAAGTATTGTCCTCGTTATTGACCGGGAAGCGAAATCGGCGGATGTCATTTTGCCGGCTGGGGCTTCGACCGAAGTGAACAACGAGATTCCCGGCATGAACAAGGGGCGTATCGAACGTGCCTTGAATAAGGAGGGCATCGAACAGGTACGCTTCTATAATACCGACGGTGCGCTGGGCTACAGACCTGACGACAGCTATTTCAACGAGAAACTGGTGACATTGGCCAGGCTAAGGAACTACACATTGGAAAGGCTTTCCACACTGGACGTGTCGGATGCGGTCAGGCGGGCGAACGAGGTCGGGTTCGATGCCGTACAGATGATTCAGGATGACAAGAACCGATGGGCACTCTATATCAAGCCGGAGAACAAGGAGGGGTACAGTGTCTATCCCGACAAGGAGGATGTGAACCGCTTTTTCTCCACGCTCAAGCAGGCGATGGACAACATCGACAAGGTACGCATGGAGCTGGCGCACAAATATTATACACTGGCGGAAGTCAAGCCTGACCTGAAAGTGGATTTGTTCAGCAGCGAGACGCCGGAGATTGACCTGAACCGTATTCAGCGTGTGTCTGTCTTCAAGACCAGGCAGGACGGCATTCAGTGCGTGGCGACCATCGACGGGCAAAAATTGCAGCCCCGGAGCGTCACGCCGCAACAATGGCAACGGATGTGGGTGGCGGAAGACCGTGAAGGCTACAAGCGGCATCTGGCGGCCACGCTGTTTGCCGATGTGCTGCAAAAGGGGCAATCCGTCGGGGAACAGAAGCAGGAAGAACAGGTGCGGCAACAGAACGAGGCGGTGGCAAAGAACCGGCCGGAAGCGAAAAATGATGAAAATGTTTCCCCACAACGGCAGTTTTGGGACAAGGTCAAGGAAAAGTACCCCGATGCCTTGCACCTGATCCGTACCGGAGAGGTGTATCGGCTCTATGACGAGGACGCCGTAAAGAGTGCGAAAATACTGGGTATCGGACTGAATGAGTATGCGGGGAACCGGGAACGGGGCTTCACATCTTATGCGGAGTTCCCGATGAATCAGCTTGACAGCTACCTGCCGAAACTTGTCCGTGCCGGTGAGCGGGTTGCTATCAGTGACATGGAGGCGCAAGAGAAGCAGCAGGCCGAACAGGAAACGCACAGTGGTATTCACAGATAAGGAGGAAGATTATGGGCAAGAATCAGGAATATGCACAACAGTACGCGGAGTATGCGATGGAACAGATGCGCAGGTATGGCATTCCGGCTTCCGTCACATTGGCGCAAGGCATACTGGAAAGCAGCAACGGACAAAGCCGTCTGGCAAGAAACGAGAACAACCATTTCGGTATCAAGGCAACCCCCTCGTGGATTGCCGGGGGCGGCAGGTACGGAACCTATACGGACGACAAGCCGAATGAAAAGTTCTGCAGCTATGACAGCGTGGGTGATTCATACGAGCATCACTCCCGCTTTTTGAAGGAGAACAGCCGCTATGCCAGTTGCTTCAAGCTCTCCCCGGACGATTACAAGGGCTGGGCACAAAGTATTGAGAAAGCCGGTTACGCCACAGGAGGCAAGTATGCCGAGAACCTGCAAAGAATCATCGAACAGAACGGCTTGCAGCAGTATGACAGGCAGGTGATGCAGGAGATGGCGGCACAGGGCAGGCAGTTCGGGGTGGAACACAATCCGCTCCAAACATCCGAGGGTGCGGAACATGGAACGGGGTATTCGTTTCCGGTGGAACGGGAGGAATTTCTATTCGTCACCTCGCCGTTCGGAACACGGCAAGACCCGATGGACGGCACAAAGCAGCAGATGCACAAGGGGGTGGATATCCGTTGTAAAGGCGACGCGGTACTGGCTACGGAAAACGGCGGCAAGGTCGTGGCGGTAAACCAAAACAGGAACACGCCCGGCGGCAGGTCGCTGACGGTGGAATATGCCCGGACGGACGGCAGCAAGGTACAATGTACCTATATGCACCTCAAGGAGATTTCCGTCAAGGTCGGCGATACGGTACAGGCCGGCGGACGGCTCGGCACATCGGGCAATACGGGGACACGGACGACCGGGGAGCATCTGCATTTCGGTGTGAAGAATATCTATGCCGACGGAACGATGCGGGACATAGACCCTGCGGCGTATCTGGCTGAAATCGCACAGAAAGGACATATCAAGCTGCAAATGCTGCACAACGGTAATGACCTGCTCGCCAAATACAAGGTGGCGGAAGAGACCGTGCCTGAAAAGAACCTTTCGCCTGACGGATGGATGAAGAAGCTCCTTTCGTCGGAGGACAGCGGTGTGGGAATGTCGGGTTGCAACGACCCGATTGTGGAGATGGCGATGACCGCTTTCGCCTCCCTGATGCTGCTGGCCACACAGATTGACAACCGGAACGAAGAGGAACAGAAGGCGGCCATATCTGCTATGATGGATCTTCGTGCCATTGACCTGAAGCCGTTGTTGCCGAATATGAAGAACTGCGACCTGACTATCGGCGAGAACGGCAAGGCTGTCTTGAATGCGGACAATGGCGAACTGCGTGTCTCACGGGAGCTGACCGCTTCCGAGCTGAGCCGGTTGTCTGCCACGTTGAACAACGGCACACTCACGGAAGAGGCCAAGCGGATGCGTGTAACCGGTATGCTGAATACGGTTATCCTGTCGGAAGCGGCCTCTCAGAATTTCGAGCAAGGGATGTCCCGGCAACAGGGACAGACGGAAAACCTGCGAAGATAAAAGCATGGCGATATGATAAAATGCGTGATGATACAGCTATGCAAGTGTCTGGCGGGAGTTTCCATCCTTGCTTTGCACGTCCGGTTCTGCTACCTGCTGTTGGGGTGGATCGGGACGTTCGTTGTCGTGGGCGTGCAATTAGTCATCGCCGGATGGATTGTCTGGGCGATGATACGCGCACCTGACTGACTGTACCCTCCAACAGTTCAACATCAATCAACCCATGTATCACTTGTCGGATGATCCATGTATCATTAAAGACAGAAAAACAAATGATTAAATGTAATGTTACGGTATGCGGCGTTATCGGCCGCGATGCGTCGGTTCGCAAGAACAAAGAAGATAAAGAGTTTCTGGCATTTCCACTCCGGGTACAGATTCCGGCGACTGGTGGCCAGCACACTATCGAGGTGGATGTCCGCAGGGAGGGCAACCAGGAAGAAGCCGCCGGTTATCGGAACGGCTCCCGTGTGGAAGTGAGGGGTACGATGTATCTCAAACGTCGGGGCGACAAGCTCTATTTCAACCTGTTCGCCGATGAAATCTGCCATGCCGCTACGGATAATGCGGATTCCGTCAAGGGCGAACTGGTGTTTCGTGGCAAGACCGGCCAGAACATCGAAGAAAAAAGGGATAAGAAAGACCAGCCGTACACGGTATTCTCGGCGTTCAGCGCGGAGAAGGTCGATGACGGCTTCGAGTACCAGTGGGTGCGCTTCTTCTGTTTCGGCAAGGAGCGCGATGAGTGGCTGCAGCCGGGTGTAAAGGTGGATGCCAGAGGTGAAATGAACCTGTCGGCGCACAACGGGAAGGTCAACCTCTCCTGCAAGGTGGAGGAACTGGCGCAATATGTGGCGGATTCGTCTAACTATAATCAGTAAGGGTTATGGCCGGTTACAGAAAAAGAAATGCCGACGGGCCGAACAGCGAGGACAAGGCACTCGACCTGTTCGCCGAAATGATGATCGAGAAAATCGAGGGCATCCACAAGGACTGGAAAAAGCCTTGGTTTACGGAGGGTGCGTTGCAGTGGCCCCGCAACCTTCACGGGCGCGAGTACAACGGGATGAATGCCTTTATGTTGCTCCTTCACTGTGAGAAAGAGGGGTACAAGATTCCCCGTTTCTGTACGTTCGACTGTGTGCAGCGGCTCAACAAGCCCGGCAAGGATGGGGAGGAACTGCCCCGTGTCTCCGTGCTTCGTGGCGAGAAGTCCTTTCCGGTCATGCTCACCACGTTCACTTGCATCCATAAGGAAACCAGGGAGAAAATCAAGTATGACGATTACAAGAAGTTGTCCGATGAAGAAAAGAATCAGTACAATGTCTATCCGAAGATGCAGGTGTTCCGTGTCTTCAATGTCGCGCAGACCAATTTGCAGGAAGCGAGGCCGGAGCTATGGGAAAAGCTGGAGCGGGAAAACTCGCGTCCGGCCATTGAGAACGGCGAGCATTTCAGTTTCGCACCTGTCGATACGATGATACGGGACAATCTGTGGATTTGCCCGATTACACCGCAATATCAGGATAAAGCCTACTATTCAATCTCGAACAATGAAATCATCGTGCCGGAAAAGGAACAATTCAAATCGGGAGAGTCGTTCTATGGGACGCTGTTCCACGAAATGACACACTCGACCGGTGCGGAGGGTGTTCTCGACCGATTCAAGCCGACTGCCTTCGGTTCCCCGGAGTATGCCCGTGAGGAACTGGTGGCGGAATTGGGCAGCGCATTGGTCGCACAGCGTTATGGCATGACCAAGCATATCAAGGAGGACAGTTGCGCGTATCTCAAAAGTTGGCTTGATGAGCTGAAGGAATCGCCGCAGTTCATTAAGACGACGCTTCTGGATGTAAAGAAAGCGACTTCAATGATTACCCAAAGGGTGGATAAGATAGCGCAGGAGTTGGAACAGAATGTCGGTGAGAAGCAGGAGAATGGAGTGGCGGCAAAGGAGAAGATTTATTATTCCTCTGTCGTTTATCTCCAGTCCTCGGATGATACGAGGCAGCTTGACGAACTTAGGGACAAAGGTGATTATGAGGGGTTGCTTACGCTTGCCAAGGAGTATTATGACGGCAACGGTATCAACGAGAAATATACTTATCCGTCGGCTACGAACAACAAGGGTGACAGCCTTATTGTCGATGACGGGAATTTTGCTGTCGTGTACAACGGGAGTGTCGGGGGAACCTACGAGGTGATGTTGAAATTCACGGAGCAGGAAATCCGAGACCATATCCGGCGTTACGGTGTCGATATTGCCGGAGAGACGATAAAAGAGGTTGCCAGGGAGATGGCGGTGGAACAGTTCTCCGCTTTGGCGCATCAAAAGATTCCGACCTTCGAGATGCCGAACGGCGACGTGCTGTATGTCGAATATAACAAGGAATCCGATACGCTTGATGTCGGGCAGCCCACCAATGCCGGGCTGGTCGCGCAGCATCGTTTCCCTTACGACCACAATATCGGGTTGGATGCTAACTTGCAAGCCGTGAACGAGAAGCTGAACGAACTGGAAGAGTATCGGGCAGAACTACAAGAGGCTGAATACGGTGGCGGTATGCGCCGGTAAGGAAAACAAGAAAAGATGCGGAACCGGTTGGCTCCGCATCTTTTCTTGTTTTCGTTTTTTTATTCTTTCAGTAAATCATCCATCATGGACTGCAAATTTGCCATGTCACAATATTGGTTATATCCTCCTCTGTAGTCTTTTGCGTGTTGGGCTGTCCGTATCAGAAACGAATCAAGTTCAACTCTTACGCCGCCGCCCATTCGGGCCAACGTGGAAGAGTGCCTGATGTAAACGAACTTGCCGTTGCGCTCGATGAAACATGAGGTATCATAATGTCCTTTTAAGTTGGATGCCACCTGTGCACCGACCGCCGTTGCATATTTGGAAATCTCACGTACCAATGCTGTCTGGAAACTGCGATACTCTTTTGAAACATAGCCTCCTGCATCTGCAAGGATAGCGTTCTGCCATTTGGTATAAAAATTCTGTGCCATATTGATATTTATTATTATTCGTTCCACAAATAACTTTTCCACTTCTCGCCGTCAATGGTCAGTTTGCCCATTTCCCAATCGTATTCCACTTCCGGTATATTGGTATAAGGGAAATTAACGGTATAGCCTATCTGTCCGTATGAGCAATGCAGAGGGGTAACACAAATCTCCCACCCGAAGTAAAGTTGTGGCGTGCAGTATTTTTGCCAGTTGAAACGACCTGCGGCAATATTGCCGCAAAGTCGTTTGAGTATGCCGGTTGTTGTCATTCCGCACCTCCTTTGCTTAGGATAGTAAGCTGTCCGGGACGGTCTGGAAACCAATAGGCATCACTGTCGATATATACGCATCTACCGCCATTCCACGGCTTTCTGAAAGCTAATACTTCTTTGGGGCCAAACACCACCCCATAGTCGTTTGTAAACGCCACCATATCGCCTACAGCCAAACCGCTGTCTGTTTCCATGACTTCGGACAACCGGCTGAAAAACTCCATGCCCTCGGCTTCACGCTCTTTCTTCCAGCGCAGAAATTCCTCTTTGTGGCTTCTCGATGAGCCAATGGGTGATAGCTCCGATGCCAAAACTTCAATCTCAGAAGAACCTGTTGCGACTAAAATAATACTGTCGCTATCCACTTTTTCGGGAGTTGAGATAATTCGACATTCTACATCGTTATCGGCAGTGTGCCGATAAAGGAGGTTGCCTTGCTTGATGAAATCGTACTTGTTCATTGTCTTTTGATTTAGTGATTTTTTTTATTTCCCTTTTCTTGAAGTCTTCTGACTTCGCCCAAAGAGGTTGTTTTCATGTGCGTTCCAAACGGGGGATACAAGAACGACGGACAAGGAACCTGCGATGAAATTTTATGAAATACCGTTATCTCCGATTACGGAAAGTTGTCGTCAAATTTTATTTCAGGTAGCGATAGCGGTACTTGAACCATGTTCGTCCACCGTACCTTTGCACACGAAAACAGATCTGCGGCGTATGTCGGGGCTGTGAAGGGATTATACCCTTAAAACAGGAATATACCGGCAGGGAAGCCGATGGCGGAAACTCGGCAGAGTATGTTATAAAAGTAATCGGGGAGCCTGTGCAAAAAAGAGAGCAACCACCCGCTTTTGAGGCGGGTGATTGCCAATGTTTCGGACAATCATCAGAAGTGATAATCAACAACTCCTCCGATGTAGAGTATCGTTCCCGGTTCAAGCCTACAAACAAACTCCATAAACGCAAAGGACTGTTCGGCAAAAGACTGGCAGCCGTCGCCATCCAAATAGAAATGATAGGCGACATCCAACGGATTTTCTACTGCCTGTTTGAGATAATAGGTCGAACCCCATTCCAACATATTATCTACCGTAAGAGCATCCGCTCTCTTTTTGATATTGGCGACATACTCCTCTTTCCATTGCTCTATTCCACCATTATAGCGCATGGTGTCATCGGATATAAGCTCGAACATTCCGTTGGGTAAGGCATGATTGACCAAATTGGCAATATCCTCTTTACGGTTTTCCTCGTCTATTTCTGAACAATAGTCATAGAAGCTCCCGTCTCCTTGCTGGAGTGTGTCCTCATTCAGATAGTTTTCTTTGTCTATCGGCTCCGTTGAAATTTGAAAAATCCTGCTGTGCATAATTGTAAATTTTAGATTGTCAAACATTTTCTTGTTTCCCTTTTCTTGAAGCTCTTCGGCTTCTCGTCGGGGAATGATTTTTATGCAGGACTGACAGCGGAAAAAGGACGGATAAGGCAAGTAAACAGTGTACGGGATGGAACGGAATACCCAACCGCCGAGTGCAAGGGCAAAACCCGGCTCGACCGGCTTTGTTCTGCAACGAGACGGGGGCTAAAAGCCCATCTTCGATTTGCGGAAGGCTGCCGTGAAGAATATCCGGGAACCGTTAGCGAAAGCGGTACTTGACGACCGGACGCACGCTGTACCTTTGCATAGAAAACCTCTCCGAAGAGAATTGCTGACGTGAGATGAGAAAAAGCCATAATTGAGAAATGTTATTATTCATAAAGGGGAAGGACTATTCATAGTTGTTATAAATGTTTAGTTGGCATGAAAATACAATTCGCACTATAAAATAATCTTTTCTTGAAATAAAAATTAGGGAAAAAGAAACGAGATTAAAAAATAACCATTAACTTTGCACCAGTCAAGTTTCCAATCGAAGCGTCGAATGGAATTAAAAGGGAATCCCGGTGAAAATCCGGAGCTGTACTCGCAGCTGTAAGTCCTATTAAAGTTTATCGCACTCTTTGCCACTGGTGAAAGCTGGGAAGGCGCGATAAGCGGGATGAGCCAGAAGACCTGCTTGATGAGATATGATTTAGTGACCACGGGATAATTGGCATTAGATTAAAATGAACAGAGGCTCGTCCAAAGACACCTAATATTCTTTTTGATAACCGATTTCTCATTCGTTGCAAATCTATCGCAAGGAAAACGAATGTGTAATTAAACTTTTTTGTTTAACTTTTAATAATTGAGTTATGAAAAAGAATCTTAAATTCTTGGCAATGGCTGTTGTAGCAATGGCCGCCGCAGTGTTCACAGGATGTTCGTCCGACGATGACTTCCTTACTCCGTATGAGGAGAGTGCGATTCAAACCCGCGCGATAAGTTCTACCAATGCGATTATCGATTTTGATAACGTACCATCCAGCGTAATGGCTTCCGATCAGTATGGAAACAATCTCTATTCTGCCACAGCCAACGGCAATCAGGTAACGACCGGCTACATCACTCAAATCGAGCAAACCGGTACGTACATTCAGTTCCCGATTAACTATTTGAAACAGGAATGGGTAAGCGGACAACCTTGGGAATATGAGTTTTGGAATGGTGGTTTTGCCATCTCTAATTTTCATAATCTGACACAGGGGGATTATCAAAACCAATGTAGCGTGTACTGGCCCAACGGCGGTCATAGCGGTAAAAATTTTGCTGTAGCTTTCGGTTATAGCGATTCATACAATGATTCACAAGCAACTTATGACAAATGTGCGAAGATTTACCTGACCGATGCAACCGGCTACAGAGTCGTTACCACAAACACTCCTGTCAAGGGTACACCGAAATATGGTAAATTCAACAGCGTATGGGTTTGCAATACGACTTATACCTACTTAGTCATGAAGGATGGCAACTCGTTTACACAAGGCTCTTTGTCGGCACAAAAAGGATGGTTTAAGGTGGTATTTGTTGCGTTGGATGCGACGGGTAAACCTACAGGTAAAGAAGTAGAATACTATTTGGCAAACTTCGATTCCAGTAAGGATGCAGAATCAGGCTTGGCCAATCAAATCCGTACTGGTTGGAGCCAAGTGGACTTAAGCGGTTTAGGTGACAGCGTATGTACTGTAGCTATCAATTTTAAAGGAAGCGATTCAAGCGCATACGGATTGAACACTCCTGCTTACGTTGCCATAGACGATATTGATGTAACCGTAAACGAATAACATGAATTTGGGGCAAATGCTTTTTAACGACAAATGCTAAGTATTTGCCCCTTTTTATTATATCCCAATGGAGATTGAAATTAAATACTTTCTTCAAGGGAATTTCAGCGTTAAAATTATAAATATAATGAAGAAGTATTTGCTTTTATTCTCCTTGACGATATTTCTATTTGCATGCAACAAAGACGAAGAAATATCGCAGGACGTGACCGTGCCTCCTGTCATTGAATTGGACAGCGAAGACGGAATCTATGTTGTAAAGATAGGAAAAGAGGTCGTTATTGAGCCGACCTATCAGAATGTCGATTACGCCGTTTATTCATGGAAATGCAACGGTCGTATCATTTCCGATGAGCCTCAATTGAAATACATTTTCAACGAATGCGGTTCGTATTACGTTACCCTGCGTGTGGATACGAGGGATGCCAGCACAGAGGAAGAAATTCGTGTGGATGTCAATGAATTGGCTCCGCCCGTCATTTCATTGGTAACCCCCTCTATAGGGCTTAAAGTTGTCGCAGGACGTGAATATATCCTTACTCCCGACATTCAAAATGCAGAAGGAGCTACTTATTTGTGGACTCTTAACGGGAACGAAGTCGGAACTGAAAATACTTATACATTCAAGCAAGATGAGTTGGGAACTTATGAACTGACTTTAACTGTAGCGAATGAAGACGGACAATCAGAGAAGACAGTTTCTATTGAGGTTGTCGATAAACTTCCGATTGAAATCGTAGTTCCGTCATCTTTATATTTCACCGAGGATAATACCAAATACGTAGAATTAGGACGTACTTTGTTTGTCCGCCCCTTTGTATCAATAAGTGCCGAGCCTTCTTATCAATGGATTTTGGACGGGCAACCGATTGAGGGAGCCAATTCCTTGGTTTACGGTTTCAAACCCTCTAAAACCGGAGAACACACGCTTACTTTTACCGTGAAATACGATAATCAAATAACAAAAGCAACCCTCACTCGTAATATTGCTGTTTCCGGTGTCGATGAAGTCAGTGTCAATATTCCGGTGAAATGTTGTGAAGCGGCCGGAAAAAGACCTTTTGCTGCCGGAAATTCCATTTACAGCAATAAAGTATATGAATTTGTTCCGGCTCCGGGACAATTCGTAAACGAAACGAATACAGCAGGTTTCAATGGGGAAAGCACGCACGAAGCAGCCTGTGCTTACGCACAAAAACGTCTTGATAATGAACAATATGTTTCTCTTGGAGGTTGGGGAGGATATATCGTAGTAGGATTCGACCACAGTATCGAAAACAAAGGCGGTTATGATTTTTCCATCAAAGGAAATGCCTTTGATTCGTCAAATGAACCGGGCATTGTATGGGTAATGCAAGATGTCAATGGAGACGGCTTGCCCAACGATGAATGGTATGAACTGAAGGGTTCTGAATATGGAAAACCCGAAACCATTCAGGACTATGCCGTAACTTATTTCCGTCCCGGTCCCAACATGGATACTCAATGGCAGGACAACAAGGGAAATAAAGGAGCGATTGACCGTCTCGGCAACTATCACCCGCAAGAGTTTTATTATCCTTTGTGGATTGAAGCGGATTCCTATACGTTATACGGCACATGCCTGAAAGCACGTACCGAACAAAGCCCGTCGACAGGCATGTGGTCCAATAATCCGTTCGGATGGGGATATGCCGATAATATTGGTGATGATATGCCCAATAAAGACAATCCTAACGCGGGAGCACTTGGAAACTATTTTAAGATTTCCGATGCAGTCAATATCGACGGTACACCTGCAAACCTTTCCCATATCGACTTTATCAAGGTGCAGACCGGAGTCAATGTAAAAGCCGGATGGTTAGGGGAAAATTCCACGGAAGTTTTCAAGTTCTGTGATGAAAACAACAATAACGACAAATAAAATTCATTATGAACAAAATATATCATTTCATCCTATTCTGTTTCGCTACGCTCTGCCTTGCTGCATGTAGTGATGACGACCCTGAAGTAAGCGGAATAGACGGCAAGGATCACTTCATCTCCGAGTTTGCTCTAACTGTAGATGGCATTACCTATCAAGCCATGATAGTCGGGGACAAGATTACAGTTGAGATACCTTATAATACCAGTCTGAAAGGGGCTACCGTAGAGTATGCCCTTTGCGAGGGAGCCTCTATTAACCCGAATCCATCAACCATAGAGGATTGGGAAAATGAATGGAAATTCGTAGTCACCTCCAGAATGCAGGAGAGCAAAGTATATTCCTATACTTATCAATATGCAGACATCGAACAGAGCGGCAGCGTGGTACTTGCCACGCAATCCGAGGTGGATAATTTTGCCAAGACAGGAATAAACAAAATCGAAGGCAGCCTGACCATCGGAACGGCAGACGGAGAAGAAATCACCAATCTGGACGGACTTGCCAACCTGAAACAAATCAGTAACTCTCTTGTTATCAATCCGTCTTACAAAGGAGCGGATTTGACGGGGTTGGATAATCTGGAACAACTCGGAAGTTTCAAATTAGGATCGACAACTTCTACCAGTAAAAACATAACGCTCAAAACGGTTAATCTGCCCTCTTTGCTTGGAGTGACCGGCGATTTTGTCGTTAACAGTTCTGTCATTGAAAAAATATCCATACCCAAAGTCGAGTTCATTGGTGAGGATATGTATATAACCTCCGATGCTTTGCTTGATTTGGATGCAAATGCCGTTGAATCTGTCGGAGCTTCCTTAATTGTCAAAGGTTCGGTAGCACAAAAAGAATCAGCGACAACCGAAGCCATTGTTTTCTCAGCGCTCAAACGGGTCGGGAATGAACTTACAGTCCAATATTTTCCCAAACTGCAAGGAATTTATCTACCGGCATTGGAAAGTGTGGCCGGTACTGCCTCATTCTCCGATATGTCCTCCATCGGAAGTCTTGCAATGACCGAATTACATTCGGTTGGAGGACTGACTATAAAAAATTGCAAAGAGATTTCCATTGTTGAACTTCCCGGTCTTATTTCCTGCGGAGAGACCAGTGTGGATGCGAATAAAGTCAATAAGTTTAATATATCTTCTTTGAAAGATGTACTCGGTGATATGACTTTAAGTAATCTGCTCATAGAAGAACTGGATTTGTCCCAGATAAATTTTAACGGGAATACACTTACCCTACAATGTAAGCAACTAAATAAAATCGTAGGTTCGGAAACATTTAACGGTAGCCTTCTTCTGCTTCCTAAAAATTGTCGATTGACCGAATTGACTCTTGAGGGAATCTCAAATATAGAGGGCGACTTCCAATGCAAAGATTATTTTTATGTAAAAGAATTTGTTATGCCATTTATTCGTGTGGCAGGAAATATGACTATTGCATTGAATTCGGGAAGTGTTGATACGGGTGCGGAAATTGAATTTCCTAAATTGCAGGAAATAGGAGGTACTTTAACATTAGAAAATAATACGAATGCAAATAATATTACCTTCCCGTCATTGAAAAAAATTCTCGGTTCATGTTCGGTTACGACTGATTTTCTTAAGAATGATATTGAGTTTACCAGTTTGGAAAGCATTGGGACGGATGGAGCAAATACACAAATTGAGTTTAAGATTGATGTTACTAATATTTTATGTCCCAAATTAAAAACGATAAACGGACTGTTTAATATTGTAACATCTACTGTTGTATGGGGTATGACGGCTGATGAGGTGTCTTATCCTACCGTTGAATCAATATCCGAAAATCTTTCAATAACATGCCCGTATTCTGATTTTGGTTCTAATGGTATTTTGTCCATTGATTTTTCAGGTCTCAAATCAGTAAAAGGGATTAGTATAAGCGGGCAAGGAGATGTTAGCGATTTCAGTTCTTTCAAATACCTGTTTGAAAACAATGTTCTAACAGGAGAATCTCAATGGTCTGTCAGAGAATGTGCTTATAACCCCACATACCAAGATATGAAAGACGGGAAGTACAAGCCTGCCGAATAGATAACCAAACAATAAGTTTTCTGCCAATCCTCGGTATGCTTACCGTAAGGTAAGACTACCGGGGATTAACTATAAAAATAACGGTATGACCTATCACCAATTGAAATATCTGCTATGGAGCGTAGTTGTCGGAGTGACACTATCCTTGACATCCTGCATGGAGTGGGACTACGGCGATGCCGTAGAAGACTTCAATGCCACGGGAGCCGGACTGTTCATCACCAACGAGGGCAACTTCCAGTACGGCAATGCTACCTTGTCCTATTACGACCCGGCAACCAAACAAGTGCAAAACGAGGTCTTCTTCCGAGCCAACGGCATGAAGCTCGGCGACGTGGCGCAGTCGATGACCATCTACGACAACAAGGGCTGGGTCGTGGTGAACAACTCCCATGTGATTTTCGCCATCGACCTGAACACCTTCAAGGAGGTAGGACGCATCGAGAATCTGACCTCCCCGCGCTACATCCATTTCCTGAGCGACGAAAAAGCCTACGTCACCCAACTGTGGGACAACCGCATCTTCATCATCAACCCGAAGAAATATGAAATTACCGGCTACATTCAAGTGCCGGACATGACGATGGAGAGTGGCTCCACCGAACAGATGGTGCAATACGGCAAATACGTCTATTGCAACTGCTGGAGCTACCAAAACCGCATCATCAAAATCGACACCGAAACCGACCAAGTGGTCGATGAACTGAAGGTCGGCATACAACCGACATCGCTGGTCATGGACAAGTACAACAAGATGTGGACGGTGACTGACGGCGGTTATGAGGGCAGCCCCTACGGTTACGAAGCCCCGTCGCTCTACCGCATCGACGCCGAGACATTCACGGTGGAGAAGCAGTTCAAGTTCAAGTTGGGCGACTGGCCCTCGGAGGTACAGCTCAATGGCGACAGGGACAAACTCTACTGGATCAACAAGGCCATTTGGAGCATGGACGTGACAGCCAGCCATGTGCCGGTGCGTCCGTTCCTCGAATACAGCGGCACGATTTATTACGGACTGACGGTAAACCCCGCCAACGGGGAAGTATACATCGCCGATGCCATCGACTACCAGCAGCAGGGCATGATTTACCGCTACTCGCCCGAAGGGAAATTGATAGATGAATTTTATGTCGGGATTATCCCCGGTGCATTTTGTTGGAAATAAGAAAGGAGGCAATATGAAAAGACTATATCTGTTCTTCGCTTTGGCAGCATGTCTCCCCACGACACTCTTCGCGCAGCAGACGGAAAGCAAAAAGCGGTCGGACTGGCATCTTACCATACCGGAAGTCACGGTCATCGGACATCGGCCGATGAAAGAAATCGGTGTGCAGAAGACGAAGTTCGATTCACTCGCACTGAAAGAGAACATCGCCCTCTCGATGGCCGACATCCTGACGTTCAACTCGTCCGTATTCGTCAAGAGCTACGGACGCGCCACGCTCTCGACCGTCGCGTTCCGAGGAACGTCGCCTTCACACACGCAAGTGACATGGAACGGCATGCGCATCAACAACCCCATGCTCGGCATGACAGACTTCTCCACCATTCCGTCCTACTTCATAGACAACGCATCGCTGCTGCACGGTACTTCATCGGTGAACGAGACTGGCGGTGGACTGGGCGGTCTGGTTAAGCTTGGTACCACCCCCACCGTTGCCGAAGGGTTCAACGCCCAGTACGTGCAGGGCATCGGATCGTTCCGGACATTCGACGAGTTCGCCCGCTTCACCTACGGAAGCGAGCGGTGGCACATCTCCACCCGTGCGGTCTATTCTTCCTCGCCCAACGATTACAAGTACACCAACCACGACAAGAAGATAAACATCTACGACGAGGACAAGAACATCATCGGGCAGTATCACCCTAAAGAGCGCAACCGCTCCGGGGCGTTCAAGGACCTGCACCTGCTTCAAGAGGTCTATTACAACACCCGCAAAGGCGACAAATTAGGCCTGAACGCATGGTATATCAACTCCAACCGGGAACTTCCGATGTTGACGACCGACTACGGAGATGCAACCGACTTCGAGAACCGCCAGCGGGAACAGACTTTCCGCAGTGTCCTTTCGTGGGATCATATCAAAAGCAACTGGAAACTCGGCGTGAAAGGCGGTTACATACACACATGGATGGCCTACGACTACAAGCGTGAGGTCGCACCTGATAACTGGGCGTCGATGACCCGTTCCCGTAGCAAGGTAAATACGTTCTACGGGCAGGCTGAAGGTGAATACAGTCCGACAAAACGTTGGTTTTTCACCGCTAACGTATCGGCTCACCAGCATTTGGTACGCAGTGAGGACAAGAATATCATCTTGCAGGACGGAGGCAAAGCCATCGTGGGCTATGACAAAGGACGCGTGGAACTTTCCGGCTCCGTATCTGCCAAGTGGCAACCGATAGACCGGCTTGGCATGTCGGTTGTGTTGCGAGAAGAAATGTACGGTTCCGAGTGGGCTCCGCTTATACCGGCTTTTTTTATTGACGGCATCATTTCTCCGAAAGGGAATGTGATGCTCAAAGCTTCTGTTTCACGCAATTACCGTTTCCCGACGCTGAATGACCTCTATTTTCTGCCCGGTGGCAATCCCAATCTGAGAAACGAGCATGGTTTCAGCTACGATGCAGGTGTAAGTTTCGAGGTCGGCAAAGAAAATGTCTATAAGTTGAGCGGCGGCGTGAACTGGTTCGATTCCTACATCGACGATTGGATTATCTGGCTGCCCACCACCAAAGGCTTCTTTTCGCCCCGCAACGTGAAGAAGGTACACGCCTACGGCATCGAGGTCAAGGCGAACCTGGCCGTGCAGCCGGCAAAGGATTGGCTCATTGACCTGAACGGTTCCTATTCGTGGACACCCTCTATCAACGAGGGCGAGAAAATGTCACCTGCTGACCAGTCGGTGGGCAAACAGTTACCCTACGTGCCGGAGCATTCCGCCTCGCTGACAGGACGGTTGTCGTGGCGGTCGTGGGCGTTCCTTTACAAGTGGGCGTTCTACTCGGAGCGTTTCACCATGTCGAGCAACGACTATACGCTGACAGGACACCTGCCCGAATATTTCATGAGCAACGTCTCCTTGGAGAAAAACCTCTTTTTCAAACCGGTGGACGTGCAGTTGAAATTCGCCGTCAACAACCTTTTCAATGAAGATTACCTCTCGGTACTCTCGCGCCCCATGCCCGGCATCAACTTCGAGCTGTTCATCGGTATCACCCCGAAGTTCGGGAAAAACAAGAAAAAGTCCGTAAACACAAATTTGTAACGATATGAAAGCATTGAAAAATCTGAGCCTGATATTGCTGCTTGTACTGACATTCACAGGCTGCCATGATAAGAGTTCCAAACTTGCCGATTTCAACCGAGCGGTCTATACACCCGAATACGCTTCGGGGTTTGACATAAAAGGTGCAGACGGCAAAAAGAGCGTATTGGTTACCGTCACGAACCCTTGGCAGGGAGCTGACAGCATTACCACATACCTGTTCATCGCCCGTGACGGAGAAAGCGTACCCGAAGATTTCACCGGTCAGGTGCTCGGAAAAGATGCCGAGCGCATCATCTGCATGTCCTCTACCCATATCGCCATGCTCGACGCAATCGGTGAAACGGGACGCGTAGTCGGCGTGTCAGGCATCGACTACATCTCCAATCCCGACATTCAGGCACGGCGGGACAGCGTTGGAGATGTAGGCTACGAAGGGAATATCAACTACGAATTGCTGCTCTCGCTCGACCCTGACCTCGTGCTGCTCTACGGCGTGAACGGGGCAAGCTCGATGGAGGGCAAGCTCAAAGAACTGGATATTCCGTTCATGTACGTCGGCGATTACCTCGAAGAATCGCCGCTGGGCAAAGCCGAATGGCTGTTGGCACTTTCGGAGATCATCGGAAAACGGGCGGAGGGCGAAAAAGTATTCGCGGAAATCCCCGTCAGATACAATGTCCTGAGAAAGAAAGTAGCGGACAATGTTCTCGATGCCCCGTCGGTGATGCTCAACACCCCTTACGGCGACAGCTGGTTCATGCCCTCGACCGAAAGCTATGTCGCCCGAATGGTCAAAGATGCCGGAGGCGATTACATCTACAAAAAGAACACGGGCAATGCCTCGGTGCCCATAGACCTGGAGGAAGCCTACCTGCTGGCCTCGCAAGCCGATATGTGGCTGCATGTGGGTATGGCGAACACGCTCGACGAGCTGCGAGCCGCCTGCCCGAAGTTCATCGACACCCGCTGTTTCCGTGGTGGACAGGTCTATAACAACAACGCCCGCACCAATGCTGCTGGCGGCAACGACTACTATGAGTCTGCAGTCGTAAATCCCGACCTCGTGCTGCGAGACCTCGTGAAGATATTCCACCCCGAACTGGTCGAGGAAGATTTCGTCTATTACAAGCAACTGAAATAGATGCGCTCCCGTTCCGTCCTATTGTTTACCGCACTGGCTGCCCTCACCCTTTTCCTGTTTTTGCTGGATTTGGCGGTGGGGGCTGTCGCCGTACCGCTCGGTGATGTTTGGGCGGCCCTGACGGGCGGCGATTGTCCGCGAGCGACGGCGAAAATCATACTGAATATCCGACTGATTAAGGCGGTGGTCGCGTTGCTGGCCGGAGCCGCCCTGTCGGTCAGCGGACTCCAGATGCAAACCCTCTTCCGCAATCCGCTTGCCGGCCCCTACGTGCTCGGCATCAGTTCGGGCGCGAGCCTCGGCGTGGCACTCGTCGTACTCGCCGGTGTCGGCTCGTCGATAGGCATCGCTGGGGCGGCATGGCTCGGAGCGGCAATCGTGCTGGTCGTCATCGCCGCCGTCGGACACCGCATCAAGGATATCATGGTAATTCTGATTCTCGGCATGATGTTCTCGTCGGGAATCGGTGCGATTGTCCAAATATTGCAGTATGTTGCCAACGATGAATCCTTGAAAATGTTCGTCGTCTGGACGATGGGGTCGCTCGGCGATGTGACCTTCAACCAGCTTGCAGTGCTTATCCCGTCGATTGCCACCGGACTGTTGTTGGCGGTGGTGACGATCAAGCCGCTCAACCTGTTGCTGTTCGGCGAGGAGTATGCCGTGACGATGGGGCTGAACGTTCGTCGCTCACGCGGACTGCTGTTCCTCTCCACGACGTTGCTGGCCGGCACTGTGACCGCCTTTTGCGGTCCGATAGGTTTCATCGGGCTGGCCATGCCCCACGTCACGCGGATGCTGTTCCGCAACAGTGACCATCGGGTGCTCGTGCCGGGAACCGTTCTTTCGGGTGCTTCCGTGCTGCTGCTTTGCGACCTTGTTTCCAAACTGTTCACCCTGCCGATCAACGCCATCACCGCATTGCTGGGAATCCCCATTGTGGTGTGGGTGGTCTTGCGCAACAAATCCGTTACAGCATGATAGAGTTACACGATTTTTCCATAGGCTACGGCGAGCGAACTTTGCTCTGCGAGGTGGAAGCCACCATAGAAAAAGGCAAACTGACAGCCCTTATCGGGCGCAACGGCACGGGCAAATCGACGCTGCTCCGCGCCATCGCCGGACTGAACCGCCGTTATGCCGGTCGAATCCTGCTCGACGGGCATAACGCCGCCGATATGCGGGTTGCAGAGAGGGCAAGAACACTGGCATTCGTCACGACCGAGCGCACACGCATCGCCAACCTCAAATGCGAGGACGTCGTGGCTATCGGCCGCGCACCCTATACCAATTGGATAGGAAGGATGCAGAAGGCCGACACGGAGATCGTTATGCGGTCGCTCGCCTCGGTAGGCATGGAGGACTATGCGGAACGCACGATGGACAGGATGTCGGACGGCGAGTGCCAGCGCATCATGATTGCACGGGCATTGGCGCAGGATACGCCGATTATCCTACTTGACGAACCCACCTCGTTTCTCGATATGCCCAACCGCTACGAATTGTGTACGCTACTGGCACGGCTGGCGCATGAAGAAAACAAGTGCATCCTTTTTTCCACTCACGAGCTGGATATCGCCCTGTCGCTCACCGATGCGATAGCCCTTATCGACCCGCCCTGCCTGTCGTGCCTGCCGACCGAAGAGATGCGCCGGAGCGGTTGCATCGAACGGCTGTTCCGTAATAATTCCGTGACGTTCGATACCGCGACAGGTATGGTAAAAGCCCGATAAATAATGATCCGCATATGAAAACGCAGCAGGAACTTTGCGATATACTCGGTTTCATCGCCGAATATGCGACCTATCAACTCGGTTCGGGTGTGCACACCTCTCGGGTAATACGCAATGCGCAACGGATCGGCGAGGCGCTGGGTGTGGACGTTCAGTTATCGAGTTTCCAAAAGAGTACGATACTGACGGTGCTCGACACCGTAAGCGGCGAGTCCGCAACCCGTGTTGTGGCAATCCCGTCGCTCCCCATCAGTTTCGAGCGTAACTCCGATCTGAGTGCCCTGAGCTGGGACGCATTGGACGAGGGCCTCTCGCTCGACGAGATCCGCAGCCGTTACCGGACGCTGGTTGACAAACCGCGCATGGACCCAATCTTCACGCTCGTGGTCGTCGGGCTGGCCAACGCCTCATTCTGCAAGCTCTTCGGCGGCGACTGGACGGCCGTGGGCATCGTCTTCACGGCGACACTCGTGGGCTTCGCCGTCAAACAGCGCATGCAGGCCCACGCTGTCAATCACTTCCTCGTCTTCGCCTGCTCGGCTTTCGTCGCCTCGCTCTGCGCCACGGCAGCCTTGCGGTTCGACTGCACGGCCGAGATAGCGCTGGCAACAAGTCCGCTCTTCCTCGTGCCGGGCGTGCCGCTCATCAACGGGGTCATCGACATCATGGAAGGACACGTCCTCATGGGGGCAGCCGGCTGGTTAACGCTCTGCTGCAGATTGTCTGCATCGCCGTCGGTTTGTCGGCCACTTTGTTAATGGTTAAAGATTCGCTGCTATGATCGTGACGGATATTCTGCTCGACGGCCTCTTCGCCGCTGTCGCCGCCATCGGATTCGGGGCCATCTCCGACCCGCCGATGCGGGCCTTTCCACGCATCGCCCTGCTTGCCGCCATAGGCCACGCCTTGCGTTTCACGCTGATACACTGTGCCGCACTGGATATCGCCACCGCATCGCTTTTCGCGGCCTTTGCAATCGGCATGGGCAGCCTGTGGCTCGGCCGCGGCGTCCGCTGCCCGATGACCTGCCTCTACATTCCGGCTCTGCTGCCGATGGTGCCGGGCATCTACGCCTACAAGACGGTCTTCTCGCTCATCATGTTCCTCCAGTCGCTCGATCGGGCCGACGAGGGTATGCGCTACATGCAACAGTTCTTTCTCAATGCCACCGTATCGCTGAGTGTCATTGCGCTGCTTGCCGCCGGTGCCACGCTGCCGATATTCATCTTCAAACGCCGGGCTTTCTCGATGACCCGACGCACACGAAAAAATAGTTAGGTTATGGAAATCTTTTGGAACACGATCGCGGCCTACAATGCCGCAACCTGGCCTGCGCAGATCGGTTTCACGCTCGTGGCGGCCATGCTGCTTGTGCTACTCTACCTCCGTCCGACGCCCGCAGTACGGATCGCCATGAAACTCTTCATGGCGTTTCTCAACTTCTGGATCGCCGGAGTCTATTACATGATCTATTGCCGTCCGCGCGAATATCACGGCATGCTGGCGCTTTTCTGGGCCATAATGGGTGGAATATGGATCTATGAGCTGCTGGTGAAGCACGCCTCGCTCGAACGCACCGGCCAGCACAACGCATTCGCTATCCTGCTCCTTGTCATGCCGTTGATATATCCACTCTGCTCGCTGGCGCTGGGCCACGAATTCCCCATAATGACCTCGCCCGTCATGCCCTGTTCGGTGGCGGTCTTCACCATCGGACTGATGCTCGCCTTCTCGGAGCGGGTCAATATCGTGCTGGCGATGTTCCTCTGCCACTGGGCACTCATCGGTCTGTCGAAAGTCTACTTCTTCGGCATCCCCGAAGACTACCTGCTGGCGTGCAGCACCATACCTGCACTCTACATCTTCTTTCGGGAGTATGTCCGAAGCAACGCCGACCGGCCGATGAAACCCTCGGCCCATGTGCTCGATGCGTTGCTCATTACGCTGTGCCTGGTCATCGGCATCTTCTTTACTTTCACGTTATTGCACCAGCTTGACCTATTCACTCGAATCATCTGATTTATATGCGCATGCTCAAACAAATATTTTACCGTTGCAATGGACTCGAGCCGATAAACCGGCACATCACTCGATATAGCCTTTATAGTCCTTTTCCCGGACAACCGGTTCTGTTGACCGAGGAGATGCGTCGGAGCGACTGCATTGAACGGCTCTTCCGAAATAATTGCGTGACGTTCGATATCATAACAGGTTTCATTAAAGTAAAGCAATGAAAAAAGGATATGTAACAGAGAATTTCACGGCAAATATAAGCGTGGACGAATACATTTCACGCTTCCGAGACGAAAAACGTTTTGTCGAATTTTGCAAACAATGCCCCAACTACGGTAATAGTTGGGGATGTCCGCCGTTCGATTTCGATACCGGAGAATTTCTGCGCCAATACAAGTATGCCTATCTTATAGCTACCAAAATTGTTCCTATCGAAAAAGGCATCCCGATAGACAAATCACAAGAGTTAATCAGGCCTGAACGAATCAGGGTAGAAAAAGAACTGTTGAAACTGGAACTCAGATTCGGAGGTCGGGCATTCGCCTATGTCGGCAAGTGTTTATATTGTCACGGTGCGGAATGTGCCCGCAAGTGCAACCGTCCTTGTCTGCATCCGGACAAAGTACGTCCCTCGCTTGAAGCATTCGGGTTCGATATAGCACGTACTCTCTCGGAACTTTTCGGGATAGAACTGCTCTGGGGAAAGAATGGAATTCTACCGGAATATCTTGTACTCGTAAGCGGATTTTTCCATAATTCGACAAAAAATATTATCAGTCATACGAATCGTAATCAGAATTCAGTAAACCTATAATCTTATTACTCTCATTGATAATGTCATGACAGCTATTTACCAGAAAGTCCCTGCAATCCGAATTATGGATTGAGGGACTTGATAACAATGAATGTAAGAACTAAAAGAACAGCTCTACTTTCGTATGCCTGTTGGCTTCGACCGGCACATGGTCGGCTATGCCCCCCCTGCTTACCTTGACGATGCGTTCGATTGGTATGCCACGCTTTTCTAATTCTGCAACGATATGATCCGCTCTCAATGTGCTTAATGAACCATTAAGCACGGGAGTTCCAGTCGAACTGTCGGCCGCACCAGTTACTTTCACGGATAATCCGTATTTCTTGGCCACGCGAGCCAGTTCATCAAGGTTAAGCATTTGGGAAGCATCCGTCAGGTGCGCCGTGTTGAGATTGAAAAAGAAATAGACAGGCGACCCGATGCAATTTCCGGCTTGTATGAGTTCCGTCCTTTCAGAGACGATTATGCCCCGTTTTTCGGAATCATCTCCGTTGTTGCCATATACAATACTTGCAGAATCAAGTGGCGATATTCCATCCCAATGCCGGTTTTTCAATCTTGCCCGAAGTGAGTTCAATCCGCTGTAATTATTTCTGGGATAACCTTGACGGCGGTCGGTCTCATCGTCATTAACCAGATGACCGTACTTGTCAAGCAAGCCTTCTATTTCCAGAATTTTCTGCAATTCTGCGAGCGTCCGTCGGTTGCGGTCGTACCAGTCTTTATAACGCTTGTTTTCTCCGGACAAGACATTGGCATAATCCACGAGCCACTCATTCTGACGAATGTAAGATGTCGCATCAACCGCGCGTTTCCAACCGACCTTTCCGAGATGAAACGTGAAACCGGCGGTCAGCGATACCATGTGGTCGCCGAGGCGGTTCGGGCGTCCGTAACCATCGAAGTCCTGAAAGGTGGTCGTGCCGGAGAGTTCCAATATGGCACTTACTCGTTTGGATATCCGATATTCTCCCTGTACGCCATACGAAACGGCAAAGGGATTATTCCCGTTAGAGGCGTTGTGCAGCAGGCCGACACCGGCAAAGGGAGCAAGATTCCAGCGTACCTGTTCTTGCCGGGCATATCTGCGGCCAAGGACATTCCACAGCAGATCCGCATGGATATGGTGGTAGTCCTGATTGGACAATGTGCCATCTTTGAACTGCACACCGCTGTAATTGATACGTGCGCCGACGGACGGAGTGAACCATTTTCCGACTGCGAAGCTGTACGAGGGTTTCAAGCGTCCGAAGAGGTCTTCGCAGCCGAGAGGTGTGCCGAGAAAGGCGGACGTACCCCCGGCAATGCTGACAAACCAGTTGCCAGTCCGGGATGCCGGAAGTACCACTCCATCAAGATAGACGGGCTGTATCGGTTGCAGTTTCTCCGAGACATCATAGTACGGTGTATGTTGTACAGTATCCACCTGTATGGGTCGTACACTTGCCTGTGCCTGCAACGTGCAAAGCACGGCCAATATAAAAAAGATTTGTTTCGTCATATTCCAATGATATTATTCGTTATACTTTTTGATTTGTAGTAAGGCGTATGCCACTTACCGTTTAGGTTTCTTGCCAATGGCCGGACGCATCATGCGGCTCGCCATCCTCATGCAGCGGAGTGCCCATGCACGGTTGTCCTCGTCCTCGTCGCGCCCCCATTTCAGGTCGCTGCCGCCACCTCCGCCGCCACGAGTTTCGGCAAAAGTGGTGGCATCATCGACCATACCGAGAAACAGCATCGTCGCGCAGTGCATCACGTCCGTACCTTGTTCCGCTATGGACTGGACGAGCGAGCCGTCGAACAGTTGCCGTTCCGCCACGTCCATCTGTGCCGATACGTTCTTATACTCGCCGACCACATTTTCCAGCAGGACATCCTTGAGCAACGTGTCCACTTTGGAATGTACATCATGGGAGTATTTGTAGGCTTCCTCCTTGAGTTCCCCGGTACGTTCCTCAATGGCATACATGTTCTCTTTCAGCTCGGCAAGCTGCCGGTCAGCCGTCTGCAATTTCTCCTGCTTGTCTGCCAGTTGCCAGTTGATTCCAGCCAGTTCTTTTTCCAGACTTTTCACTTGTGCGGCTAATTGTTCCGCATCGCCCTTGTTCGCTTTCAAATCCTGTTCGGCTGCCGATAGCAGGACCTCTTTTTCGGCTTTCGACTTCTCAAGGTTATCGACCATTGTCGTAAGCCCCTTGACCCTGCGCTCTGCCAGACGGATGTCCGATTGGAGGTCAGCCAAAATTTTTTGATGACGGCTGATATTTTCCTCGATGGTCGTACATTCTTCCGATAGCATACGGCGGTATTCTTCGGTAGTCCTGTGCCGTGCGCCTGTTTCGGATATGCTTGTTCCTCTCGACATTCCCCACCTTGTATTGACTTCGGTGAAAAAGTCGGTATGAAGCTGTTTCATCCTTGCGCTGTATTCAAACTTGTCCTTACCGGCGAATATTTCCTTGTA
The DNA here is from genome assembly GCF_019052435.1 of Bacteroides sp. MSK.20.12. Lineage (NCBI taxonomy): Bacteria > Pseudomonadati > Bacteroidota > Bacteroidia > Bacteroidales > Bacteroidaceae > Bacteroides > Bacteroides sp. MSK.20.12. Next base: position 62,326 of record NZ_JAHQVH010000004.1, on the reverse strand, counting down.
CGCAAAACGGCCGTCTTTGATTGGCAACAAAGTACAATGCACATGAGGGTTCAATTCGTCAAGGTGTACGATGAATGCGGCGATGTTCTGCTCGCCATATTTGCCACTCACGAATGAATAGACGTCTTTCGCCCAGCGTTCAATATCGCTCATTCTTTTGATACGGGTATTGTCCGCACCTTCATCAAAATCCACGTTCTGCGTGCCGAACGCGAGTTCGTGCATCCGCTTACGGGAACCGCCGAAAATGAAGTTCACCACCGTGCGGTACTTCGGTTCTGCCAGTCCTTCGTTGGGGTCTTTAATCCCGCGCCTGTTCAATATGTCCGCCATCCGTTCGGGAATGTTGCGGCTCGTGTCGATGGGACGTACCTTGCCTCCGGGTGCAATCTCGAAGTTCAGGTGTTTGCGTGTGGGGTCGTAATTCCCCTTATCCATAGCGTACTTTTCCGCCCTTTCACTGCGATCGCGCAAATGTTCGTTGCTCTGGGCTGCGGTGATGCCTTTCGACACCTTCACATCAAGTACCTGTTTTTGATCTGCCATACTCTTTTCGTGTTGTTTCGGACAATCCGCCCTGTCCCAGCTTGCTGCTTGAACGGACAGCCTTCCGACGGTCGATAGACGGTCGGGGTATTAGGCTCCCCCTTCCCTTTGTTTCGTGGCAGACGGGCAAGCCCGTGTGCCTCTTATAACCGGCAGGATAACCGTTAAGGGATGGAGGTGGATTGTTCGCGTTATACAATCTGTTTTCGACTCCCGGTTCAATCCACCATCGCCTGTGCCTTCGCCAGAAGCGATAAAAAGGGTTTGCAAAGCGATTTGAAGCGTTCTTTGTCCTCGTCCATGTCGAAGTCCGTCACTGATGCCTCGGTGTCGAGAATCAGCCCGGCGAGGTCTTTGGCAGACTCGATGAAAGCAGCCCATTCTTCACCGAGGTCAAACCGGAAGAAATCCACAAGCGGCGAACTGTCATCGAATCTCGACTTGTGCAGGATTTTTTGCAGGGCGGCGTGGGCAATGCAGCACAAGGCTGTTTCACGATGTTCCGTGACCAAAGTGCCGGAATGTGCGGAGGTCGTGTTGGAATGGGTGTCCGAACAGAGTCCGGTGTCACGGTCGGCAGTTTCGGACATCGCCTGACTTACGAGTTGTCCACACGCTGTGCCGGTTTCGGCAGCGGTCGTTTTGCCGATTACCCAATCGGACAATACCTCACGGAGCTGTCCGGTAAAGTCCGGCTGCTCCTGTGCATTGCGGGGCTGTGCTGCCTGACCGGATTGTACGGTCATGGTAATGACCACGCTTTTGGGAAGCTGGATGCGGGTCAGCAAGCCGAATGCCTCCATTGCACTCAAAAAAGAACGGACAGTAGCCCTGTGCCAATGCCACTCCGATGCGAGGTCGGAAACGGTCAGGTGGCACTGGTTGGGTTGCAGCACGTAGTCCTTCTTTCTTAAAAACGGGGAGACGAAACCTACCAGTGATTTGTCCAACAGGTCACAGTACGCTTCGGTGCGTGTTTTGCGTTCATCCCCTTTCTCCTTGAGATATTCGAATACCTCCCTGTCTGCCAATATGGAAACAGGTATCTTTTGGTTATTTTTCATTTTCATTCGGTTTTAATGATTCATATTGTGCGGATATATCAGTGTTGCCGCTGTACGCTTCATGCGGCAGATTTGCGTGATGATTGTCGTGATAGGATTCTGACAACATTCCGGGATGCTTTGCCCATCCGGAAAGTGTGCCCGTATCCTTGCATTCGGACATGACCCGAACGGAGGGATAGAACAGGGCTGCCAGAAGAAGATAGGCAATGGTTATTGCCAAGGTGTACAGATGCGGCACAAAGCCGATGACCAGTGCGACCGACGCGAGTGTGACAAATGCACGGGGGCGGTCAAGCAACCTGCGTAACCAGTTGTCCGTCCGTCGGAACGAGAACATCGCGGCACAGACACCGGTAGAGAGTAGGATTCCAAACTCGCCCATGTGTCCACAGGCATATACATAATGGAAAAGAAGCAGGCATATCAGCCATACTTGCACATATAGTTTACGGGCGTTGCCGCTTCGTGCCATTGCCATGTAAAAGGTTGCCATGAACCGCTTGTTGTTCTTGTACAATGACATGGATACCCCGAAAGGTATCACGCAGAAAATGAGTAGCAGGATATTCAGTAACATAAGTAATAGGGCTTTTCGGGTATGGGAGCGGGACACACAATGAGTTCCAATTGGATAATGCCGTATGTTGCCAGCCGGATAAGGGTTTCGGCATCCTTGGGCGAAAAGTACATGGCCGCTTTCTTGATGCGCTGCTTGAATGTACTGTCTTGCTTTCGGTAGATGGCCAAAGCCTTGTCCAGTTCGTGTTCGGGAATAGTCCATGTCATACCCTCGGCGTGTATGCCGTTCGTCTTGAAGGCACGCAGTACCAATGTACGGGAAACGAGGTAGTCGGTGCGGTCGGTTCTTGAGATGATATGCTCCTTGTAGAGATTGTCATCGGCAACCTCTATCCACGTCCGGTAGGTGTTGATGCAATAGACCATCTGTCGGTATAAAGTTTCTCTCATATGAAATTCATCAGCACGTCGGACTTGTCTTTCTTGTATTTCAGGAACCCGCTTTTGGAGTGAAGTTCCAAATCGAGGCATAGGTCCCCGTACATCTGCTCCAAAGAATCATAGATGGTAACAAGGATGCTGTTTACATTGCCCTCGGCATCCGTCTTGGCGTTCATCTTGAACATCTGTCCGAAAGCGGGATTGGAGTATGCACAAGTGCTATGACCGAATTTTTCCGTCCGCATCGGGATATGGTGGTAAAGCGTGATCAACTCCATGTCGTCCTCAAACATATCCATTACTTCGTCCAGTTCGTAAGGGGTGCGCAACGGAAACGTAAGCAGCACATAGTCGCCGTAGAACTGCGGTTCTTCCATCGTCGTCACATCGAGCAACTGCGGAAGTTGCAGGGGGACGAATGCCATGAAGTCATTATAAAAATGTCGTAACATATTCATATATTTTTCTGTTGTTATATTTTACAGCGTGTGTATGAATGCTTCCATCAGCATTCCGGGCAGCTCGTCCAAGCGGTTGTCTCCGGGGTGCAGCATCCTGCCCAACTCCCTGAAAGCGTCGGGTGTCTGCGAGGCAAGCATATCGAGTTGCTCTCTTTCTTCGGCTGAAAGCAACGCCAGGCAGAAACCGTCCAACGACGAATAAGGCTGGAGAAGCATCCAGATGTAAGCTTGTGCCTGTGCCGGTGTCTTGACTTTTTTATTGCAGATGTCGTCGATACAGGTTCGGACATTCTGAATCAGCCTGCGGTTGGTGCGCATGGCCAAATAAATCATGGCATTGCGATAGGTGATGTCGTTCCGTTCGGCGGCAAGGAATACCTGTGCGCAGCATCGTTCCGTGTCATGCGTGATGTCGGAAAGATTCTCGCCGTCGAAATCAGGCAGACGTGAAAGGAATGCCCGGTACACAGCATCCTCCTTTTCGATAAAGGTCGTCAGGTCTGCCATACAATGAATACCGTAATCAATCGTTTCAGCAAGGGTAGTTCGATAAGTGGCAAGAATGTGTTGTCGGTTTCTCTGACTGACGGGCTGGTTATCCAATGAGGCAAAGAACGGCCGGATTGTTTCAGCCGCACGGTGCAACTCTTTGTCTTCAAGATGCGGCGAGATTTGTTCTTTTACCCACAGTATATCCTTATAAGTGCGTGTCTGAGACAGCACCATCCGTGAAAATTCCATGCGGATGGAATCATGTACCTGTTCACACTCTTCTCTTACAGTGGAATGAAGTCGGCCAAGCGTATCACATTCGAGATACAGGAATACGGAATCCCTCAATGTTTGCCATTGCTTGAGGTGTCCGGTCAATTCTTTAATGGAGAGTTTTTTCTGCCTGCGTATGTCGGACAGGTATTCCCTGTATGTTCCGGCAGGATCATTCTTGGCTTTCGCCAATCGTTTGCCATTGCCGTTGTCGCATGACGCGCATAGGAATATGGCAATCGAAACGGCAATTATTTTGGCAAAGATTATCGGCTGTTTTAAGTTCGATTTTGATGTTTTCATACTATATTGTTTCGTACTATTTAGTGCAAAACTATATATTATTTTTGATACTTCGTATCCAGAAAACCGTATTTTGTGCATTTTTTAATATCGTACTTAATGATATGATTACCAATGAAAACAAGTGAAGATAAAAACATGAAAAAATGTACGATTTTCGTTTTTTAATATAGTATGATTCATATACTCGAATAAAACTTGTATATTTGCACTTGTTATCATGAATATTGTATATTGATATGGCAAAAGTCGGTTATATATTCGAGGCGAATTCCTACGATGCGTTTGATGCGGATAAGGAATGGATGCGCCAGTACGGGTGTGTACAAGTGGTTGAAGAATCGGTCGGACACGAGACGCTCAGACCGAGATGGAAACAACTGATGTCGAATCTTGAAAGAGGCGACGAATTGGTGGTGTCAAAATTCAGCAATGCCGTGCGTGGTTTACGGGAACTATCGGCATTGATCGAGCTATGCCGCATCAAGGTCGTGCGTATTATCTCCATTCACGATAAAATTGACACCGGCAACAAATTGTTTCCGGACACGACACTGGCGGAAGTATTGGCCATGTTCGGGGCATTACCGGAGGAAGTGGCTGTTTTGCGGAAGTCGTCGGATAAGATTATACGCCTGCAGCAGAGTATCAGTATTCCGATTACCAAAAAAAGTATGAGTAAAACTGAACGGGACAAAAAAATCGTGGATATGTATAACAATGGGTATTCAATCCGTGATATTTGGAAAGAGAGCGGTGTCCGGAGTAAAAGCACCGTGTACAGCATTCTCAATAAATACAAGGTTCAGCTTAACCGGACACCGGGACGCGTGCCGGGCATCCGGAAATAGAACTTATAAATCAAATATGGATATTGAAAATCAGTAGTTTACTTGCGTAATTCATTATTTTTTCGTATCTTTAAGTTGAATATAACTATAAAAAATAAGACCTATGGGAGATATTATAATTTTATTGCTGGTGTTTTTGGTAGTGGGCAGGCTCTTGAGGGGCGTCTTCGGCGGATTCAGTAAAAGCAGCTTTCGGGATGACAAATAAGTTTGGATTGTTATAACAGGCGGATATTTGTTAATTTTGCACCGTATTCATTAAAATCAAGAACAATATGACAAAAGCGGAAATTGTCGCTCAGATCTCACGGCAGAGCGGAATAGAGAAAACGGTTGTGATGACTGTGGTGGAATCATTCATGGAAAATGTAAAAGAGTCGATGGTTGCGGGAAACGAGGTGTTCTTGCGTGGGTTCGGCAGCTTTATCATCAAACGGAGAGCTGAAAAGATGGCCCGGAACATTTCGAAGAATACGACAATTAAAATTCCCGCTCACAATATCCCTGCATTCAAACCTGCCAAAGCATTTCTGAATGCGGTAAAAGAGAACAAGTAGAGTATAAAATACAGATGGTGCAACAACACTGTAATGAGTAAAACAAAAGCGACCCGAAGGCCGCTTTTGTCGTGATAAGGCAAGGATTATTTCTTGCCTTTTTTCGCTGGTTTGGCCGGCTTTTCAGGAGTTTCCTCCTTCTCGACGGGCGGATAGAACTTGACGGCGACCATCACGATACGGTTGTGTTTCACGCCGCTTTGGTCGCTCCATTCTTCGGGCTTGAAATACCCCTCGACGGTCAGCATCGTACCCTTGGTCAGTTGGTCGAACGACCCGGTGTTCTCGTTTTTACGCCACGCCTCAAAATTCATAAAGGCGGAAACGCGTTTGGATTCCTCGCCATTATTCTCCAGTCGGCTTACTGCCAGAGGGAAACGTGCTACACTTGCGTTGGTGAACTGACGGATTTCTGCATCCTTTCCTACGAAACCGGTTACTACGAAATTGTTTTCAATCTTTTTCATAATGAATTGTTTTTAGAAGTTATTAAATCAATTTTACGCTGCCTCAAAAAGTAGGTGCAGTTAAGGGGATGCACCAAGGCCGGACGCATCAATACTCTTTATTTTTGTCCGTAGGCAAAACCGGAAGGCTCGATAAAGGAAGATTGTACGGCTGTGCCATTGGTCAAGACTTCCAAAGTCGTTCCCGTCTGCATACTATCTTTGCATCGGAAAATGATGATGACTTCGACGGAAAACTATTCTGAAAATGAGCGGGAAACCGTAGTTGCAGGGGAAGTGAAAGTGCAATCCATCCACCGGCACAATGGTGCGCGTTTCGGCTGTAAGTCCGCAGAATCGGCAGGGATTTTCGTGTAATTCGGTCGGACTGAATTGAGGTGGCTACAAACAGAACACTGAACTGACAACAGGTTGCGGTACCGCAGAAGGGAATATCAACGAAGTGGCGACAAAAGGCGGAACGGGGTATCGGGGTGCTGCCATGTTCCCGTCCGGCAGAAAGAAAAGGGGACAAAAGGGAAAAAGGAAAGAACCCGGCTTATCGGAAAAAGCGGACGGCAGCTTTTCACGAATGGCTGGTTTTTACAAAAGGATATGGCGCAGCCAAAAGAGAGAGATAAATGTAAAAAAGGGAATGCGGCATGGCAGGAATGGAAGATTATCCCGTTCCTGCCTGTATCATCAAAATTCTGCCATGATTACCCGATGCTCGAAAATCTTTTTTTGATTACTGGGACGTCTTTGGCAAACCCATAGATGATGCTTGCCATAGCCGAAGACGAAATAATCATCAAGGCGTGTTTTTTCTTGTAGGCGTTCCATGCCGGTACGCAGTTCCGCTTCATCGGTGGAGAAAAGAATCGTGTTGATGATACGGAAGTAGAGTTCTGTTACCTCGTCACAATAAGGACAAAAGCTATGCTCAATCGTTGCTTTCATGTTTCTTTGATTTTAATTATACTTCTACTATGTCTTCTATTCGACCATACAGGACAGAGCGCAACGCTGTTTTGGCAATGGCGTAATACTCGGCGATATGTCCGTGCTGTTTTACGAAATATCGTTTGAGAACATCGGAGAAATCAAAGAAGTAGCCCATCAATGCGATACCTCTTTTGAAATGGATGCACTCTTTCACGTTTCGGGTAATCCAGTTCTTGTCTTCACGGCTCAACTTGTCTCCGTTATCAAGTTGTTCCCGTAATTGGTAAACCCTGCTGTCTTTCAGCTTCTCTAATTCGGGTACGTCCCATTGGACGAATTTCATTGCTACCTGTTGCATCGCTCTTGTATTTAATCGTAAATAATCACTTCATCACGGTACTCGACCACCTCCTTGCCACTGTTCAGACGTACCACTATTTTATTGCCGAAGTCGCCGACAACTGTTCCCTCGGTATAGCCTTTATAGGGGGTAAGCAGGGTGCAGTGCGCACCGATAATTTCGCTATCTTCTTCGTATTCGTACATAGTCATGTCATTTTACAGTCATAACCTGATATGCCATTTGCCTTGTGAGTATGTCCGAAAGCTAACATATTCGCATCCCATTTCATATGTCAGAACTCGAATATAGATACTATCTTTAGTCTCTAAAGATGCTACCAATTCGTCTATCAATTCCTCTGGATAAGCCCAACGAGAAGAAAACTCGCCCTCCAAAGCGTCATCAGCACGTTCAAGATAACAGTCACCAAAATTGTCGTTCAAGAAAACCTCTATTTTATCAAGGTCTTGTTCATTCTCTGTAGTTGCGAAGAAAAGGTTTGTTGCGTAATTTGCCATAATCCTAAGTTTTAAGTTTTTTATTTTTCCCTCTTTTAGCATTTCAGCTACTTTCGGGCTTGATTGAAAATTATGTCGCCTCAAAAGGTGTTATGGCTCTTTATGCAGGGTTTCACGACCAAATACGACCTCTGCAAAGCGGAGCGTGGAGATTTTGTCGGGAACCGTCAGGCTGTGACCTTGAATACAAGAAAGCCATGACAAGTACCTTTGCGACACAATTCTCATCAGGCAGCCTGAAAGTCGATATGCAAGAATGTGGGAGTACACCTGCAATGGGTAATCTGTAAATGGGACTATGGAATAAAAGGGGATTGCAGCGAAAAGAGAAAATATCGGTGTGACTATCTTCTCTTTTGACTGCAAATATAAAAGTATGGGGAGGTCGTTTGGGAAAGGTTTAGTTTAGTCTATTAGCCTATATATATGCTAAACTAAAGTAAACTAAATATAGGCAGATATATTGGGCTGCCTGTATATGTGTTTCGAGGGAAATAGCTACCTTTGCAAAAAACAATGTTCCTTGAAAAAAAGATTAGCTCCTTTTTTCTTTTGGCTGCGATTTTTCGCTAATGAATACAGAAACAATAACTCTTCGCGAAAGAATGAAAATCGAGCAAAAAGGTTTGGAAAAATGCTCAAAGTACGAACAAGTGAAGAGAAAGAAAGGTAGTGCAAACAAAAAAACAGGAAAATGCGATAATTTGTGTTTCTGTTCCTAATTTGTTCCTTAATAAAAACATGTCGGAATATAAATCATTGGTTTACAAAATATTACAGTGTGGACTTTTGAGATATAACTAAATCTACCAGCTTTATACTCAATTGGGATTGTTTATACACAACAGGAATTCTCTTATTATTAACCTCTACTCTTACAGGCTTCTTCTTACTCCTGAAACTGGCATTTATCTTCGGCTGTCCGTCTATCCAAAGATTGAGTTTCTTATCTTCTTCCTTTTGAATGACAAACAACTTAGCCAAAGAAGAAAAATAGGTTTCCTTATCGCGCCTTAATGCACTGCCATGACAGATAAAGAAATCTTTGGCGTCTTTGGCTTCCGTTCCTTCGGGATAAGAAACTGCAAACATATAGGCATCTGTCATCCAGCCGTCCGGCATAATCCATGAGTTGCTGTGCATCAGTCTGCCATCTGCCAACTGGTTAATATACAAGTCAGTCACTTTACCTTTGTGACGGATACGAAGTCCAATCCAATCTTGTCCTTCCCGCCGTTCCATTTGTGGCAAGTCTTTTTCATTGGGAGTCTCCTTTAATATAATAGCTGTCAGCCCTTTTACACGATTGACTTCTGCCGGCAAATGGAATGAATAATAGGTTTCAGTACCTTTCAAATCTTCAGTTGGAGCCTGTATTTCTTCCCAATACAAATCCTCCGGATAGTCGTGTACAAAATCAGACTTAGCAAGCAAACGGGGATAAAGAGGACGAATCACAACGGAAGAATTACCATTCGTCACATTCACGTCAACTCCCGACTTCTTATAAGTCCCGTTGGTATGCCACAGCCATTCAAAACAGCCGACCTTATGCGTCTTTAAATCATCAATCATATAAATCACATTATCCATCCAAAGGAAATGGCGGAAATTACGACTGAAATTATTAGATACAGGACCTGTTCCATTAGCCAGGACATATTTCACATTTCCCGCATCCAAAAGATGATGTAAATATCCTCTCAAAGTAGAACCGCTGTACTGCTGCTCACGGGGTTGTCCCTCGCCATTGAACAGTACTACATTATGCGCCTGGCTTTGAAAGAAATAATTCCGATAAGCAGGATTAGGATACCAACAGTTTCCCCCGTCTTTAATAATATCTACCCCTTTATGAAAGACAATAAATGAATTGGCATCTGCGTGAGAATGATTCCATGTATGACCGCTTTTTACAGCCAGCATCGTAGCATCCTTTTCCCACGAATCACGCATCGTAGCCCAACCAAAATCGGCAAATAATTGAGAAGTCGGCAGTTGAGGGACAGCGGGCGCCTTACTCAAATCAGGAGTGTAAAGGAAGCCCATGGGACGATTCAGGAAAAAGCCATCACGATGTTGTCCTTGTTCCACCTGGGCTATATACCACAAAATAGTTGGATCTTTCACCCCCAATGCATACAATAACATCATGCTGGATTCTGCCGATACATTTTTATGGCTATCTCCAAAATTCAAACTATGCAGCATACCTGTACGCGGATAGCAGACTTGTGAGAAGTAACTCGGCAATTTTGCCAATTGAGGAATATCACCCGGATTCTGTCCGGGATGAGTATTTATCCAAGCGATCCTAAACAACAAAGCTTCCTGAATACCAAAGTTGGCGTAATTCAGACTTTCATACATTCCACCAGCCTCATCAAAACTCTTTGCTTTCTGTTGCAATACATCACCGGCAAAATCAAACCATTCAGGAAGTGATTCGTGAAGTTGCTCCACCCATTCTTTTACTTCGGGAAGTTCATTTTGAAGACTCAAAGCCAATATTCCACCCTGACAAACACAGGAGGTCCACCAGTTATGTCCCATCGAATTCAATGAGTGAATACGGGTCGGCTCCAACAACCAGTCTCCCAATGCCGGTTCCACGGCTAACCGTTTCAATCCTTCGGCTATCTTTTTTCTTTCTGAAGAAGACATGACATTGTATGCAGCATCATACCCCACTGCGGAAAGAAAACTCTTATGAGCCATACCCAGTTGTGAACGCCATGCAGGAATACGTGCCATCATTTCCACATCTCCCCATGATTCGGCTTCCACAGCTTTCAGGAGGATTTCTTTGATTGCGTCTGCATACTCCTTATTATCAGTCATCAAATAAGCTAACGACAAATAGTCTAATCGATTAAAATCTTTCTTTTGCAAAGCTTCATCGGCTGTTTTCTTAATATCTCCCCATGCTTCCTGCAATTTAGGTTCATGCTGCATACGCTGTTTCACTTGCTGTATGCGTTGTGGAGTATACAGTAATGAAGGATGATTTATTTTTTGTGCTTGTATATATAATGAAGAAACACAAAAAAAACAGATAACAGCAATAATAGTTTGTTTCATGGTACTTAGTCTATTCTATATATAATCAGTTACAATATTATTCTTTATTGAACGTTTTTCAAAAATTCTTCCAATGCTGCATTAAATTCTTCCGGGCGTTCCATATTCAGCATGTGTCCGCAATCGTCAATTACTTTCAGTTTTCCATTGGGAAGATATTGTAAAATGGGAGGTTCTTTTGAGAATCGGTTGCCGGAAGAATGACCTTCAACAATTAAAGCAGGTACATCGGGATGATTCTTTTTCAATTTCTCGATGGCATCCAAACCAGCTACCACCCGTACTTCTTTGTGTAAAGGTTGCCACGCATCCCACTCATCGATCATTTGCCATAGAGACTCACGCATTCGTTCCCGCTGACTTCCTCCTGACTTCATCAATCCTTCAAACCACTCTTTCTTCATCACATCTACCCCTTTCTCTTTCAAAGCAGCAATCTCCTTATCACGTACTCTTGCTTCTTCCGGAGTCATCGGTTCACTGGGACCTTTCGATTTCCGAATGTTTCCACTGGCTAAAAAAGCAGATAACATTCGGTCAGGGAAATACGCCAACATATCAGCAGTAATAAACCCACCTAAAGAAAGTCCGACGATATGCGCTTTCTTGATGTGCAAAGAATCCATCAAAGTAACTAAATCTCCAGCGTGTGTGAATTGATAGTCTTCCGTTTGTGAAGACGAAATGCCATATCCTCTCAAATCATAGCGGATCACACGATATTTTTTTGCCAGTACGGAAAATTGTTCATCCCACATACGATGATCCAAAGAATGACCATGAACAAAGATGACGGGAGCACCTGTGCCGGCTTCCTCATAGTAAAGAGAACCGTTGCCCACTTCAACGCGGCCTTGTTTCACAACCAACGGATGTCCCTTTACAATCTCTGAAACAGTTCTCGAAATTACAGGACTACCATAAAAAGACGAGAAACCATCTTCTTTACTGGAAGCACCGACTACATGAGCAATAAAGAAGCCATAAACATTCTCCCGTTTATTGATCCACGGGTAAGCGCCAGCCCATCCTGGTGAACTAATCTGATAAGCTTCACCTGTCTTCTTATCGATTAATTCACGCCATTCTCCCAATCCGTAGATTCCATTGTGGGATTGTCCTAGCCCTTTCGCTACATAATTATCCGAGTTATTCGAAGGGATTATTGCGTCTTTCACTTGGTCGGCCTGCATTTCCTTTACAGTTTTTGCTGATATAATCCGCTTATCGTTATACATTCCATCATGATAAATCATAGATAGGAAATGAATATAATCGTTCAAGGTGGTACACAGACCACCACCTAACATCGGGGCATGTCCGCCATCTGTATTTATCGGAGTAAAATGAGAATTTTTCATTTCCAATGGTTGCGCCAATAGTTCTTGAAAGAGAGTTTCAAACTCCTTCCCCATTGCCACTTCCGCCATTCTTCCGGCAATCTGCATGGCAAGCCCTCCATACTGGAACCGGCTTCCCGAAGTAAAAACCGTATCTAACGGCAATATTTCAATAATGGCAGAATCCAAATGATTGTAATTATCTACACGCGGTTCAGGAAGATAGGGACGCACTCCGGAAGTATGAGATAACAGTTGTCGTAAAAGGATTTTTCCTTTGGCATCTCCCTTAAATTCCGGCAACCACTTTTCCACAGGGTCATCCCAGTCCAAACTGGTACTGTCCACTACCGCTCCGATAACAGCAGCCGCCACCCATTTTCCGGCAGAGGCTACGTATACTTTTGTATCAGGAGTATAGCTACCATAGTTCTTCTGAAAAATGACAGAATCATTCTTTACTACACAGATAGAAGCACCTGGATAGTACTCTTTACTCACCCAGCCTTGAATAACAGAATCTAATGAAGAGAAGTTATAACGACTCCCTTGTACGGATGATACATTGCAGGAACCTGCAATAAAACAGATACTTATAAAAATTACGATTAATAATCTTCCCTTCATTTTCGTTATCTATTAAATTCGTATTAAACACAAATTACACGAACTACGCTATTGTTTGATGCAATTATAATTATAAAACCGCGTAATTCGTGTAATTCGTTCTTAAATTTTTCTATTTCGACTGCAAATCCCAATATACCACATAACGCTGATGATGCAAATCATAAAGCGGACGAATCACATCTCCTTGTTCTGTTATAAATTTCAGTTCTTTTCCTGTACGCTGCAAAGTACGTTCCGGATGTTTCATATCTACTTTCAATGAGGTACGCAAATCGGCAGGCACATGGAAATTATAAGTATAATAATCATTATAAAGAGCTGGATTAGAGAAAGGTGCGGGAGCCTGCATACCTTCCGTACCCCGTTCTCCGGCAAGCACTAACGGGCCATACAATAAAGCCACTTTATTCGGATTATCGGGAGTGGCTTCCAATTCAATCTGCATCGGGTAAGTAGCCGAGATACGGTCATTATCTTTCCAGTCACGAGTGATAGCGATGTAAGAACCCGGCTTTTGTTTTACTGCTACTTTTTTACCGTTCACAAGAACTTCCGCTTTTTTACTCCATGAAGGATATCTTAGATAAACAGTAGTGCGAACCGGTTTCTCGACACGAATAGTAAACCGGGTCGTTTCCTCTTTCGGAAATTCCGTTTCCTGGAGAAGGGTTAATCCTTTTTCTTTCCAGGTGACTTGGGAAGGAATAAACAGATTTACATAGATTCCCTCGTTGTTGTGGTAGTAGATAGCTTCTCCGTATTTAGCATGATTTTCGAATCCGCTGCCGACACAACACCAGAAAGAGTTCTCTTTGGTACTATACAGTTTATGTGAACCCGAAAGTAAGGGTAAGAAATAAGTGACCATTCCCGTTTCCGGGTCTTGCTGTCCCAGGATATGATTATATAGTGCCCTTTCATAATAATCGGCAATAGATGAATCGCCCGTCCAACAGAAAAGATGACGACTAAGCTTCAACATATTATAAGTACAGCAGGTTTCTCCGGTATAGCCGGTCAAGTGTTTAGAAAATTTCTTCGGGTCGAAAAAATGCTCCTTATCACTACTACATCCCGGAGCAAAAGTATGGTGGTCAACCATGGTATGCCAGAAGAATTCCGAGAGCTTTTTGCTGGTCTCATTCTCTGTCAGTTCATAGTTACGTGCTTCGGCTATGACTTTCGGGATAAACGTATTCGTATGTTTGGTTCCCAAATCGTCCCGAAGTTCTTTCAACGGGTCAATTACATCATTATGGTAGAAATATTCGGCCAACCAACGGTAACGTTCATCTCCTGTGATAGCATACAAATTGTAGAATGATTCGTTGACACCTCCAAACTCATTGCGTATCATGAGTTTGCGGGTTTCTTCACTAAGTGGTTTCAGTTTGTTATAAGCCCAGTCGCCCATTTTGGTCACTGTTTTCAAAGCCTGCTGATTATCCGCATACAGATATTGGTCTATCAGACCGGAATAAAGCTTATGCAAGGTGTACCAAGGTGCCCAAACACTCTTTCCCCGGATATTACGGTTTATCAGTTCTTCGGGAAAAGCACTTAAATATCCGCCTTTCAAAGCGTTCTGAACTTCGGTCAGCCCGTTGACAAGGCTATCCCCTTTCAGCTTGAAAATCTCACTTCCGGTAGCGGCATACATCAAAGCGTAAGCCGAAAGCAGATGTCCGGTAGTATGTCCGCGAAGTTCACAGTCCAAAGATTCCCAGCCACCAAGTTTTTTCACTGTCATATAACCGCCTTCACGACCAGCAAAGACTCCGGCATTTGTCCGGAAACTATGTAATAGGCGACTTACGTCGATAGAGGTCATCCATGCGGAATCCCGCAACATATTGTCACGAAAACGACTCGGTAATAAACGGACGTCCTTCAAATCAAAACTTTCTACCCGAACAGGAGCCACTGTCTCTTTTTTCATTTTCCCCTGGTGCTGTCCGGGGTATACAGATTGAGCCGACGATATAGCCGATACTGCCAATAATGCGATTACAACTAAAGATTTCTTATTCATAATCATTTTTAATATCCTTATATTTATAGGATACGAATAAGTTCAGCCTAACACTCAATGCAAAAATACGAATTCCAACTTATAGTTCCATAATCTTTCATTTATCAATTGCCGATTGATAAATGAAAAAACTCCGTTCTACCGGTTCGGCAGTCTGTACTTCTCCTGCCAATCCATATTGCCATGCCACCACAGTCACTTTCAACGGGAACTTACTGCGTGGGGGAATTCGAGTAAATACCAACTTGTTTCCCTCTATTTCTGCCGGTCCTTCTTTCACGTAGTAATATACGGGTAGCCCGCAATCGGAAGTTGCATGTAAAGAGATAGTTTCCGTGCCTTTCTTCACATCGTCAAGGCCCGGAAAAAGAATATGCTGGCGTTTACCTTCCGTATTGCGATAGGGAATCCGGAAACTAAGTTCCTGAACTGTGCTTTTATAGTGCTTGTCACCGTCATTACCGGCTAGAAGGCAAATATCTCCCGTACGACGCTTATTGTACATCCCCATACGGTAGAAACGGACAGTAAAGGTTGTGTCGTTCACTTTCTGAACCGGGCCACAGATACGGGTTATTTCAGGAGAAGTGAGCGAATGTTCGTCAGAAATTGCAGTATGCAAGCTATCCGTATATACAGCTTTCAGATGAAAAGTCAATCCGTCTTTTTCCGGCAGGAAACGGGCGGCAACTTTCACATGGGATTTGGGATTATATGTGAGTAATTGCCCCTTTTGTACGAAACCTAAGTATTGTGGTTTCTTCCCTCTTTCCCGGCGATAGCGTTCTTCCGTCATTTCAGCCATTTCCTTATCGAAATACCAGAATGCATCGTGCGAGTCTCCTTTATACTCTTTATAAGGAGCAGCTTTTGCACGTTTCTTCTGATTCGGATGCCACCTTTCGGCAAGCCAGCCATTCTGCGGATTCAGCTTCTTCAATTCCACAGGCTTATCCAAATCATACGTTGCGGGCATACGATATTCCAGTGCTTTCTTTAAGAACAACGCAATATAACCAGCGGTGCGGTCGGCTATATCGAAATGTCCTCGTCCTGTGTCGCAAAGGAAAGAGACGCAACTTTTAGGATACATCATACGGAATGCCAAAGCCGGATTTACACGGTCTTCCCACCATTCGTATTCGCCTTCAATCATCAATCCAGGGATGCCGTCAATCGTACGTTTCCCCCACTCCATATTGTCACGACCATATCCGGTAAGGTTAGTGCGCGGCGCATCTCCATGTAAAGAGATAATGGCTAATGTGCGGTCGGGATTCCATGCTGCGAAGTTCCACGGATAGGTAGCCATTGCCGAATGTCCTAAAGGGACAATAGGCGCATATTTCAATTCACTATAGCCGCTGACATTCGCAAAATCCTCCATCATCTTTTCAAAGGCTTCCTGACATCCGGTAGTTATATCCCATCTTTGATCCCATCCAGGGGTAATCCATATCAGTGCTATACCCGTTTCTGATAATCTTTCACGAAATAGAGAATTTTCAAACAAAGTCTCCTCTGTCATATTATGATTGCCTATTATCACAGCTTTCACTTGAGTACAATCGGAAGGTATCCACAAGAATGCTTGCGGATGATCGTTCGTTTCGTTGGAAATAATACCTGGCAGCTGTACAGACCACTGCCATTCGGCTGCCATATTGCTGGGTAACAGAATAACGGACATTATTCCAAACACCAAAAATCGAAGTAGTTTCATGTTTAATTCATTTATCATTGTTTTATATAATACGTAGCAGGAAGAAAGTATACTCAACCGAAAAATACAAAAAACTATTATTATAGGAAGCCTTTCACTGACTATTCCATAAAAACGTTGTATCTTTATTCTCAATTTAAGAAAGGAGTGATATGGATTTACGTACAGCAAATGTAACAAGATATATTCTTCCCTTGCGGGAAGGAGGGTCATTGCCGGCTTTGGCTGAAGCGGATGATGAATTTAAATATGTCGTAAAATTCAGAGGAGCAGGACATGGGACTAAAGCCCTTATTGCCGAATTGATAGGGGGAGAAATAGCCCGTACACTGGGATTCAGAGTTCCGGAGATTATATTTTTGAATCTGGATGAGGCTTTCGGGCGGACAGAAGCGGATGAAGAAATACAGGATTTACTGCAATGGAGCCGTGGGTTGAACATGGGTCTGCATTTCCTGTCCGGTTCATTGACGTTCGACCCTGTTGTGCATAAGGTGGACGGTAAAACTGCTTCGCAAATTGTATGGCTGGATGCGTTATTGACCAATGTAGACCGTACAATCAAGAATACGAATATGCTGATGTGGCATAAAGAATTGTGGTTAATCGATCATGGAGCTTCCCTTTATTTCCATCATTCGTGGACGAATTGGCAGAAACACGCACTTAGTCCGTTCGTACAAATAAAAGATCATGTACTATTGCCGTTTGCCGATCAGCTGGAAGAAGTAGACGCAACATTCAAACAACTACTTACCGATGACAAGATACGAGAGATAGTCAATGCCGTCCCTGACGACTGGCTGAACTGGACGGAAGGACAGAAAACTCCGCAAGACTTGAGAGATGTTTATATTCAATTTTTAGAAGAAAGGATCAAGCATTCCGAAATATTTGTAAATGAAGCGCAAAATGCAAGAAAGGCACTTATATGAATACGCAGTTATCCGTTTCGTTCCTAAAGTAGAACGTGAGGAATTTATTAATGTAGGTATTGTACTGTTTTCCAAACGGTGCAAATATCTAAAGTCTCTTTATACAATAGATGAAAACAAACTGAAACTGTTTTCTTCCGAATTGGACATCAACTGTCTGATAGAAGGGCTGAAAGTCTTCGACAAGATTTGTCAGGGAAATAAAGAAGGAGGAGTTATTGCCAATATGGACATTCCGGACCGCTTCCGGTGGCTGACTGCGGTAAAAAGCTCCTGTATTCAAGTATCCCGTCCTCATCCGGGATTCTCTACAGATTTAGATAATACTTTAGAAAGGTTGTTCAAGGAATTAGTTCTTTAATTCCTTGAATAACCTTTCCACTCAATGAATGAGAAAACTCTCCTCTTCTCTCATTACGACCCGGAAATGGTGAAGTGGTTGATTAATTATAGCAAATAATACCTCACTATATTTTTCAGGCACGGATTACACGGATTTCACGGCTTTAGAAATGATGGTTGCATAAAGCAACAGTGTAATCTGCGTTATCCGTGCCTAAAAAGAAACATAAACTTGCCTACTTAAGCGGAGTGAAATGCAATGCGGCTCCGCCACTTGCTTTTAGCTTCAAAACAAGCTTATCTCCGGCTTCTATCTTCTTATGAGTACTGCGTACTTTCGTTCGTGTATTCAGCTTGTCATCATCTTCGTACAGGTGAAGCATATACTTCTTACCTGATTCCAGAAAATCCGTAGTCAATGTAATTGTGCGGGCTTCCGTATTCGTCATTGCTCCTACAAACCAGTCATTCCCCGAACGACGTGCCTGAACGATATATTCACCAATCTCCCCATCTAACGCGCGGCTGTCATCCCATACACTCGGAATTGCTTTCCAAAATTCCAGTTCTTCTTCTCCCTGGTAGAATTCCGGTCTGTCATACCAAAACATAAATTGCAAAGGACTGTAATACACAGCTGCCATCGCCAACTGATGTGCTTTCGTATTCTTCACCCGGTTATTGAAATAACAAAGCGTATAGTCTCCTGCACCTGCCAGATAGCGGGTAAAAGGGAGAGTCGTATTGTGTGTGGCATCCGGCATTTCTTCATTTCCACGAATACCTTCCTGCGTCATCAGGTTAGGATAAGTACGGCTGAAACCTGTCGGACGATATTCGTCATGAATATCTACCATCAGACCATATTCTCCACATTTACGAACTGCATCATGCAGCCAAGTACTCCAACGCTGATTACCTATCTGTACAAAACCGAACTTGATACCTTTCAATCCCCATTTTTTATACAAAGGCAACAGAGTATCCAACTGCTGCACTAATGCACGCTGATTGACATACACCATAAGTCCGATTCCTTTCGATTCGGCATATTTACACAAAGCGGGTATATCAAGGTCTTTATCAGGAGAAACAGTAGTAGCGTCCGAACTCATTTTCATCTCTGGTCCGTACCAGCCTGCATCCATATGCACATACTGAATACCACGTTCTGCCGCAAAGTCAATGGCTGCTTTTACTCTATCTTGTTTCAAGTCGCCCGAACGGAATACTTTCCCGGGTTTAATCCAAGAAGTATCAGCCAGTTTGCAAGCCGGATTCAGATTCAAGACAATATCATTGTTATTAATTAAATCGACCGGACGTTCGCCAACCATGATTACACGCCACGGAGTACTGTAAGGAGAAATAATATCGGCACTACTATACAGGCTTGTCTCCAAAGTGGAAGGTTTCTCTGCCGATAAACGGAATTTACCACGAACATAATCCACCATTTCCGCTTCCAACAAAGCTACAGATAATCCATCAGGCAGTTTCAAAGTCAAAGGACGCTCACTCTCCTCTTTGCCCCATCCTTCCAACGGACGAAGTTCATAAGGTCCTTGCGCCCAACGTTCATAATACGCCATCGTTCCTTTAGGCATTGTGAAGCTAGTCTGCTCACCGACGATATGCAAGAAAAGCCCGTTTGTCATTTCCGGAAAATGATAGCGGAAAGCAACTCCTTCATTATAGGCGCGAACTATGATATTCATAAAGTAATTCTTACGCTTATCATAACCACCGTCCTGATTGCCATTTCCTTCTCCCTTCTTGAGTTTCAAAGTCATCTCATTGTAGCAATCACGTACTTCCGCACGTTCGCCATATACAGGCTTCCATCTCTCGTCCGTCTTTTGATGTTCAGTCTCTGTCAACTTCAGATTCTCACACCAAAAATGACAAGTATCATTCGGTATACCCAACGCCGATTCAAATAACTGATTTTCAATCAGAACACCCAGTTTACTTTCTTCAATCACCGGACGATTCTTATAAGTCAAGGTATAATACATTTGTGCATTATCCTCTCCCACCGCACGTTGATAAAAGGTAAAACGATAAGCTCCATCAGGAGACGTCAGTTCCTGACGGGTTTCTGTCATCACATCTTGCGCTTTTACCAATGCCGGTATCACCAACAACAAAAGCAAAATTCTTTTCTTCATTCTATTTACGTTCATGTTTATTCCTTTTCTATTATATACGAACGAGAAAGAAATTATACTCAAATGTTTATTGCCTGAAAAAGCTTATTCCATCTGTTCCCTATAAAAAGTAGGTGTCATTCCTGTCACCCTTTTAAAAATGCGGTTAAAATGTACAGGTGATTCAAATCCGCAAGTAGCACTGATTTGAGATATATTCATCATACTACTATTCAATAGTTTACAAGCATATCCGATACGCATATCAAGTACATACTCTTTAAATGTCTTTCCTGTGTTTTCTTTAAAGTATCGGCAGAAAGCAGCAGGGTTCATCGCTGTATAAGAAGCAATTTCATCCAGACCGATAGACTCGGTATAATGTTTATTCAAATAGGCAATCACCTTTTCCATTCTTTCATTACGCATAATCGAAGGGGACGGAGTATAATGAGAAGTAGTCAGATATTTCTTATGATTGCTAGTAGCCATCATCTGTAGAAGTGAAAGCAACAGGATGATTTGATCTGCTCCTTTGGCAGAAGGAATTTGCTCCAATAATTTAATGATTTTCCCCGAACGGGTAATTGTGAATTTAATCCCTCTGCAAGCATCCTCCAATAAATTCCTGATAGGAATAAACTGGGAGTATTGAGAAATAGAATAATGCATAAAATCTTTCTCAAACTGAATATTGACTCCTCTTACTTTCGGTTCGGTTTTTTCTTCGTTATCAGATTCTTCCCCGCCATCCGGTGGACTTTGCATACTATGAGGCAGTTCGGAACCAAAAAGAATCAAATCACCTTTTGAATAGGAGATAATGCTGTCACCCACCAGACAATCCCCCTCTCCCTTTTCCACATAAATAATTTCATACTCACTATGAAAATGCCACGGATACGTGAAACGTGGATATTCATAAAAGCGGGCACGGACGGGATTAGAAGTCGTAATAGTCAACTTCTCATTCATTATCTTCTTCATAAATCTCCTTTCTAAACTGCTTTTGCAAAGATAGGTAAATATCTTGCAAAAATACGCATCATAGCATGTATAAAAACCCGCTATTTTTGCATCCATTCATAAAAACATTTGATAGAAACCATGAACGAATTATTTAGTATTGCCGGTAAAGTTGCTGTTATTACCGGAGCAGGTGGTGTACTGGGCGGAAATATTGCCCAACACTTTGTACAGCAGGGAGCAAAAGTTGTAGCTATTGACATTCGTCAGGAACAACTGGACAATCGCGTAACTGAACTTAAGCAATATGGTAACGATGTAATCGGCATCATCGGTAATGTACTTGACATCGCCAGCCTGGAGAAAGTAGCCGAAGAAGTTGTAGCCAAATGGGGAAAGATCGATATTCTATTGAACATTGCCGGTGGCAATATGCCGGGAGCCACTCTCGAACCGGATCAGCACTTCTATGATATGGACATCTCTTGCTGGGAAAAAGTGACTAACCTGAATATGAATGGGACAGTCTATCCGTCTATGATATTCGGTAAGGTAATGGCAAAACAGAAGAAAGGATGCATCATCAATGTATCTTCTATGGCTGCTTATAGTGCTATCACCCGTGTACCGGGTTACTCGGCCGCTAAAACTGCAGTAGCCAACTTCACCCAATGGCTGGCAAGCGAAATGGCACTGAAATACGGTGATGGTATCCGTGTTAATGCTATCGCTCCGGGATTCTTTATCGGTGACCAAAACCGTCGTGTACTTATCAACCCGGATGGTTCATTGACCGACAGAAGTAAAAAGGTGTTAGCCAAAACTCCGATGAATCGTTTCGGCGACATCAAAGAATTGAATGGTGCTGTACAATTCCTGTGTAGTGAAGCCGCTAGTTTCGTAACGGGAGCTATGTTGCCTATCGATGGTGGTTTCAGTGCATTCAGCGGCGTTTAATATTTAATCTTTTAATTTATTCAAACGCTATGATGGAAAAAACATGGAGATGGTTCGGCAAGAAAGATAAAATCACCTTGCCGATGCTCCGTCAGATAGGTGTTGAAGGAATCGTCACTGCATTACACGAGGTACCGAACGGAGAGATTTGGACAGTAGAAGCCATCAACGATTTAAAATCGTATATTGAATCGTATGGGTTGCGCTGGTCGGTCGTGGAAAGCCTTCCGGTTTGTGAGGCAATCAAGTATGCGGGTACGGAACGTGAACAGTTGATTGAAAATTATAAAGTAAGTCTTGCCAACCTGGGTAAATGCGGAGTGAAAACAGTCTGTTACAACTTCATGCCGGTAATCGACTGGATACGTACGGATTTACAGTACCCTTGGCCGGACGGTACCAGTTCGCTTTACTACGACCGTATTCGTTTCGCTTACTTCGACATCAAAATACTAGAACGTGAAGGAGCTGAAAAAGACTATACAGAAGAAGAACTGCATAAAGTTGCCGAACTGGACAAAGTGATTACAGAGACCGAAAAGGATGATTTGATTGATACTATTATCGTCAAGACACAAGGATTTGTGAACGGTAATATCAAAGAAGGAGATAAAAACCCGGTTGCTATATTCAAACGTCTGTTAGGTTTATATAAAGACATAGACCGGGACGCTTTACGAGAGAATATGTGTTACTTCCTTTCTGCAATTATGCCTGTATGCGATGAATATGGTATCAACATGTGCGTACACCCGGATGATCCTCCATTCCAGGTTCTCGGCCTACCCCGTATTGTCACCAATGAAGAAGATATAGCCTGGTTCCTGAATGCCGTAGACAATCCGCATAATGGGCTGACTTTCTGTGCAGGTTCTCTTAGCGCAGACGCACATAATGATACTCGTGAATTGGCAAAGAAGTTTGCAGGAAGAACCCATTTCGTTCATCTACGCAGTACAGAGGCCATGCCGGGTGGAAACTTCATCGAAAGTTCTCATCTATCAGGAAGAGGACATCTGATTGATCTCATCCGCATTTTCGAGAAAGAGAATCCAGGACTTCCCATGCGCGTAGATCATGGACGAATGATGCTCGGAGATGAGGATAAAGGCTACAATGCCGGTTATTCTTTCCACGGACGTATGCTGGCTTTAGCACAGGTAGAAGGAATGATGGCTGTGGTGGATGATGAGAAACAACATAAGATAGAGTTTTAATCTTATTTTTCATCAATATACTTTGAAATACAGGAAAGGAGCTTTACTTTTGTGAAGAAATAAAAAAGAAGAATATTATGAAAGCAAAAATGGCGAAGCTCTGTCTACTATTTATTCTATTATGCTCCCTTCCTGTATTTTATTCATGCAGCGACGAGGCTGACGATTTTTACCTGTTTGAATACTGGGAAGTAATGCTCAATCCAGAACCTCCTATTAGTGAAACCAGTTTGTCAATCACGGGAGGAACAAAGTTGGGAATTAAGGGTGGCATAGCTCCCTATACTGCAGAAATAGCCGATGGGCAAATTGCTACAGCTTATGTGGACAAAAACAATGATATTCAGATCAGCTCTATAAAACTGGGCAACACGTCATTGATGGTAAAAGACGCTGATGGAAGAATCATAAAAATAGGACTAAAGGTCGTCAACGGCAAACAATCTTTTTCAGTGAATTCCGTGGAAGCAAGAATCACAGGAATAGATGAAAGTCTGTTGGATGAACAACAAAAAGAAAAACTAGAAGCGGTCAAAAAAAAGATAAAGGATGAAGCGGGTATACAAGCTACAGGAGGAATAGCTTTCTCTTATGACCAAAAAAGTAGTGGTAAAGTGACAATTGTTACTAGTAAAGATAATGCTCCGAAAATAGAAGGAAGCTTCTCCCGCTCCACATCAGAGTCAGGCACTACATTCCAAATTACAATCAATGGTAAAGAGTATGACTGCAAATTTAAACTTCCCGAACGTTCCGATACTTCAAAGAGTATCACCACACGAGACCTTGGCCCGATTCCTTATTGGTTAGTGGAAGATGTAACTGAAGATTATAAATCAGATGTGACCGACCTATTCGGAATAAATGCCACCTCCCTGAAAATAGAACGCATTTATATAGGTTCATTCACTCCTTTACGATAAGTTTATTCCTCTTTCTATAAAATAGATGCGGCAAAAAGCACGAAAAACTGTTTTTTGTCGCATCTTTCATCTTTTAGTTATTAGCTACTTTATCCGTATCTTCTCTACAAAATCTTTTTTATCTATATTCAATTCTTCCAAAGAAGTGATCCGCCTACCGTTCAACACAATGTTTTCGAACAAAATATTCTCAATCTTCCTATTTTTATCATAACCTTCTATTAAAGAAGAATTGATATATTTCCCGGTACATGAAATATTACGGAATGTTATGTTCTTGACACCTCTGCCGGGACCTGTATTGTATTTTTGGTTATACATCACCCGAAGATGAAATAACTGTCCTTCCTGAATATGTTCCACACGAATGTCCTCAAAAGTAATGTTTTGTGCCAGGTTGTGATCCCCTACATTGATAGTCATACAGCCTTGGTAATCACGATCATCCTCATCATGCTCCAATATATCAATATTCCTGAATACTATATCTTCCAAAACTTCATCTCCCGTTTCCGTATTTCCATGTGTACCGATATTGATAGGATGCGCAATATCTGCCCATAGAGTAGAATTAAGTACATGAACATTGCGACAGTCTCCATAATAATTCCAACGATGCGTATAAAGAGCTATACAATCATCCGAATTACGAAGAAACACATCATCAATCATCACATCCGAGCAGGACATAAAATCCAGCCCATCACTCCAACCCTGATAGCTGAATGATTTCAGATTTTTGATAGTAATTCCGGTAGATTGTCCCCCAGAGACAGTATAATGCCGTGGATTGACCACCGTAACTCCATCAATCAGTACATTCCGGGAGTAGGTAACCGAAATTCCCTGTTGCGGTTCAAGCAACATGCCATGTCCCAATATTTTCACATTCTCTACACTGTCGCAAGTGAGACAACCTTTCAAAACGGCACCACCTTCTAAATAAACCGTCGTATTACTGGGAATACGGAAGCATTTTCCAGCCGTATCAGTCGGTTCATGTATTCCAGCTTCAAAATAAATCACGTTCGGATCATTCTTATCTGGCACATTTTTGATGATAGGATTGGCAAATACATGCAAATTATTCAGGCGATCTCCATTAAACTCGACCGACAACTTTTGTGGTTTATCTATCGTAAACAATAGAAAGTTACCATCAATCTCCGGTTGGATACCTTTGGATAAAGGACGCACCACTGCCGAACGGATCTCCCCATTGTTCTTTTGTACCAATACTTCCACTTTCCCTGAAAAGTCGAACTGAACCATCGTGGCATCGGACTTCGTATCCATATCCACCTTTACGTTATACTCATAAAGGTCTACCCAGTCTTTTTCTCCCACTTGCCGTACTTTTACCGTATAGTCATCATTGTGACGGGCATAATAGATGCCTTGAGGTACCGGATAGATGACTATTTCTGCTTGTATGACTCCTGTGGTCATTACAAGTAAAAATGTGAGCGCTATTCTTATTAGTTTATTCATTTCAAGTTTTTACTAATACCGTTAATGTCCTGGAATTCACCACAGATTGAAACAAATAATCCATCCACACTGGCATATCCGAATCTGTGGCGAAGTCTAACACATTTTATTCATTTTATCTTGCATACATCAGCGTACCGAGCCCAAGTACGTCATAGCCACCGGAGTTAGCGTCATAATACCCACCTCCTCCTTCTATTCCTACATATTCCGTAGCTATCTTAGTATATTTGAGATTATCATTCGAGATATTTTTTATCCCTTTGTAATGATAATAAGGCAATGCCCATATTGCACGTTTGATCCATTTGCCGCCACCAAGTGTTGTTTGCTCTTCCGGAATCGGATATCCCCATTGACTCTGTTTTTGCCATATATAAGTAGTATATGGTACAGTCTCATTAGTGTAATTACAACAAGCAGCATATTCACAAGCCCGCATGAACAGATTGTCATCATAAGCAAAAAAATCGTCTCCCTGACTCCATGCCAACTGACAAATAACTCCCATCAATCCGACACACATCAACGTGTGCCCTTGGTCACGTCCACTTTCCTGCCATTGAGCAAAGTTATAGTCCGGTGCATAATCGTGATAGATAGCACGACGTAAACGTCCGTTTGTATCACCCGTCTGCAAATGGTCGATACCTTCATTATAAATATCACGACGATCGGTTACAATGCCGATAGCCATTTTAGCCGCTATATTACAAAGACACCAGTTAGCCCAATAATGTAACGCATTCGTATCGTGATGACGTTTCAAGAAATCATCATTAGCAGGATAGAACACTTTAAGCAACCAATTCTGGAACGCTGCGAAGTCCGCACGATCCCATCCTTCATAATCCCTCAATAATTCACCGGCAATAGCAAATTCATAACCATAAAGTCCTGCGGCAAGCGATAAATTCGTATTACCTGTTACACCTACACAAGTCTGTACCCACTTATTCAGATTCTCCACTGCTTTTGCCGCATATTCATCATCTTGTTCAATCTTCCAACGAAGCGCCTGCTGATATGCAATAGTGGCCCCTCTGGCTGCATTCATATAATTTTCATCACCGGAAACTCCACGTTTAATCCATTCCGTAGGATAAGTATCTGCCGTCTTCTGCGAAAACTGACTTTCTACTAATAATTGATAAGCGCTAACCCAAGGCTCTTCTCCGGCAGCTTTTTTATCCCGGATACGCTGAAAGTCTTCCTCTGTATGCAACCCTTCATGCAGCATGGGTTCCGTTGACGGCTTAAGTTCAACCTGTTCCAAATTTACGTTATTATCAGGAAGAGGAATTTTATTCAAATCAGTTTCCACATTGACACCCGGAAGGTCAATGCCGTCCCCACATCCTACTAAAAACAGGGTAGCAAATACTGCGGTTATATAATATATCTTTTTCATCATATTTTTGGTTTAATGGTACACCGTATCTACCATTGATTACGGTGCACCCAATTATAGTTTATTGCTCTACTAACTCTAATTTGAAATTATCTATCTTAGCCCGTCCTTGTTTTACTGTAATCGTACATACAAAACCAATGACAACATCGGTAGGCTCTTCAACAGAAATATCAACTACTACATCACCCGTACCTGAAATAGAAGCGTTTGCCAGACTCTTACTTGGTATATCACTCGTATTTGCCATCTCATTACCTTTACAAACCGCAACATAACCGGTAAAACCTCTGCGGTCATATTCATAAACGTGTGCCGTCAACTTATATTTTCCTTTTTGAAGATGAGAAGTCTGATATACCTTACCATCATTTTTAGGATTGTCAAATCCCCAATCTGTTTGTAAAGCCAAACCTGCATCACTTCCATCACCATATTTCGTTTTAAATGCCAAATCAACAGCAGCACCTCCTTCACCAGCAGTCAAGTTAGAGTTCTGAACTATCCAATAAGCAGCTTTTGCCCACTCTCCTTTTTTATGGAATCCTTTATCCCCACCTTCTTTTACATATTCAAAAGGCTGTTTATAGTTCATGAGTACATATTGAGAAATATCTCCATCCACCGGCAGAGGTTGCAACATATCACTCTCTACGGGTTGTGCAATACCTTCAAACACCATTGTTACTTTTCCACCATTGAAACCCTGCGGAACCGTTACAGTAATAGAAGTCGTAGTAATCTCTTTAACCGTAACGGGTACGGATATTCCCTCAAAAGTAACTGTAACAGAATTCTTATCCGTTCCAAAACCCTTTCCTGTAAATGTTATTTCCTGTCCGGCTTTTACTAATGTACCATAAGGATAAATATACGGTGTTTCAACAGAAGTAATTTCTGGAGTTTCCCAAACCTCAAATGTGCCCGATTCGCCCATCTCTATTTCCTTACCCTGAATTATCAGTTTAATCTTCACCGGAGCTTCAGATGAAACTCCTTTGGGAACATTCACTACGATATTACCTTTATCATTCAGTGTCACTTTATCACAAACTGTTTCTCCGAAAAAGACCTGAATATTTTCAGCTTTCGTACCAAAGTTCTGACCAATGATCGTTACTTCCGCATTAATATATCCGGCTTTCGTTGAAATGCCTGTTACTGTCGGCATCGGTAATACCGTATATTTCAACTGTGTCCCGATAGTTTCAAACGGAGTAATGACAGTAATTGTATAATCTCCGGCTTCCAACGAAGCAGGTACAGTGAGTGGAATACTCTTATCCATCAAATTATCTGTATCTATTACAGCTTCTACAGGTTCTCCGCCAGCTTTAGAGAAAATTACTTTCAAAGGCTCCAACCCTTCAACAGACTTATCCAGCAATTCTTGCACAAGATTGGTTCCTGTTATTGCAAATTTACTGCCAGCAAAACCTGATGGAACCGGTTCGTCTTCCTTAGGAATATCAAGCGTTGCATGCTTCAACACAGTGAAAGGATAAGAAGCCAAATCAATCGTTTGTTCTGCCATAATAAGTGTCATAACTCCACTGACAGCTGTCTCGGGAATTTTGGCCGTAAATTCGGTATCAGTAGGTGTACCCACAATCTCTGCCTTGTCTGTAGAAGTCCCGAAAGTCAAAGTATACAGTGTTTTAGAAGAAACAAATTCTTGTCCTTCGAAAACAATACTGGCACCCGGAAAACCATAAGAAGGTTTCACTACGCTGACACCCGGCTTACCAAGTACACGATAAACTAGATCAGTCTCCACACGTTGCCCGAAAACCTCAACGGTTATCTTTCCGTTTGTTGCCGATTCCGGCACTTTCGCAAGGATAGCATCATCGGCACAGGAGACTACTACTGCCTCCTGGGAACCGATAAACACTTTTACATCTTCAGTTCTGATTCCAAAATCATCACCATTAATGGTAAATTCATTCCCAACATATCCTTCGACGGGTTCTATCTTTGTTACGGTCGCCACAGGATCAGTGTAACTCATTGGAACAATTTCTTCATTGTCCTCGTCACAAGCAGCTAATGCGAAAAACGAGAGAAAAACGGGAAACAGATAGCTATATATTTTCTTCATAATCTTAATTATATTATCACGATGAATTACTCTTTTTTCTTTTTCCACATTATTCAAGAATCAATTTCAATTCTGTCACCTTAAAGTATGAATTACCCTTTGCCAGTGAAGTCAGGAATCCAATAACAACGTCCGTTGTCTCCGTTACTTCAAATGAAGGTGTAACCAACGTACCCGAATCATTCGCTGTTCCCATTTTATCATAGGCCACATAAACTCCATTTAATTGCTCAAGATCAGAGACATTCGGTATATCACTTTCACTATCTCCTTTAGCTATCAATACGGAAATAAAGTTCCCCGCATCAGTAACTACCAATGTATATGCATAAGTGACTTCCAGTCTGTATCTACCAGGACGGAGCGTAGCAACCTGCCACATTTTCCCATCCGTATAAGCTTCTTTATCCCATCCATTCTGGAATGCTAACGTTAAGCCTTCTTCTGATTTATATTGCATTCCGGAAACAGTCGTATTGCCTTTTGCATTGAACGATGCTGCGTTTTGATTCCACACTGCCGGAGTCCACCATTCACCGTTCTTCCAACTTTCATCATTTGCCTTGGCAAACGGCTGCTTATAGTTTTGAAGATAAAGCACTGTCACATCACCCTTCGAATTAGGATTGAACATTGCACCACCTGTCATTGTATATCCGTGAATAGTCACAGTCACACTACCTGTCTGATAATCAGCAGGAGTTGTCGCAACAATAGTAGACTCATCCACCAGCTCAAATTCGGCCGGCGTTCCATTGAAACTAACAGAAATATCGGATGGATCCGTACCAAAATTTTCACCTGTTATAGTAACCTTGTCTCCCGTATCAGCTACCCCTTCACCGTCTTCACTATCAGAAGTCACTGTAATGACACGTGGTGTAGGTAGTACTGTATAATGACCGATATTCTCCACCTTTTTATTATAAATCTGTAAAGACAGATTGCCTGTTACTGCCGTTTCCGGCACCTCCACTACCAAACGGTTGTTCTTGCAGTCGAGCACTTTATTGGATTGGGCTTCACCGAAGAAAACTTTCACTGCTTCAGCACGGTCACCAAAATTGGTACCCGTAATAACAACCTGTGTAGTAACATATCCATCTGTTGGATATATACTCTCCACTACCGGCACAGGATAATCATAAACTCTATACTTGGGGTCTTGCTCACAACCGGAGAAAAGTGCGGAAACGCAAGCAAGTATTACCAAGTGAAATGTATATTTGAATAAAAGCTTCATATAATCTATGGTATTATACGTTAAACAATTGAATGATTAATATCCCGGATTTTGTACCAGATTCGAATTCAGATTGATTTGATTTCTTGGAATCGCCCACAAATAATCTCCTTTAGTAAATGCACAGTCAGATGATTTGAGAAGCACTACACAAGGTAACTTACCTTTACCTGTTTCTACAACTTCCGTTCCTTTCGTAAAAATAGCCGGATTGAAAGCACTAGTAGCATTCCCGTTTTCGTCTACAAATGCTGTAGGATAACTGGCATTACCTACCACCGCACCGCAACGAGACTCGTTCAGATTCTCTTCCGCAATGCCCCAACGTTTCAGGTCGTCGCAACGAAAACCTTCCATATAGAGTTCCAATGCACGTTCACGACGGATCTCATCCAGCATCACCTGATTGACTGTCTTATTCGCATTTGCCAGTACCCCTTCCTGAATTCGCTTTGCCAATGCATTTGTTAGGTTGGCAATTCCCGCACGGGCACGGATTTTATTTATCGACTTATTCAACTGGTCATCTGATATTTCACCATAGCGTTCCATCACAGCTTCGGCATAGTTCAAGTATACTTCTGCCAACCGAAGTACCGGATAATTGGCCGATTCATCTTTACTTTGGCGTTGAATATCGGTAATAGCAAACTTGGAAACACCATACCCACAGTTCTCAACTGTCAGGCTCGTAGCATACGAACCTACATAAGAAGTCAAACGGAAATCACGATTCTGAAATTCGTCCCCCGGATTCTTATATCCCTGGAACTTATCAGACATACTGACCGGAAGCCCATCAGTGCATAAAAACATATCAATCAATTTCCGGCTGGGACGCATATCCGTATAAATCACCTGATTCAAATCTACCTGTCCTTTACGCGTTTCCTGACTATATACAGAAGCGATAATAAATTCCTTGTTCGTCGCTCTTCCGGCACCGGCAGGATTACTAGCTTCTTCTTCAATATTAAACAGGTAACGATTGCTCATATTTCTCATAGCTGCAACATTGTTATAATTCCAAAGGGAATAAGCAGCATCTCCCATCACTGTTTCGGATAATTGCATGGATTCTTCCAGAAAAGCATTTACCTGATCGGAAGCCGGACCGGCAGAACCTTCAAAATCAGTAGAAGTGCCATTGTACTTACGCCAGGTAGCTTCATAAAGTAACACACGCGCCTTAAATGCCTGTGCAGCCTGTTTGCTAATTTTACCTTTGTCGGCAGAAGTGATATTCTGTTCCAACGGTAACCCTGCGATAGCCTCATCCAAGTCGGACAAAATCAAGTCAACAACTTCATAACGGCTGTTACGTTTTCCATATAACTCTGGTGAAGTCACGTCGAGAACTTTCGTAACGACAGGCACTCCGCCAAAAAACTTCAATAAGTAAAAATAGTTATAGGCACGGAAGAAATGCCCTTCGGCTAATTCTTTTTTAATATCCGCCAAATTACCTGTATAGGAAGAAACAGCTCTTTCAAACATGTGATTAGTGGCACGAATATTACTATAGCAATTATTCCAACGACTATCGTCATTAGGAATTCCCATCACACCGGTTCCCACACCATACGAATATCTGAAACAAGTAGAAAGATCGGAGGCTGCATCCATGTGATCGAATATACTTCCATAGGAAGACTGCCATCCCAATAATTGCCCGTAAAGCCCGTTAGCATATTCGCGAAAATGTTCCGGTGTCTTGAAATAAATTACATCTGTCTTGGCATCCAGTGGTTCCAAATCGAGGAACGTATTTACGCATGAAGAAAATCCCAATGCGCAGGTACAAATTAATATATAGTTCGTTATCTTTTTCATATCTTCTGTTCTGTATTTAATTTTCCATAGCTACTATAAAGTGATGTTCAGACCGAACGACCAAGTACGTGCAAACGGGTATCCACTGTTGTTGGAGGCTGCTCCCATTTCCGGGTCGAAACCGTCTCGAATACTGGTAGCTTCCCATAAATCATTACCAGAGAAATAAACACGTACTTTTTCCAGTTTTACTTTGCGAGTCCATATCTGCGGCAATGTGTAGCCGACTATTAATGTTTTCAAACGGATATAGCGGTTATTCTGCATCATAAAGTCGTTATTCTGATAATTCCAGCGTGCAAGATTCGCATTAGTAGTCAGACGAGGAAATTCCGCATTCGGATTGCTCTCTGTCCATGTTTTGCCCAAATATGTCGGGTTCTGATTGGCAGTACGTGTTTGAAAAGGATAAGCCATCCAGTCATTACGGATAACATACTGCTTGCCGACACCTTGGAACATCGCGTTCACATCAAAACCTTTCCATGCTCCTCCCAATGTGAAACCGAAAACAAAATGTGGATTGGAGTCACCAAGATATTGCAAATCGCTATTCTCATTCCCTGCACCGGAAATCTTATAATCACCATTCAAATCCAAACGTTTGGTATCACCCGGACGCAACCGGCTTGCACTTCCTGCTCCTACACCAGTCAGATCTTCTTTACCCTCTCCATAGAGTGCATAATAGCGGTCTACTTCTGCCTGATCTTTAAAGTAACCATCTGTACGATAAAGGAAGTACGAATTCAATGGATACCCATTCACGGCTGCATTCCAACCGGCCCCATAAGAATCTGCTCCTTCCATCTCTTTCAACAGACTCTTTGTATCACCAATATTAAAGTTGGCATAGTAAGAAAAGTCTTTAATCTGATCGCGCCATCCAATAGTGAACTCCCAACCTTTTACGTTCAAATGACCACTATTCGTTTTAGGAGCTTTACCTCCTAAAACACCCGGATATGTGACATTTACCAACATACCGGTATTATCTTTTATAAAATAATCGAATGTAGCTTTCAAACGATTATCGAAAAAGTTAAGATCGATACCAAAGTTTTTCTGTGAAACTTTCTCCCAAGTACGGTCATAAGAAATTAAACCGCCAAAACCTGAAGATACTTGATTAGCAGGTATAGTTCCAAAACCGGCTGTTCCAAGAGAGACAGTAGACACATAATCGTAATCACCCAGCCCGACATCATTACCCGAACTACCGTAACTTAAACGCAACTTACCAAAAGAAAGAACAGGTTTTAAAAATTCTACAAATTGTTCTTCCGAGAACGCCCAGCCCAAAGAAACGGAACCGAAGCTCTTAAAACGATAACCGGGAGCAAACTTGGAATTTCCGTCACGACGCCCCATCAATTCAACCATATATTTTTCCGCATAGTTATAATTCAAACGGGCAATATATGAATAGGTACCATTATGAGTCTTTCCTCCACCGTTACCCTGTGTACCCGTAGCCAAATTCAAATCGTAAATTCCGGCATCCTCAAACTTCTCACGGGCGGTAACGACTTTTTTATTTACCCACTTCTCGGCACTGATACCGAACATAGCATCTATATTATGTACTTCGGCAAATGTACGCTTATATTTCAATAACCCTGAATAGTACTGATACCGGGCATTATTTGCCTGTACCAAATATCCCGGCTGATGAGAATCTTTAAAGTTCATCACATCTTGCGGAGTACTAAGGGTTTGTGTTGTTTCATATACTAACTTCGCCGTCTGCTCGCCGAACCAATTGTAACACTGTACCGGAAGCGAATAGCGTTCTCTACGGTATTCCTCATTTTGAAAGGAAGCAGTACCCTCGAAAGTGATTCCTTTCCAAATATCCACCAATGCTTTGAAATCGACACGGGTAGTCAGTTTTTCCCTCTCGTCACGTCCTCCATCTGTTGTAGCTGCCGCCGCATTGCGGTCGCCCACATTACCAAAGTTGGCATACCATTGTCCATAGGGATTCTTAGCCGGAAAAAACGGAGCATCATTTCCGTAAAGTGTACGGTCGATACCATGTGTCGGTGTTTCAGTATTTGTTTTAATCATACTTGCCGAAGTTTCCAATTTGAACCAATCAGTCAATTTGATTCCATAATTCAAACGCAAGTTCAACTGTTTCTGCCCGTCATAGGCAGTGGCCAAATTGGCTTGATTATCAGCATAAGCCAAAGAAATACGGTAATCAGATTTATCCGTAGAACCTGCTACACTCAAATTATGCTGATAAGAATAACGACGGGCAAACAATTCATCCAAGCGATTGGCATTGCCCACAAACATTGTACCCCAATCGGCTACAGTCGACTCGTAAATTCCTTCAATGCCTTGAGCCATCTTTTTCAGGTTTTCTTCTCCCCAGCCCCACCAGTCATGTTCCGGCATTTCTTTATTGGCTTCCAACCACATGGTGGCATATTCCTGCATACTGGGAGAAAAAGCCATAATACCATTGGTAGTGAAACGCATATTGAAGCCATAATCTACCGTTGTCTTGCCTTTACCTTTTTTGGTAGTTACCAATATAACACCATTAGCTGCTTTTGCACCATAAATGGAAGCTGAACCGTCTTTCAATACACTAATATTCTCAATATCATCCGAATTTAGATTTTGAAATGACTCTGAATTCAATACGGGTACTCCATCCACAATAATCAACGGACTACCGCCATTGACAGATGTCAAACCACGAATCTGAAAATTTAATCCTTCATTACCCGGACGTGAAGAAGAACGAGTGACCACCAATCCCGGAGTAGCTCCTTGCAAAGCAGCACCGACATTGGTAATGGCACGGCTTTCCAATACCTGGCTACCTATTTGCTCTACCGCACCTGTCAGCGTAGCTTTCTTCTGTGTACCATAACCTACTACAACGACCTCATCCAGTGCATTATTATCTTCCTTTAGTACAACTTTAAAATCAGAGCGGTCATGAAGGTTAATAATCTGATCTACATATCCAATATAGCTAATTTTAATCTGTTTCGCATCAGCAGGAATATTCAGAGTAAACCGGCCGTCAATATCGGTGATTACTCCTGCATTTCCTCCGACCACCACTACATTACAACCTATCAGAGGTTCGCCGTTAGCATCCGTAACAAGACCTTTAATTGTGCGACCAGTCTGGGCGGCAATCAAACTCTCTTCTACAGATTCATTTGCATAGAGCGCTATACCAGGTGATCCTCCCAGCAGCATGGCGAAAGCCAATGCGACTCCTCTACTACATAAGAATTTGGATTTAATTTCCATAATACTATTAAATTGTTAAAGTTAATATGTGTTTTTCCGAATCTGGTATTTAACCGACTTTGGAGAATTCATTTTTCAAATAGGTGCGAACAGTCTTACGAGCCAGTAATAGTTGACATTCCACCGTGCGAGGAGATAATGACAACTTTCCAGCGATGGCAGGACACGATAATTCATGATGAAAGCTCAATTCATAAATTCGACGACGCTTAGCAGGAAGATTTTCCACCACTGTGTGATGCAGTTTTTCCAATTCATCATATTGCACCGCTTCTTCGGTGGTATTCCGACTGCTGTCTTCGACATTATTATATATGTAAGAGATAAAATCTTCCTGTTTATAATAACGGCGGATTTTATCCGTCACAAGATTACGTGCAATAGTGACAAGTAAAGACCATACAGTATCTTTGTTCACAAATGCCCTGTGTTCCCATAAACGAACAAAGACATCTTGCGCCAGATCTTCCGCTTCGTATGGATGACAAATACGGATGGCGATATAGTTCTTGATAAAGACTCTATATTTCAAGTAACATTCAGAGAAGAATCTGTCAAATGTAGAAGACTGTTTATTCATGGCATTAAATTTATCCGTTTAACGATGTTACAAAAGTAAGGAATAGGCTTTAGAACGGATACAAGAAAAGTAACAGATGACAACGCAATTGTAACAATTCTATTCTTTTCATAAAATTCCCCATTTCATCGGGGATTTTCTTATCATTATCAGAAAAAAAAGAGGAGACGCTACTTCTAACGACTCCCCTGTTTCTATATTTGCATAGATGATGTTACCTCATCTACATTCTTTCATTTGCTCGTTTGTAATTCTTGAAAATCCGGTATACGTTTTACGTTCGCACCTTTCATGACACCTCTTTTGATAGCTTCATTCGTATCGGTAATTTCTTTTTTGACGCGTTTATAGTATTCTTTTGTCAGACCCTTTTCGATCGCTTCCGATTCTGTTACAGCCCATAAATATTGATAATCCATCAACATCAGATCCGGAGCAACGACTTTAAAGAACACACTGTCTCCATCAAATTTCTCACGCAAGTCACCCAAATAAATAGTATCTGCCGGATTCACCTCTTGAGCGTTTGCATTACCTTTCGAACCACTACCTCCACAAGAAGCCAACAACAAACTTCCAACCAATGAAATAAAAACTAATACTTTCATATAATATCAATTAAAGATTAAAAATTAAAAGTCTGCGATACTATGATCGCCAGACAGGCTATCGAATAACCAAATTGATGCAAAAGTAATAAATTATATTACAGTCTGAAGTCTTTTTTCATTATTCTTTTTTCTCATGCTCTTCTACATACTGCTTTGGTAACATCCCAAACATCTCTTTAAAACATTTTGAAAAATAACTCGGCGAACTGAATCCTACCCGATTGGCTACCTCCACAATCGGCAATTGACTGCCTTGCAAGAGTTGTGCCGCACGCTTCAGACGAATACTACGGATGAAGTCCGTTGGTGTATCACCTGTAATCGATTGCAGCTTGCGATAAAGACTCATACGCGCCATACCCAGGTCGCAGCTTAGTTCTTCCACCCCATATTCCGGATTATCCATGTTCTTTTCCAAATACTCCAGACTCTTCTGTATCAACTGTTCATCCACCGAAGTAATCGTTATCGCACTGGGATTTACTTCAATGTTCTTACGGAATTCCTGTTTTCTCTTCTCCTGTTGCTCTATCAGTTTTTCGATGCGAACCATCAACATGTCAAAGTTGAAAGGTTTCGACATATAAGAATCCGCTCCTACTTCATAACTATTGATTTTTATATCATCTGCCGTACGGGCTGTCAACAATATCACCGGAATATGGGAAGTCTGCACATTCGTCTTAATACGGCGACAAAGCTCAATACCATCTACTTTCGGCATCATAATATCGCTGATAATCAAATCCGGATTTTCCTCTATCGCACATTTTTCGCCTTCTTCACCATCACCGGCTTCCACAATCTGATAGAAATCCTCCAATTGCTCTTTCAAGAATGTGCGGAATTCCTTGTTATCCTCTACCAACAACAATTTCTTATGATTGTCTTCTCCGGTAACCACAGGAGCACTCGCTTCTGCAACTTCACCTGCCACTATTTCCTCCGTTGCTTCAGACATGGCTTCCTCTTCCAGTTTCAAATCCATCGGTATCCATACTATAAATGTCGATCCACGATCTACCTGACTCTCTACTTTGACCTTACCTTCATGGATTGTCACATATTCCCTGACCAAATGCAGGCCGATACCGCTACCCAGTTTTTCATCCGCCTGCTTACCCACCTGATAGAAACGATCGAAAATATAAGGAAGATCAGATTCGGAAATTCCGATTCCTGTATCGGAGACTTCAATCTTAACATACATTCTTTGTTCGATCTCTTCTGTAGAAAAGAACAGATTTACCGTACCACCTTCAGGGGTAAATTTAAAGGCATTGGACAACAGATTATTCACAATCTTATGCACTTTGTCGCGATCAAAAAACATATAGACAGGTCTATGCAAAGTCTGATTGACAAAGTTAAGATGATTTTCGACTGCCATCGGTGTAAAATTGTTGCAGGCAGAGACTATAAATTCCTCCATATCCCCATTCATCAGGTTCAGCCTCTCTCCTTTCATTTCCAATTTCCGGAAATCAAGTAATTGATTGACCAGTGACAATAGGTTTTGCGCATTCTTATAAATGGTATTCAACTGTTTCTTCATTGTCTCATCTGCTACTCTGCGTATCATCATATCGAGTGGAGTTATAATCAACGTCAACGGGGTACGCAGTTCATGACTGATGTTGGTAAAGAAACGGAATTTCATCTGATCCAGTTCTTCTTTCTGTTTCAAAGCCTCCTCCTGTTGCATACGAATCATTCTTTGGTGATTACGACGGTTGACTACATAGATTATTCCTACTATGGCCAGACAGCAAAGAATTGCATAAAGGATACGGGCGAAAACTGTATCCCAGAAAGGAGGATGAATCGTTATGGCAAACTCCGCCTCCGGTCCCCATACCCGGTCATTTCCGGCTGCCGATACACGAAAAATATATTCACCGGGAGGAAGATTATTATAGGTAACACGCCCCTGCCCGCTTTCAAACAATGTTTCAGTCCATTCTTTATCAAGTCCGTCCAACAAATAGCGGAAAGAGGTTTGCGAAGGATTGGGAAAGTTCAACCCGGAAAATTCAAGCGTTACGAAATTCTCATCATAGTCCAAAGAAACTCCGTC
Source organism: Bacteroides sp. MSK.20.12 (assembly GCF_019052435.1). NCBI lineage: Bacteria > Pseudomonadati > Bacteroidota > Bacteroidia > Bacteroidales > Bacteroidaceae > Bacteroides > Bacteroides sp. MSK.20.12. Next base: position 23,639 of record NZ_JAHQVH010000004.1, on the reverse strand, counting down.
TGAATAGCTAAGTGCCTTGTCGAACAATACACGTCCATTATATTCTTCTCCGGAACTAACCGAAACATTGAACAGTCTGAATGAGGTAATCAAGGGACGGACAAGACATTGGTTGTCAAGCATACTCTCCGGTAAGAAAGTGACAAATCCGTCCATTAACCCGAAATAGAGTTTGTTGTTCTTGGTTACCATCGAAGGAAAATTAAACAGATCATCCTGACGAATCTCTGCTTCAGATAGGTAACTGACCACATGAAACGAGTATTTATCCGCTTTTCTATCTACTTTAATCTTATAAATCGAAGTAACCGTAGAAATCCAGATATCATGATTATGATCTTCTACGACATTTAGAATTGCACTGGTCAATCCTTCTTCTTTACCTAACGTATAACTCTTGTCATCAGAAGTCAAAATGGTCAGTCCATACTGCGTAGCAAACCACAATGTGCCTTCATGGTCTTTCAGAATCTGATTATATTTATAACTGCCACGATTAAATACAGAATTGGCTCCTCCATCCTGTTCCGGTATCCATACTGTATTCTTTGCAGGATCATAGATATATAAACCATTATCGCTCCCGACTATTAATCTTGAATGACTATCCACAGCCAATGCATTGGCCACTTTGTATTTTTTCAATTCAGGAAATTGCTCCGACAACAGAGTAATCTTCCCATTATCGGGGTTGAGCTGACCGACTCCGCCGCCACCGTATATACTGATCCATAACCGTCCGGACGAGTCCGACACCATCGTACGTATATTGCTATAATCCAGTTCATTCTGATAGTCCGTATTGGGATAAGCAAAGGCTCTCACTTTTCCTTTTTCGATACAATATAATCCGTCATGATAAGTGCCTACCCAAATTCGTTTCTGATTATCTTCATAAAGCACCCGACAGTTTTTCTGATTAAATTCCTTATAAAAAATATCCATACGGTGTGACTCAGGACAATAGCGATAAAGTCCTTGTGAAGTTCCCATCAGGATAGCCCCATCCGAAGTTTCTAACATACAGCGAATTTCTTCTCCCCCCCAAGCTCCGGTCAGCACTTTCTTATTGCATATCATGAGTTTATTCATACTGGGATGGTAATAGCAGATACCTTGATTGTACAAACCAATCCAAACAGCATTGCTTTCCCAATCACAATAAATACTCTGAATGCCACTCTGCAGTTTTTTGCCCGATAATAAAGAAAGATCGTATGTATGAGTGACCGAGAAATTATGCATATCTATGGTATATATTCCATCCTGTACAGTACCAACCCATGCATTTCCTCCTTTATCTATATCCATGGAGGTAAACCAGGAATAATGTCCGAGTTGTATATCAGAAATCTGGTTCCATTTGTTGTTATATACGTCATAATAACCAACTCCACGATCCCACATTGCCCAAAAGTCTCCATTACCCAGTATTTTCAAGATGACGCGATCGTCCGGTTTCAACTGCCCTTCCAGGAAATTTATTTGTTTGACAAAACGCTTCTTCTCCTGATCATAACAACGGATAGCTCCTTTCTGATGAACCATCCAGCTACAATTTCCATGGCTTTCCACTCCTAAGAGTCCACCATAGAATTCCATAAATTCATCATTCCGGCATATCAAGTCCAAAGATTTCTTCTTGCTATCATACATATACACCAACGAACCGGACGTCAAAAACCAACAATGTTTTTCCGAGTCAACAAACATATCCGCCACCTTTTCTTTGATACCGAATTGAAGCAACAGAGAATCTACATTATGGACATATTGTTCAGTAATCAAGTCAAAAACACGTAATATACCACGTTCTTTCATCCATAAACGCTTATCGGCATCAATGTATTGTTCAGGGATAATATGATTATATGAAATGGGATATTCTTCCCTAAGGGTAAAAGGGTAGTTGGCATAGTTTGCACCATCATACAAACTAAGCAATACTGTGCTACGGACACCGATCCGCCCGTCCGGAAGAGAGAATACACTTTTGACATAATTATCCGGTAGTCCTTCAGTAACCCCGATATGCCGGAAGACATAAGAGGACTCCTGCGAATATGCGTTATTCAGGAATAGGACGCCCAATAAGGCTATTAACAAATATATTCGTGTTTTCATGGCCATCACTTTACATTGTTACTATTTTATATACGAAGCAAAAGTCAAATCCCCGTATCTACCCTGCGATTATTTTTTCTTTTCGCCCTGCAATCTAACATGAATCTTGCCAAGAAGCAAATTTTCCCCTGCCTCTTTCACCGATAAACGCAAGACACATGCTCCTGCTGAAAGTGACAAGCAGCCTATTTCTTTTTCTGTCCATTGCTTTGAAGCCGGTAAAGAAGTTGTTCCCGTATCAGTACCCTGATCAGAAGCAACGGAAAGTGCTGATTTAGTTCTCGATTGATAAGTGATATAAACAGTATATGTTCCTACAGACGGCACCTTTACTGTATAATTCATCCATTCTCCATCTTCTACTTGTGTCACTACATATTCGTTTCCTATGTTCTTTAATTCGACAGCCCCATCCGGACGGTATTCATTTCCCCGTTTCACCCCTACATTATGATAGGTATGACCTTCGGGATTCTCTGATAAAGAGTAGTAATCATAATCAGCTGCTTGGATTGTACCGGGTAGAAGATGTATTCCGGAGATTCGCTTTCCCGAAGAAAAAATCACCGGATCACCTGCCATCCAAGGAGTCAGGCGTTTCGTTAATGTTCCCCATCCCGTCCATTCGTAAAACCAATTAGGAGCTATTCCCCAGTTTTCACAGCCATAATGTTCAATCATATAATCACGATAACGTTGAAGCCACGTGTACTTTTCCAAAGGTAAACCGGCACGTACCGCATAGTGAGCCAAAGCCATTTCACGTGTTCCACCGCTCCCGGAAACATCTCCCCGCCCATGCGAAGATATACTTACTGACTCCCATCGTCCGCTACGACTCTTTATTTGCAAAAACTTTCCATTTTCAAAAGTTACTTCATTTGCGTCTTTTGTAAATCCGGTGGGTTCCCAGGCTTCTTTCTGATCTTCATAAGATTGTATCTTCGAAAGGTTATAACGATAATTCCATTCTAATCCGGACAACAGACGATTATTCAGACAGCTATAAAGAGAGTCTCCCTGATTCCATGCCATTTCCGCTATTGCCACATAATTATGAACTCCGGCAAACACATGCCCCTGATCGCGGCTTGACTCCTGGCATTGTCCGTTCGGATAAATATAATGTTGTAACTGCTCATCATAACCATAATCAGAAATATCCGTTTTCCTTCCCAGCAATTTATAATCAATGATGGTGGGTGACGTGCGGATCGGCTCTTCGCTACTGATTGCAGGACCGGAGGGATAAGGTAAATCGTCCGCCCGATGTTTCATGCCCAATAAATAACGGTAAGCACGGTCATACATTATTTCATTATCCAGATAAATTGCCATTGCCATCATTCCGCGCGCTGCAAACAATCCTTGATTTCCGAAACGCGCAACATCAAAATTATAGATATTCCAGTAGAAGGTTATTCCATTCTTCGAATCATCCCAGTAATCGGCATACTTGGCAGCCAAATCCTCTGTATGGCTATATCCCGGATAAACCAACATATCTTTAAATCTCCGTTGATCTTCCTTTTTCCATCCCGGATAGTCACGCATTAGTTCCGCAGCATCTATCAGCAAGTAGATTTTGCCATTATCGAGTGGTCCTGTACCACGACTACTTGTGTTTGTATAATAAGAATTTGCATTCAGAAACTCTACCGCTTTACGTGCATAAGCCTCATCTCCGGTCAGATGCCAGAGCAATGCCAAATCATGGGCACGCCTGCCATCTACTCCAATGGTAGCATTGAATCGTCCTCCCTGAATTTGCTTTCCACGATGATGAACAGGAGCTTCCAATGAAGAATAGGGGGATTCTTTCAATTTCAGAAAAGTAGAATAGTAGGGCTCTTTTTGCACTTCAATCATTGCTTTCATTCTATCCAGATCACCCTTTGTATAAGTGATACCGGGATGTACAAAGGCTCGTTGTGCCTGTACTACTTCATGGATACTCCCCAACCATATCACCCAAACAATACATATAAGCCTGTTAATCATAGTGTTATTTTTAAGTCTCTTTTTTCTGCTATGTCTTACTTACGAACAAAGATAATTATTTTACTTTAATTCCTTTCACAAATTCATTCGTTATAAAGCCATCGATATTCTTCATCTTCACCCCATTTATCATCACATTATCAAAAGTCACATTTTTTATTCTACGATTCTCATCTAATCCTTTCAATAGAGAGGGATTCTCGCCTACTCCATTATAGGTTATATTACGGAAAATAACATCCTCAATACCCCGTCCGGGCTGCTTGTCATATTTCGGATTGAAGCGGACATTGACATGGAACAAACGTCCTTCCTGAATACTTTCTACTCTTATATTATCGAACAAGATATTACGTACCAGGTTCTTATCACCGCAATCTATCGTCATGCATCCCTGATAAAGAGGATCATCTTCATCATGTTCCAGAATATCGATATTGCGGACAGTTATGTTTTCTACTGTCTCTCCCACTTCATCCGCCGAATTGCCATGTCCGCCGATATTGACAGGGTGTGCAATATCAGCCCAAAGGATAGAATTCTGTAAAGTGATATTTTTACTTCCGCCGTAATAATTCCAACGATGTGCATAAACAGCAATGCAGTCATCACTATTTCGCATGAAAACATTATCAATCAATACCTCATTGCAACACATCAGATCAATGCCGTCGCTCCATCCTTTACAACTGAAAGATTTCAGGTTCTTGATGGTCAAGCCGGTGGTTTCACCTCCGAAAACCGTATAATGATCGGGATTTACAATGGTTATTCCATCAACCAATACATTTTTAGAATAAGTTACTTCAATGCCGCGTAGTGGATGATCGAGGATTCCACGACCAATGATACGTACATTCTCGGCTTTATCTATCAATAATTTTGCTTTTACGACAGCGCCCGGTGCCAGATAAACTGTTGTATTAGAAGGGATCCGAATTTGATTATTGGGAACATCCTGGGGACGATGTATTCCCGGTCCAAAATACATGACGTCCGCACTACTTTCCGAGTAAGTTTCTGTCTCCAAAGGATTAGCAAACAGATGAAGATTATGCAAGCGGTCACCATTAAATTCCACGGATAGATATCGTGGTTTCTCCAAAGTAAATAAAATAGTGTTCTGATTTACCGTATGCCGGATTCCATTTACCAAAGGTCGGATTTGTACATCTTGAATCAGCCCGTTATTCTTCTTTACCATCACCTCAACAGGACTGCCCATATCAAACTGTACCATAGAAGCTGATTGTACATTGTCCATATCCACACTGACATTATATTCAAACAAGTCTTTCCATTCTCCACCCGGCACACGTACCCGGACAGTATAATCGTCATTATGTTGCATCCCTGCTTTCAATCCTTCCGGATAAGTCACCAGTTGCGCATTTGCAAAAATTGAAAATGCAATAAATGTGAGCAATAGCCCCTTCTTTCTACCTTGTAATATCCTAAATAGATCCATCTTTGTTATTTCCATATATAATCCTCCCATCACAGAAAAGACACATTTTGTCCTACCCTGTTTAATTCCATCATAAGTATCATTAATCCCCCCACACTAGATATGCTTTTTTCATTCAGAATCATTTTAATCAGACAGGCAATAACGTGAGTTGCGATGTTATTCCTGATTTTATCTTCTTTCCATTAATAACCACCGTACAAGGAACAGAAGAAAGGATATACCATTTTCCCTGTTTCTTTTCGAGTAACACATTGCCCGCCTGATCCGTATGAACGGTCACCTTGGGTGCAACAAGTTGCGTTCCGTTCCCCAGGAATAAAGTCCGGTTTCCTGCATATTCATTGCTGACAACTGCATAGTCTGCTTTTACTTTCATTCCTTGATAAGTGGCGGTCTGCGTAGCATCAGACAAGGAGAAAATATGATCTGTACGCCCATTTTTGCTTTTCACACAGATACCGGCAAAGTCTTTCAAAACAGTTTCTTCCGCATCAAAATAGGATACAGACTGAATGGCAGACGGTTCTTTCTTCGTACTCGGTTCATAGACTGCGACAAAAGGACGAGTCCATGCTTCTCCATGCTGACGGGCCACGAAAGTCAATGTTGGTTGTTCTTTTATATTATATGGCATACCAGGCGTACGACTTAAACCTTCGGTCATCGGTGACAAGGCCGTGAAAACTTCACGATCCGGTTCCCCTTTCATCCAGAGATTCATTACTATATCATCCCCACCTTTATCTTTCATGTCGATGGTAAAGGTCGCTTTTACATCTTTACCGGTAGCCGCTACTTTCTTGTCATATAAATAAGAATAACCATACAGATGCGCTCCAGCAAAAGCGAGTTCTTCTGTCGGTTGAAGATTCAGGTCTATACCATCAGCTGCTGTCAATGTCATGGTCTGTCCGAGATTATGATAGAAATAATCATGCATCTTATCCCCTCCACGCTCTTTCCGGCTCCGGAATACATCCACATAATATCCTGTCTCGGATCCGGTGGTAACAATGCTCATCATTCGGGTCTGATCCGCTCTGCTTTCCGGTTCACGAAAATAGACATTGCTATAAGTCACAGAAGTAAACTCCTTTCCCGGTTCTGCCGAAGCAGGAAAACAGGAAAGCAAATCAAAAGAATGATTGCTTTTCATTACCGGATAGCTCGATATTCCATCTACGCATACTGTATTGTGACTTGGAAATTGAGAATAATATTCGGCATAATCCAGGCCGCTATACAAAGTCAGCCCAATTCCTGCATCTGGTCCAAGCACATATCCTTTTCCATAAAGTTCCATGGAAATGCCGTTAGCGTGCATGTGGTTTCCTTCACTGGCATTCAGAGAAATCATCAGGCTATGACGCGGATGCATTCCGTTCCGCTGCACCAGCCATGACACATTGGGAGCATAGAATAAAGGAGAAACATAGTCCTCTATTTTCCCTGCTTTCACTTTCGGATTCAGACTTAACGGTTTATCTTCAAAGAAAGAATTGACAGATACACGCACGTTATTCTTCTCACCCTTTTCATTATCAATTTCGGGATTCAAGCATTTCAGCAAAGCACTGAAGTAGTTCTCCTGTTCCGTTTTACCGTTTGCCTGCGCATTCTGTATCATGCGGATAAAGAAGTTCGTATTCAAATAGCTTGGATGCGTATCTCCGAACCCACAAATCATCCGGTTGGGAAAAAGATATTGCGGAGTGGCTGCCACAGCTTTCGACAGTACAGGCATAGCCTTTACCAAATCATATTTCAAGTTGTTATCAAACTGATTGGCAAAATTAGCATAATCGTTGATTACCACACTGCTATATCCCGGACACTCTGCCCAGATACCAGTTGTTGAATCAAAGCCATAATCGGCAAGACGAGACAGACTCCATTGACGGATACTGGAACGGTTCAATACATAATCAATATAATATTCACGTCCTTTTCCATCTGCATACTCTTTATTATCTTCAAGCACCAATCCCACATTCATGATATATCGTGCCTGCAATAAATCCCAGTTATTATGAGGGACTCCATTCGCAATGATGTTATCCGCCCATTTCTTAAATGCACCGGCATAGATATCCATCTTTTCCGGATAGTTGGTCTTCAGGTAATTATAAAGAAAATCATACAAGGGAACAACGATATGCAGGGCATCTTCGTGAATCACTTCAAAAGAAGTCAACCCCACCAATGTCTGTTGATGACCATGATTCAGATCAATGGGAACATTTCTGTAATAAATTCCAGTCATATACGTATCAAACACACCGGCAGCCAGTTTCGCGAATTTTTCCTCATCTGTCATCCAATAAAGGAAAGCTGCATCACAAGCTATTCCCAGAATTTCCCGGTTCAGACTTTCGATATTCCGTCCCGTTTTTGACGGATGTACACTTTCCAAAGGACGTTCCGGCAATGCATTATTACAAAAAGTCACATTTCCGTTTTCATCATCGTCATAAGGCACTACATCTGCCAGTTTGGGACGGCCATGAGTAGCAGCCGTTCCACGTGTTCCTGTATAACGGACAGTCGGATAAGGAGCTTTTTTACCTCCGGCATGATCGTAAGTCTCACCTTTAACATATACCTCGGTTGCATGAGATTTCCAATACATGGCCAGACGGGATAACAACCATGCGGGTTGAGCATCCGTCAGATTGGTATATACTTCGGTTCGTTCCTTCAATTTATTGAATACGTCTTTCGCCCATTTCTCTTTTTTAATCAGCTCCCACGTATCCTGCTTTCCATCCGGTGTAGTCAACACTCTCGGATGTTCTTGCGGCATTTTCTCCGGCAACGGAATTTCCCGTCCGTTTTCCTGTCCGGATGCATTATTCAATAAGCAAAGAAGACATAGTCCCAGTAAAATTTGTCTCATACTTTATATTTCATTTTTAGGTTTACTACCTATTAAATACGAAGATAGAGAATTATTTACCTAATTACTTTCATTAAGACCTGTTTTATTTGCCCGAACGCTGCTTTTATTCAAACAAAGAACTATATTTGCAAAAAAACCGACTAACAATTCTGATACTTATGAAAATTTTATCTATCCATGATTTGGCAACAATCAGGAAGAGAGCAGAGCACAATCTTTCATTGCGCGAAGAAAGTAATGAAAAGGTGACTGAAAAGTGTTACGGACTGGCATCCGGTGCGCAACATCTTCAGATTCTGATCTGCGGTGGTACAGGCTGTAAGGCATCTTCCAGCCAGGGTATTACAGACAATCTTCTAAAAGCCATCCAAAAGAACGAAATCACCGACAAAGTAGAAGTCATCACCGTAGGCTGTTTCGGCTTCTGTGAAAAAGGTCCTATCGTGAAAATTATCCCCGATAATACCTTTTACACCCAAGTCACTCCCGAAGATGCGGAAGAAATCATCAACGAGCATATCATCGGAGGACGAAGAATCGAACGGTTGCTGTATGTAGATCCTAAAACGGAACATACCGTCAGCGACTCCAAGCACATGGATTTCTACCGGAAACAACTCCGCATCGCATTGCGTAACTGTGGTTTTATCGATCCCGAAAATATTGAAGAGTATATCGCCCGTGAAGGATACTTTGCATTGGCCGATTGCCTGCTTAACAAACAGCCGACGGACGTTATTGATATTATCAAACGTTCGGGACTTCGCGGACGTGGTGGTGGCGGTTTCCCGACGGGACTGAAATGGGAATTTGCCAACAAACAACAGTCGGATGTCAAATACGTGGTTTGTAACGCCGACGAAGGAGATCCCGGTGCATTCATGGACCGTTCCATTATGGAGGGCGACCCACATTCGATTGTAGAAGCGATGTGTGTCTGCGGTTATTCCATCGGGTCCACCAAAGGATTAGTATATATCCGTGCCGAATATCCGTTAGCTATCAACCGACTGAAAACAGCTATCAATCAGGCACGCGAATACGGATTACTGGGAGATCATATCTTAGGAACAGATTTCAGTTTCGACATAGAAATACGATACGGAGCCGGAGCTTTTGTCTGCGGAGAAGAAACTGCCCTTATTCATTCGATGGAAGGAAAACGAGGAGAGCCGACTCTGAAACCTCCCTTCCCTGCCGAATCCGGTTATCTGGGAAAACCAACCAATGTAAATAATGTGGAAACACTTGCCAATATTCCCATTATTCTAACCAAAGGAGCCGACTGGTTTGCAACGATTGGCACAGAACGTTCCAAAGGAACCAAAGTGTTTGCTCTTGCCGGAAAGATTAATAATGTAGGGCTGATCGAAGTGCCGATGGGAACTACTCTTCGGGAAGTAATCTACGAAATCGGAGGAGGCATCAAAGGCGGAAAGAAATTCAAAGCTGTACAAACAGGAGGACCGTCAGGCGGCTGTCTGACAGAAAAACATCTGGACACTCCCATTGACTTTGACAACCTTCTCTCGGCCGGTTCCATGATGGGTTCAGGAGGGATGATTGTCATGGATGAGGACGACTGCATGGTATCCGTAGCCCGCTTTTATCTGGATTTTACAGTGGAAGAGTCCTGTGGGAAATGCACACCTTGCCGCATTGGAAACAAACGTCTGCTGGAACTACTGAACAAGATTACAGAAGGAAAAGGCACAGAAAAAGACCTGGACACACTTGCCACTTTGGGACAAGTCATCAAAGATACGGCCCTCTGCGGACTGGGACAAACCTCTCCGAATCCCGTTTTATCCACATTGGATAACTTCTACGATGAATATATGGAACACGTACGGGATAAGACTTGTCGTTCCAAGCAATGTAAATCACTATTAACGTATACCATCAGTCCGGAACGTTGCATTGGTTGTCATCTATGCGCCAAAAACTGTCCGGCGGATGCTATCAGCGGGCTGGTGCGCAAGCCACATGTCATTGCTCCCGATAAATGTATCAAATGCGGCATGTGTATGGCACGCTGCAAATTCAACGCTATTCTTGTCTGCTAAAATCGATTACTATGGAAGATAAACAAATCACCCTCCAGATAGACGGTCATTTCATCACCGTCCCCGAAGGAAGTACCATCCTTGAAGCTGCCACGAAAATCGGCATCAACATACCTACTTTGTGTCACATCGACCTGAAAGGCACCTGCATAAAGAACAATCCTGCTTCCTGCCGCATCTGCGTAGTCGAGGTAATAGGACGCCGCAATCTAGCTCCTGCCTGCGCTACCCGTTGCACGGAAGGAATGATAGTGAAAACCAGTACGCTACGTGTGATGAACGCACGCAAAGTGGTAGCCGAACTTATCCTGTCGGATCATCCCAACGACTGTCTCACCTGCCCCAAATGTGGCAATTGCGAACTTCAGACATTAGCGCTACGCTTTAATATCCGCGAAATGCCTTTCAATGGAGGCGAGCTCTCTCCCCGCAAGCGGGAAATCACTGCCTCCATCGTGCGCAACATGGATAAATGTATTTTCTGTCGCCGCTGCGAAAGTGTCTGCAACGATGTTCAGACAGTCGGTGCGCTCGGTGCCATCCGTCGCGGATTCAACACGACGATAGCCCCTGCCTTTGACCGGATGATGACGGAAAGCGAATGTACCTATTGCGGACAATGCGTAGCTGTCTGTCCGGTGGGTGCACTGACCGAACGCGATTATACGAACCGTCTGCTCGACGACTTAGCCAACCCGGATAAAGTGGTGATTGTGCAAACAGCCCCTGCCGTACGTGCTGCCCTGGGTGAAGAATTCGGTTTTCCTCCCGGCACACTGGTAACCGGAAAAATGGTTTATGCCCTGCGTGAACTGGGATTCGACTATGTATTCGATACTGACTTTGCCGCCGACCTCACCATCATGGAAGAAGGATCGGAAATACTAAACCGTCTGACGCGCTATCTCAACGGAGATAAGTCCGTACGGTTACCTATCCTGACCTCCTGCTGTCCGGCATGGGTAAACTTCTTCGAACATCACTTCCCGGATATGCTGGACATTCCATCCACCGCCCGTTCACCGCAACAAATGTTCGGTTCTATCGCCAAATCCTATTGGGCGGAAAAGATGGGAATTCCCAGAGAAAAGCTGGTAGTCGTATCCATCATGCCCTGTCTGGCAAAGAAGTATGAATGTGCCCGCGATGAATTTAAAGTGAACGGTATTCCCGACGTAGATTATTCTATTTCCACCCGCGAACTGGCACGACTGATTAAACGCGCCAATATCGGCTTCCCGCTGGTATTAGACAGTCCGTTTGACAACCCTATGGGTGAGTCGACCGGTGCCGGCGTTATTTTCGGTACAACAGGTGGTGTAATGGAAGCCGCCCTCCGTTCTGTTTATGAAATCTATACCGGAGAATCTCTGAAAAATGTAAACTTCGAGCAAGTACGCGGACTTAACGGTGTCCGGCGTGCTACCATTAACCTAAACGGATTTGAATTAAAAGTAGGCATCGCACACGGACTAGGCAACGCCCGCCATCTACTGGAAGATATACGAAACGGGCACAACGAATATCATGTAATCGAAATTATGGCTTGCCCCGGAGGTTGCATCGGAGGAGGCGGACAACCGTTACATCATGGCAACTCGGAAATATTGTATGCACGCGCCAACGCACTCTACCGCGAAGACGCCAATAAACCTTTGCGCAAATCACACGAGAATCCGTACATCAAGACCTTGTACGAAGAATATCTCGGCAAACCACTGGGCGAGATATCGGAAACGCTATTGCACACGCACTATTTCAACAAATCTATGGATTAACTTTAAACGAAGAGTATTATGTCAGATATAAAACTAGCCTGCGATGTGGCAGAACAAGTCCGAACGATTTGCGACAAGCACGGAAACAACCCGGGCGAACTAATCAATATTTTGCACGAAGCGCAACACCTGCACGGCTACCTGCCCGAAGAGATGCAACGCATCATCGCTTCCAAACTCAATATCCCCGTATCGAAAGTATATGGAGTGGTCACCTTCTATACCTTCTTCACCATGACCCCGAAAGGGAAACATCCCATCTCCGTCTGCATGGGTACGGCATGTTACGTGCGCGGCTCCGAGAAGTTGCTCGAAGAATTCAAACGCGTACTAGGCATCGAAGTCGGCGAAACTACACCGGATGGAAAATTCTCATTGGACTGCCTGCGCTGCGTAGGTGCCTGCGGACTGGCTCCGGTAGTGATGATTGGCGAGAAAGTGTACGGAAGATTGCAACCGATAGATGTGAAGAAGATTATCGAGGAGTTGGAATAAATGTCCGGAATAAAAAGTGGCTGCTTTGAAAAATCAAGGCAGCCGCTTTCAAACATTTTTTTAACAACAAACAAAAAAGCGGAGAGAACGAGATTCGAACTCGTGATACACTTTTGGCGTATACACGCTTTCCAGGCGTGCCTCTTCAACCACTCGAGCACCTCTCCTTATTTTCCAATAAGGAAACAGACAATGGAAATATATTTTCCACAAAAGAAATAGCAGCTTAAAAGCTGCTATTCTTAGCGGAGAGACAGGCTCTCGAACTTATACTTTCACAGAATATCATAAAACTGCAAACAACTGATAATCAAGTGTAAATTACAATATAGAGTAAAACTAAATGTTTCTAAATGTCTTTTGCTATCTCAATAATTGGGTGTATATTTGGGTGTAGAATTTCAAACGCACCCAATTATGAATATCAAACGCAACATCATTTTTGCATTGGAGAGCCGGAAAAAGAACGGTGTGCCAATCGTAGAGAACGTACCCATCCGTATGCGTGTCATCTTTGCCAGCCAACGCATCGAGTTTACAACGGGCTACCGGATTGACGTAGCCAAATGGGATGCAGACAAGCAGCGGGTAAAGAACGGATGTACCAACAAGCTAAAGCAAAGTGCAGCCGAAATCAATACGGACTTGCTGAAATACTATGCCGAAATCCAGAATATTTTCAAAGAATTTGAGGTACAGGAGGTCATGCCAACGACCCAACAGTTGAAGGAAGCTTTCAACATGAGAATGAAAGACACCAGCGAAGAACAGCCGGAAGAAGCCCCTGTCAGCTTTTGGGAGGTGTTCGATGAGTTTGTAAAAGAGTGCGGTAACCAGAATAACTGGACGGCATCCACCTATGAAAAATTTGCAGCAGTGAGGAACCACCTCAAAGAGTTCAAGGAGGATGCAACGTTTAACTATTTCGACGAGTTTGGATTGAACGAATACGTCAACTTCCTACGTGATACCAAGGATATGAGAAACAGCACCATCGGCAAGCAAATGGGATTCCTCAAATGGTTCCTGCGCTGGAGCTTCAAGAAAGGACATCATCAGAACATTGCATACGATACATTCAAACCGAAACTGAAAACCACCTCGAAAAAAGTAATCTTCCTGACTTGGGATGAACTGAACAAGCTGAAAGACTACCAGATACCGCATGACAAACAGTATTTGGAACGTGTCAGGGATGTTTTCTTGTTCTGCTGTTTTACGAGTTTACGATATTCGGATGTTCGCAATCTGAAAAGAAGCGATGTGAAACCCGACCACATTGAAGTTACCACAGTCAAGACAGCGGACAGCCTGATAATCGAACTGAACGACCACAGCAAAGCCATTCTTGAAAAATACAAGGATGTTCATTTCGAGAATCACATGGCATTGCCCGTCATCAGCAATCAGAAGATGAATGATTATCTGAAAGAACTGGGTGAGCTGGCGGAAATCAACGAGCCTGTACGGGAAACCTACTACAAGGGGAATGAACGTATAGATGAAGTCACACCCAAGTACGCTTTGTTAAGCACCCATGCCGGAAGAAGGACATTCATCTGCAATGCGCTGGCTCTTGGAATCCCGGCACAGGTGGTCATGAAATGGACGGGCCACAGCGACTACAAGGCTATGAAACCCTACATTGACATAGCGGATGATATTAAGGCAAACGCCATGAACAAATTTAATCAACTATAAAAGTATCAAACAGTTTCATAGATAGTTACCAATGACTATATTTGTAGAAATTATCATCACAATATGAGCAACAAGGAATCCAATATAGAGAAAACGAATTTTGATGCATTCATTCAAGCGGTCGGTTCGGAAATAGAACAGGCACAAGTAAGGCTGATTGTTGCAGCCAATGCACAAATGCTGTTCCATTACTGGAAGGTAGGCAATTACATCCTTTATCACCAGCAGCTGCACGGATGGGGAAGCAAAATCATCAAGCAGTTGGCAAAGGCTATCCGACTGCATTACCCTGAAAAGAAAGGCTATTCGGAACGCAACCTTACCTATATGTGTCAGTTTGCAAAGGCATATCCTTTAAGAGCGTTGCAAAGTTTCATAGAAACGGATGCAAGACTGTCTGTCCCAACCATACAGAGTGTGACCAATGAAGTATTGAAACTGAATGACAAGCAATTTACGCAGGAACTTACTGCGCAAATACAATCTATTGATTGTCAATCGTTAGCAATTACGCAGGAGGTTCCTGCGCAATTTGAAGATGTGGGAAAAACCGTTTCTGCCATTTACAGGATGGGAATCAGGGAAATAGAAGAAATTTTCTTGACCTCTCCTATAGCCAAAATAAACTGGACAAGCCAAATGACTATACTTGACAGTTCGCTACCTTTAGGTCTAAGCTACTGGTACACGAAGCAGTCCATAGAAATGGGATGGAGCAGCAATGTATTGAAATTACAGATTGACAGTGATTTGTACAGCCGACAAATCAGCAACAACAAGGTAAACAATTTCACGACCACACTTCCGGCTCCACAAAGCGACCTTGCCAATTACCTACTCAAAGATCCGTACATCTTTGATTTGGCAGGAGCCAAAGAAAAAGCAGACGAAAGGGATATTGAAGAACAGCTGGTGAAACACGTTACCCGCTACCTGTTGGAAATGTTATGCAAACCTTTACATAAAAGTTCTTATGCCAACAAATTTATTATGCAAAGTGACTTAAACTAAATCGCAGCTACAAAAGTAATTATAAAAATATAATCATTTATTTCTTTACATAAGAATTTCATTAATTTAAGTGCGGTGATATTGCCACAACTTAAATTAATGACGTATGAATGATCACTCAACAACTTTTGAAGCAGTCACATCCTCTATGCTGAAAATCTTAAAAGAGGATTTTTCTCGTACAGATAGTACATTGGAAGGCTATGCATGGAAATGGAATCAATTAAGGCAGTTCATGGAGAACAATGATTTGCATTCCCTCACCCCTAAAGTCTGCGATGATTTTTTATCTTCTCTTTATGGTTCTAAAGATTTAACTTCATTAAAATCTGGTGACAAGAAATTTTTATCCGCTATCTTACTCCTGAAAAATTACCTCATTACAGGCCAAGTTATTCCAAGAAAAGTTCCGGTAGAATTGAAAGGAGAGATTGGCAGTTTGATGATGCAATATATATTATCTCGAAGTCAAGAACGCTTGTCCGGACACACTATCTACAATCACAAACAAATATTCCATCGTTTCCTTGATTTTCTAACATCTGCAAAAGTAGCCTCCATAGAACAAGTTGAGATTACCCACATCATTAAATATCTTAATACCATTGGTACTAAATATAAATCTGTAGCAAGTATATCCATCCATATTCTACGTAACTTTTTCCGATATCTATATGAACACAAAATTATAGATATGGATTTAGCGGCATTTATTCCAAAAGATAATTATAAGAAACAGCCTAAGCTACCGTCAGCTTACACTTCTGAAGAAATAAAAAAGATAGTGTCTTCTGTGGATAGAAGTACGACTACAGGAAAACGTAATTACTCAATTATTCTATTAGCCACAATGCTTGGTTTGAGGGCTTCTGATATAGCAAATTTAAAGTTTGAAAATATATTGTGGGAGGATAATGCCATACGTTTAATCCAGCATAAAACAAATAAGGAATTAGAACTGCCACTTCTACCGGAAATAGGCAATGCTATTATTGAATATCTACGGTATGGACGTCCAAAGTCCCAGTCATCATATATATTTCTCTTGGCACGTTCTCCCTATACTCACATAAACCAACCGGTCATATCCCAGATAGCCAAGAAATATTTTCTTAAAGCCAACGTAAATATAAAGAACAAGCATCATGGCGCACATGCCCTTCGACATTCCTTAGCGACACTTCTTTTAGAAGAGCAGGTAAAGCTCCCTGTTATAAGCGAAGTTTTAGGGCATGAGAACACGGAATCAACAAGTTATTATCTAAGAATAGATATCCAATCACTGAAAAAATGCTCCCTTGATGTATCACCTGTATGTGAAAACTTTTATACCCAGAAAGGAGGCTATTTTTATGAATAGAAATTTTAAAGGCATTTACGCCTCATTGATAAGAGAGTTTGTGAGCTTGAAGCGCAGTATGGGATTTAAGTATATTGGGGGAGAGTTTGTCCTGACTTTATTTGATAGATTTACTATTGAAAGAAATGAGACTGCAATAGGTATTACCAAGGAGTTGTCAGATGCATGGTGCAAGGAACGTGACAATGAATCCAATAGTTACCATTATCGTAGGTGCTATATTTTAGGTGCTTTCTCTTCGTTTCTTAACAAAAAAGGAATCCGCTCATATATACCAAGAACCCCGTCATTGAGAAATACCTTTATCCCTCATATCTTTTCATCAAAAGAGATAGAACGAATTTTTACGACATGTGATAATATGCAAAGTGGAAATAATGATATGAGATCCTCTTTTTTTATAATGCCTTCACTGCTTCGCATGTTATACGGAACAGGAATACGCATAGGTGAAGCCTTGTCTCTGCTCAATGAAGATATTAATCTTGAGGAAGAATACTTCATTTTACGAGATACAAAAAACGGCAAAGACAGGATTGTCCCATTTTCCACTTCTTTAGCAGAGGTTCTTAAAGATTATGTTGTACATAGAAACATATTACCCGTAAAGATATCAGATACTACTCCCTTTTTTATCACACTTAAAGGAAGGGCTTGTGACAGGGATAGCATATATCGTCGATTTTGCAAAATACTCATTCAAGCAAACATTCCCAAAGACCGCATACGTCTGCATGACTTGAGACATACATTTGCCGTTCACTCTCTTGCTAAAATGGCTGAAGAAGGTATGGATTTATATTGTTCTTTGCCGATCCTATCAACTTACCTTGGACATCAATCTTTGCGGGCGACGAATAACTATGTTCGGCTTACGTCAGAGATGTATCCCGAATTAATTAGAAAAATAGATATCATTGGTTTTGATATTTTCCCTAAAATGTGACATTTATGAAACCTACAAATTTTTCAAAATATCTAACAGACTTCCTTCTCCGGTATTTGCCCCATGAAAGAGGAGCAAGTACTAATACGATCCATTCATACAGGGACACATTTACCTTATATCTGGTATACATGGAAAGTAAAGGTGTAAAAGCTGAAAAACTGACAATGGAAAGTATAACAAAAGAGAATATCTTGTCCTTCCTTGATTGGTTGGAAACAAAAAGAAGTTGCTGTACATCAACACGTAATCTTCGCCTTGCTGCCATACAATCATTTTTTAAGTACCTCCAATATCAGAGTTCAGACCATCTATACGAATATCAAGAAATAATGGCTATAAATAATAAAAAGAGTGTCAAGCCTATTATGAACTATCTAACGGTAGAAGAGATGAAGATTCTTCTGCAACAACCAGATACGACCAAACCTAAAGGTCGTAGGGATCTGGCGTTATTGTCACTTATGTATGATACAGCGTGTAGAGTGTCAGAAGTAATAAGCCTAACTCCGCAATGTGTTCGATTAGATGAACCATATACTGTAATAATCACGGGAAAAGGGAATAAAAATAGAGTTGTACCAATGCTTGAAGAACAGTTGGATATACTGAAAATATATATGAAAGAGAATGGATTGTTGAGATCAGAATGTCTACAACATCCGCTATTTACAAACTGTTGGGGCGAAAAGCTGACAAGAGCAGGGGTGGCGAATATACTGGATAGATACATCAAAAAGGCAAAGCTACTTCATCCCACGTTAATGAAGGGGAAAATAAGCTGTCATAGTCTTAGGCATAGTAAGGCAATGCATCTGTTACAAGCTGGGGTTAACTTAGTTTATATTAGAGATATTTTGGGGCACGTGAATGTGCAAACTACAGAAATTTATGCAAGAGCGGACTCAAAAGTGAAACGGGAGGCTATAGAAAAAGCTTATATTAAAGTTGTTCAGGAGGTGGATACTAAACCTATGTGGCAAGGAAATGAAAAGTTAATGGATTTTTTAAAGTCTTTCTGATGAAAATATTATGCAAAGTGATGGAGATAAATCTTTTTATAATTACTTTTGTAGCTGTGATTTAGTTTAAGTCACTTTGCATAATAAATTTGTTGGCATAAGAAATGGGCAACGGTTTTGCCTTCGTTGCCCGGCAGAAGCACTTCCAAGTAGGAAACAGCGATTTCTTTGCCGACCTGATTCTATATTCCATTCCGTTGCACGCATATATTGTCATAGAATTGAAAGCCACTCCTTTCAAGCCGGAATATGCCGGACAACTCAACTTTTACATCAATGTGGTGGATGATAAACTGAGGGGAGAGAATGACAACAAGACTATCGGGTTGTTGCTATGCAAGGGAAAAGACGAAGTTGTGGCACAATACGCATTGACAGGCTACGACCAGCCCATCGGCATCAGCGATTATCAATTGAGCAAAGTGATTCCCGAGAAACTGAAATCAGCGTTGCCCAGCGTGGAAGAAGTGGAAGAAGAACTGGCTTCTTTCCTTGACAAAGACAATAACACTCAAAAATAGTTGCGTCCATGAAAGATGTAATTACAACGCTGATTCCCCGATACGGAGAATTGAACAGAATATACAAAGACTGGTCTGATAATAAAGGTTTCTCTTTTGAAAAGCAGAAATTCATTACCAAGTTCTATCTGGACTACAATGATGTAACGGTTCTTGAAACAGCCATTCTTGAACTGGTATTTCATCTTCCACAGGAGCAATACACACTGATTCTGAACAGCCTGAAAAAGGAAGTATGCGAAAACATAAGTTATTACAAGAAAGGATGTATGCCGGATGAACAGACCGTTTACAATATCTGCTTCCGAGTTTCAGAAATCTATAAAGAAGCCATAGAAGAACAGCAATACAAGACGACCAAGCTCCATGCTCCGCTAAACGAAGCATACCACCGATACGATTCCATAGGTTATCGGGAACACACCGCAGAGGATGAAAAGCGTGCGGAAATGGAATATGAACGGTTCAAGGCTGAATACGAGGAGGAAAAAAACAAGCTGACCGAACTCTACGATCTGCAAAAACAGACCAGAGAGAAAGCCCTGCAATATGCAGAAAGCCGTTTCAATGAAATCTATCGGCTGGGCTGCCACCTCAAAGAGACATTGGCGAAATATGTATTTGATGAAACAAACGAGCCGGAAGAGCCAGCCAAACAAGAACCAAACGCCCCCAACATACAGGAAGAAGTGCTGGGAACGAAACAGACTGAGTATTTCAATATGGAACTGCTTTCGCTCATTCATGTAACCTGCGTGGGAGAACAGTTCGAGAATATTTCCGAACATAATTTCTATACCTGCATGAACCTGCTACCAAGCGACACCAAACCCCAAATCAGACCGAGAGAAAAAATACGTACCTGCTATCTGATATTCCTGATGAGCGAAAAACTGCCCAAACAGGACAGGGAGAATTGGAAGAGGAATATCCTGAAAATATTGGATATTGAGGAAAGCTACTACAAGTCAAAGTACAAAGAGCCTGTTTCCGATTTCCCCAGTGACAGCAACCGGAAATTTGCCAAAGAAATGGACGCAATATTCCGATAATCTGTGATATGCCCTGACATTTTACAAAACAACCACTTTTACCACTCAAATTAAATTTTTGAGTGGTATTTTTATTATCTGATATTCAGATAAATAACAAGATATTCCATTTGTATCAACCACATCCTTACCACTTACAACCCTACCTAATTTTGCATCGTTCGAGAACAGAGATAACAGCCAGTGCGCAGGGCTGATTGTTAAACGACTAAATAGATTGAACGATGAAAAATCTTCAAGAATTATTATCAAAACCCGTCTGGCAGATGACAGGTGAAGAGTTCATATTCCTAAGCAAGCACGCTTCCCGTCAAACGGAAACGCAGCCACAGCCCGTTACAGACACAGAAAGAAAATATGTGTACGGAATACTGGGCATAGCCAAACTGTTCGGGTGCAGCCTACCCACCGCCAACCGTATCAAGAAAAGCGGAAAGATTGACAAGGCAATCACTCAGATAGGACGTAAGATTATCGTGAATGTTGAGCTTGCCCTTGAACTGGCTGGAAAGAAAACAGGAGGACGGAAATAACGGGAGGCATGGCTATGGACTATATGAAAGAGACTAAGGAAATATCGGCTGAAGAAGCCATAATCCTTTGGCAAGCCTCACGTTTGAGCTTGTCGAAAAGTTATGAGAAAGCACCTGAAATCCTTAAAGTACATGATTCTGTCATTGGGACATTGGGTAATTTCAGCGCATCCATCGGCAAAGCCAAAAGTAAAAAAACGTTCAATGTATCGGCTATCGTAGCCGCTGCATTGAAGAATGGCACAGTGCTGCGGTATGTAGCTGAACTGCCTGAAGATAAGCGGAAAGTGCTTTATGTTGATACAGAGCAAAGCCCTTACCATTGTCTGAAAGTCATGACGCGCATTTTGCGAATGGCTGGTTTGCCAGATGATAGGGACAATGAGAATCTTGAATTTCTTGCCTTAAGAAAATACACGCCTGAGCAGCGTATCAGGATTGTGGAACAGGCTATTTACAATACACCCGAAATCGGTCTTGTAATTATAGACGGCATACGGGATATGGTGTATGACATCAACAGCCCCGGTGAATCAACACGCATCATATCCAAGCTGATGCAGTGGACGGACGACAAGCAGATACATATCCATACGATACTGCATCAGAACAAAGGGGATGAGAACGCAAGAGGGCACATCGGTACGGAGTTGAACAACAAGGCGGAAACCGTATTGCAGGTAGAAAAGGACAAGGGCAACGGTGACATCAGCCATGTTTCAGCCATTCACATCCGGGCAATGGACTTTGAGCCTTTCGCATTCCGTATCAACGACAAAGCCCTTCCCGAACTCATTGAGGGATACAAACCTGAAACAAAGAAGCCGGGAAGACCCGAAGAAGAGAAGTTCGACCCTTACAGGCATATCACCGAGCAGCAGCACCGTATCGCATTGGAAGCCGTTTTCGGGCTGAAAGAGGAATACGGCTACAAGGAACTGGAAGATGCCTTAATCAAGACCTATATGTCAGTGGGTGTAAAGCTGAACCATAAAAAGGCGGTATCGCTCATCACCATGCTTCGCAACAAACGGATGATAGTGCAGGAGACAGGCAGAAAATACACATTCATGCCTGACTTCCACTATTAGCCCATTTCCCTGCAATCACTTCACTTTATTCTCGGGGTGTATATATTAGGAATATAGTGAAGTGCTTGGGGAATGGGACTAAATCACTTCACTTTATTACCGTATCCTATATATACGAGAATTTAGTGAAGTGATTATAGACCGTACTTCCTAAAAAGGTACGGGCAAAAAGAAAAATAAACCAATTCACCAACTACTAAAACAATCATTTTATGGATATACAGACAGCCAAGCAAATCAGAATAGCGGATTATCTGCATAGTTTAGGATATTCTCCCATCAAGCAACAAGGTGTCAATCTGTGGTATAAATCACCGTTAAGGGAAGAAGCCGAAGCCTCGTTCAAGGTAAATACCGAACGTGAACAATGGTATGACTTCGGTTTGGGTAAAGGTGGTGGCATCATAGAACTGGCTGCACACCTGTACGCTACCGACCATGTACCTTACATCTTGAAACGGATAGCAGAGCAGACACCGCACGTGCGCCCGGTATCTTTCTCTTTTGGAAAGCAAAACTCTTCCGAGCCGAGCTTCCAACAGTTGGAGATTGTTCCGCTGTCATCTCCTACCCTGCTTGCCTACTTACAAGGTAGAGGAATTAACATAGAACTGGCGAAAAGAGAATGTAGTGAAGCACGTTTCACTCACAACGGCAAGCGGTACTTTGCCATCGCCTTTCCCAATGGTTCGGGTGGATATGAAATCCGCAACCGCTATTTCAAGGGCTGCATCGCCCCAAAGGAAATCTCCCACATCAGGCAGTCGGGAAAAGCGAGGAACACCTGTTATGTGTTCGAGGGATTTATGGACTACCTCTCCTTTCTGACATTGAGACAAGAGAACTGTCCGAATTATCCGGAGCTGGATGGACAGGATTACATCGTATTGAATTCCGTATCGAATGTGAACAAGGCTCTCTATCCGTTGGGCAATTACGAACGCATCCACTGCTTTTTCGACAACGACCATGCAGGAATGGAAGCACTCCGGCAAATCCGTGAGGAATACGGCAGAGACCGATACATCCGTGACGCTTCTCAGACTTACAGCGGATGCAAGGACTTGAACGAATATTTACAGGAACAGGCTGAAAGAAAAAGGCAAGTTCAATCCGCCAAAGGGGTGCGCAGCCAATCACCGGAGAAGAAGAACGGCTTCCGGTTATAGCCCACTATAACTACACGCTCCGCTTTCGTAGTTGTGGGCTCTCCCGAGGGGATTAGGGCTTTGCCCTAATGACCCACTCAGGGCGTTTCACCCCTGAGAACCCCGAGCAAAGAGTGACCCTCTCTTTGCAATCTCCGCTTATGGGTTACCCCTAAGAACCCCTCTGCGAAAGCGAGCAAAGTAAATCAATTGTAAACAAAGAAAAGAAGCTATGGCAACAAAATCAAGCATACACATCAAGCCTTGCAACATCGCATCGAGCGAGGCGCACAACCGAAGGACTGCCGAGTATATGCGTAACATCGGGGAGTCCAGAATCTATGTCGTTCCCGAACTTTCCACCAACAACGAACAGTGGATAAATCCCGACTTCGGCACTCCCGAACTGCGAACTCATTA
>NZ_JAHQVH010000044.1:0-51822 GCF_019052435.1 Bacteroides sp. MSK.20.12 | reverse complement strand
ATAGCCAAAAATAATTACTATTGGACGGAGAAATATAAGGAGATGGATTTTATAGCTAATGGAGAAATTGCAGTTGTCCGGCGTGTTCGTCGAACTCGTGAAATATATGGTTTTCGTTTTGCCGAAGTTACTCTCCGCTTTCCTGATCAGAATGATTTTGAATTGGATGCGAATCTATTATTAGACACTTTACATTCGGACTCACCTGCATTGCCGAAAGAAGACAATGACCGATTGTTCTATACGGTACTTGAGGATTATATAGATATTCCAAACAAAAGAGACCGGATGAAAAAGATGAAAGCCGATCCGCATTACAATGCTTTGCAGGTGAAATATGCATACGCAATAACCTGTCATAAAGCGCAAGGCGGACAGTGGCAGAATGTGTTTTTAGATCAGGGGTATATGACAGATGAGTATTTGACTCCGGATTATTTCCGGTGGTTGTATACAGCTTTTACTCGGGCGACAAAGACACTGTATTTGGTGAATTACCCGAAAGAGCAGGTGGAATAGTTTTGTTTTTTGAATGACTCTTAATCTTTATATGATTTAGAGTTTTAAGGTTACATTGATTATATAATCAGTTGATTTCAATATTGTTGGATTCAAAAAGGTCTTTGAGTACTGGTTGTGGTTTGTTTATAGATGAAAAGAGTATTTTAAGATAAGAGCTAGCATTAGATAAAAATAGATAGCAATAATCCCTTTATTTGACTCTATTCACAGATTTGGAAAGAGTAAATAAAGGGATTCTCTATAAATTATTTCTCTATATATTAATTATTTGTAAACAATAGTAGTTGCATCATTCTTAGTTAACTTTGGTATCACTTGACCAGTCTTTAAATAAAGAGTCTTAATTTTGCTGCTACGATTGGCGTTTAAGTTTGTTAATGCTGGACATTCCGAAGCATCAATTGATGTAACATTATCATAACTTGCATACCAGGAAACAAGACTTAAATCCAAAGACTCAAGTTTACTACTGATGACTTTAAGACTTTCTGCCTCCGAATAAACATAGCTACCTCCTGCATTGAAACTAGTAATTGGATTATCTCCCAAATTATACTCTTCACAAATAGTAGGGCTATTAAATGTGAGTGATGATACCTTATGTAAACCTGAAATATCAAGCTTTTTCATGTTTGAACAATAACCTAAACGTAATGAAGTCAGGTTAGGGAAATACTCTATTCCGGTTAGATCTTTAATCTGGTTAGAGTATGAGGTGTTAGAGAATGAAGTTGCGTTTAATCCTTCTTCAAGAATAATACATTTGGTATCATCAATAGGGAGAGCCCAACCGTTAGATATACAAAGTGCTCGAAGAACGGCATCTGGAATTTCCACAGGGCTGGCGTCCGGATCTTTTTGAACAATAGCAATATCTTTTGCTAATGTACCACTGGTTTGGGCAATATGAATTGTACCTCCACGCGAAGCTGGTGATGCGGATAGTTTATAAGTAACAGTAACCGTAGTCAAACCATCATCACCTTTTTGTGGTTCGGAAATTGATTGATCAGTGATCCAATCCTTCCCTTTTGTTATGGAAATAGCGTAATTGACGTTGTATTTCACTTTTAAAGAGATAGTGCGTGCTGTTAGATCATATGTTAAAGTGTTACTTTCGGTGATAATTGCATCTGTTTGTTTTTGATTAATATCTACATTGACACTCTCAGTAACGAGTGGGCTTGAGATTGTAATTTTTGTACTACGATCTTTATATGTCTTGTTCTCGGCAGCAGTGAATGATAAAGTTACTTTACCGCCGAATTCATTACGTCTATCAAATGTCAGCCATTCTTCACCACCGTCACTATATGTTATCGTTGGGTCGGCCACATTGGTATTAAGTTGAATTCTCACAGTACTTTTTTCTTTAGTAATAGAAAGAGCTTCGTCAGAAAGTAAATCCATTATATATGCAGGTTGAGACTCTACTTGTAGTGGCACAACTGAAGAACCTGTGAAAAACTTGAAGGTTGCAGTACGCTTTTCATCTAATTTGTTAGGATCGATGGTAAAAGTAACTACATCACCATCTTTACCTGAAGTTATTGACGGATGTGCCCAATCACATATTCCTGACAACCGCCAGTTATCGGAGCTTGTTACAGTAACTGTAGCATCCCCTCCATTTTTATCCACTTGGAGTATATTGGTCGATAGTGAGATTGTTGAATTACCATTATTGATTGATTCATCATCATCAGAACAACCCCATAGTAGGAGGGATACCGATAACACTATCATTAAATTCTTAAATAATTTCATATCTATTCTTTTTAAGGTAAAATATACATTAATCAGTTAATAGCTTCACGTTCTGTACTATTCTTTTTATAATAGTAACTTGGATAAACTAATGTTTCATCGTACAAACCTTTACAAACGGATTGGCATCTATATACTTGTGAACCATATAATGATGGGTCAAGTGCGAAGAACATGTAGTATCCATAACCAGCTTCTTTTCTAGAACGCGCTGTAGATTCACTTGAGTTGCCACTGCCTCGTCTTAGTTCTATTGACATACCAGCACACTGTTTCAATGTCATACCGGTACCTGGCCCAGCAGCACCACCATAGTCAGCTACAGCATAATCGCAATACTGACCAGGTTCGATACCATCGATAACTTGGAGACTACTTGAATACATGTTGCCAAGGTTATAGAGCGAGACAATTTTTTCCGGCATGACAGCTTTACATTCATACATTAATCGTGAACCTGCATAAGCTGATGGGCTTGCAAGCCAGGGGTTTGAAAGGTCTGGTGAGTTCGAATATTCGTCATCGAAAGCGACGCCGTCCAGATTATAAGCACGGCAATAAGCTGCCAGTTCCCGGGCGAATTCCCTAGCTCCCATATCCGAAAGTTGAGCGACACCAGCTTCGTCATGATTACCAAGGATGCTGATAATAATTTTCATACCAGCTTTACGCAATGGTTGTAGATACTTATCATTATTGTCGAGCAAGAATTGAACATTTTCATTGTTCGCTAAATATACTCGTTGTTTCTCTGGATCCCAATTGATATTAGCAGCAAAAAGTACGATATGGTCGAAAAAATATTTACCACTTTCAGTCAGAAACTCAAGGGCATTGAGCGGGTTAGTATCATTAACTTCGAAATAAAGAACTGTTTGTACCGCATCTTCTCCTTTGTTAGTATTAGGTTTGTTGCGATAATCTTGAACGAGAAGCACCATATGCTTGGACGTTTCAGTAAATGTTACTCCTTCAGTAGAAGATGTTACTGTCAAAGGTACTATGTAGGTTTTATCCTCTTCCATTCCATCAAACGTAGTCAGTGTAACTTTCACGCTTGGGGTAACTTTATCATCTGGGGCAAGTACAAAAGTACCATTATTTGCGATTTTCACATTAGCGGCAGGAAACACTTCGAAATCCGTTTCATGGATAGTGTTGTATATAGCTGCATATGATTCCTCGACAGCTATTTGAACATCTACTCCTTTTTGAGGTAGTTTAGAAAGACGGAATACCACATTAGTGCTATATTCATTATTTCGGAGCTCGATTACCGAACTGTTTTTATTCGTATTTTCGTCCAATAATAATCCGCTCAGTTGAGTCGATGCCAAATAAGAAGATTCATCTATCTTGTTTCCTATTTCAATGTCTTCCTCACAAGATGTGAAGGTTGCCATAGTGAACATTACCACTGGCAGGAAAGCATATTTGATATTGTTTATCATATTCATATTCAATTCTTAGTTAAATGATTTATTATTGAGGCAATGAAACAGATTCCCATTTAGGTTCTTTTTCGATTGTCAAATCATAGCCACTCACGCTGTAATCTTTAGCTACTGTACCCGAACCTTCGTCGAATTTCCAATATGCAATGAGCCCTTCCGATTCAGGTTCTATTGTGTAGAAGTGATTTGTTGCCTGAATTTCTTCTGCTGTTAATGCACGATTCCAGATTCGTACTTCGGAAACGACGCCATCAAAATAGCGGTCATCTTTATAGGAATAACCTACCCAGAAACAACGTGAGCCGTCTTCCTCATTGGTATGTTTAGCACCAAGACTAACAGAACTCTTTCCCGTTGAACCGGAAAGCTTTTCTACGCCATTGATATATACTTTGACATTACCTTTATTGAATGCGACAGCTACATGATACCACTTGCCACTTTCAAGTTGAAGGTCTGCGCTTGTACAATTGTTAACAGAAGTAGCTACTTGAAGTTGGTTATTCGGAATGGTTGCGTCACCGATACGGAGCAAATAATTGCTTTCGATACCCATCAACGTGTTCAGAGTATTAGGGAATGAATTGGCCTTGAACAGTATCTCCATCGTATTCTCCGTTAGATTATTGAATTTGGAGTCATTCTTGAAGTCCGGATAAGCACGATTACGACTGATATTACATACCACATTAATAAGTGATGCTCCGCGGAATACATAATAATATGTCTTAGCACTTTGCAAAACGCCGATTCCTTCCACTGATTTAATAGTGACTGGAAGCACATAAGTGGTTTTGATATCAAGTTCTCCTGTATTAATGAATTCAATAGGCAATTCTGGACTAACTATACTACCTGATTTGATGGTAGTCGAAGTTTCTGGCATTGAATAATGTTCTTCAGAAAGAAGTACTGCAGTTTCATCGTAATATGCCAGTTTATAAGTTGATAAAAGTTCGGGAGCAGGTGACATAGTCACTTTGATATCATGTTCTTCAGGCTTTGCTATGGCTACTGAAAGACCAGTTTCTACATTTGTATCACCAGCTTTGAACAGTATTTCCTTAGTAAAGTTCGATGCCGAAATGAAGAGTTTATTGTCATAATGCTGTTCATTTTCATCGTTGTTCTGGCAACCGGCAAGAATTATTGAGAAACCGGCAAGAGCTGTAAATATTAAATTGTTTAATTTCATAAGGCAGTTTTTTATTTAACGGTTGGACTCAATATACTTATAGCTTCTTTTAAGGTTGGGTATACATTGCTGGCATTAAAATAGTCTTTTTCCGCTGCATCAATTGAAATTCCAGCTTTGGTGTAGTCAGGCGTCTTTGCCACTGCCCATTGAGCAGCTCCAATGATGGCAGATGAGCCATCTCCGAGTTCACCATTGTAACTCCCCGAATTGGTAAGATAAGGCGTTGTTACTCCCATGATGAAGCGGTCGGTTGGTACGTTTTTTGCTGATGCCATGAGTATGAGATAAGACATCTCGTATTGGTTTTTTGCTCCATGCGCATTGACAATGATGTATTTACAATCAGAAAGCAGACTTTTACCAATAACGTTCTGCGGGTAACCTTTGAAAAGCAAGTCCTTATTAGTATTCGCAACTTTCCAGTTAGCTACCGCGTCAAAGAATGCTCCTTGACGTGCTGTTTCAGCGGCAATTTCATTCTCTTCAACAAGCGAATTGAGGTCGAAGCCTGTATAATTCACTACAATTCCATCTACATCTAAAGCGTTACTTGCGGCGATTTGTTTAGTGACCTCACTTTTGCAGTATTCAATAAAACGTGTTGCATCGTCGACAGTCTCTTCTCCTTCTTCTCCATTTTCTGTTTCATCAGATTCGGGATTAGGTACAGCGTTGGCTGCTTCTTCTTCAAGAATCTTTTTCCATGCACTTTCTATAGCATCGAAATCAACTAATCCCAATACTTTTGTACCCAATCGACGTACTTCCTTCATCTCAGATATATTTGCCTGATTTACTTCCATTGTATTGTTTAGACAAATATAGTCGAGACTGTCAGGCATATCAGTAAGATGTTGACTGCGTGAGGTTGTTACAGTACTTACATTATTAACTGAAACAATTACTACCTGATGGTCTGTTGCTTTAAAGTTGTTGAGAGATTCCAGGTATTGAGCATAAAGTTCCGGATTTTGTTCCTCCATAGAAGGAGTATGTATATTGATGCTTTCTGGATCTGTCCAGTCAGAACACGAGAACTGCATCATAGAACATGCCAGCATTACAGGCATGAGATATTTTATTTTTCTTCTCATATATGCTATAATTAAGGTAATTTTATTTGTATAATTTAATATACTAAGTACTTGGTATATATTTTTATTTTTTGTTACTCATTGGTTGATTTATTTACAGTCCCACCATACGTGAGTTGCCATCGTATCTCCTCTTTTAGTCTTGGACTCTTGTGTCAATGTCGCAACTGCTGCTTCTACGCTTTCTCTATTTTCACGATATTCATCAGTTGGATATGGCATGCGTCGTGCACCTTCCGCATCATTAACAATTCCTCCACTTGCATTTGCTGCCATTGGCATTAATTTAGGATAGCCTGTACGACGGTACTCAGTCCATGATTCCATACCATTTGGAAAGTTTGCAATCCATTTTTGAGTAATAATCTGTTCTAAGCTTTTTTCAAAATCACCTCCAGACCATGCCACAGTTACATTTGTATTAATAGCTCCAGAGTAATCATAAGTTTGGGCACTTTGTCCTTTCAGTGGATCTTTATATGCTTCTACTTTTCCCGTACTTGCAAGATAATTTTCGACTCCACTGGTAATTCCGTTTTCTTCAAACGACAAACGGATTCCTTCCTCATAGAAGTCTTTAGCTGTTCCTCCCATGTTCCAGTTACGAAGAGCTCCTTCAGCACGCAAGAAAGCGACTTCTGATGCACGGAACACAACTATATTATCACTCGTAGTGACTTTCATACAAGAAGAGCCTTGTGACCAGGAGTTATATTGTCCTTGCAGAATACCCCGACGTAAACCTACATAACTTTCTTCTCCAGTATATGCATTTCCCGACACGGTGCCAAAAGTACTTTTATCATAATATGCTTCGCGACGAGGATCGTTGTATGCATTCATGTAGCAGGTTAAATCCGCTGAAATTCGTGCATCTGACCATAGTACCATAAAACGTTGCCATGGATTATGATCGGCAACTTTACGATAAGCGCCATCAGTTGCAGCAGTCATAACACCTGCTGCTACAGCTTCTTCAGCCAATTGCTGTGATGTTTTTCCATTCACGTTAAATCCTGCTACATAGCAAGTACGCATCGCCATTCTTAGCTTCAAAGAGTTGGCAAACTTATACCATGCTGATGTATTGCCATTATAAATTCTATCAGCACTTGAGCTGAAGCTTTGGTTGCCAAACTTTCCTAATACTGTAATAATATTATCCAAATCTTCTAGCATTTTGGCATAGACAGCTTGCTGAGAATCATAAGGGGATTTGATCGCATTAGCTGCACCTACTTTTGAATAAGGGATGGGACCATATGTATCTGTTACACGTAACATTACGACGATACGATATAACTCGGCCAACGATAAGAAAAGTTCATCATCGCTTTGATTTTTCAAATTGAAGTAATCAGGATAAAACTTTGAATAAAAATCATTGAATGGAATTTTTTTCCAATCGTCTGAAGGATTATAAGTTGCGTAACGACCAGACCAACCTGTACCCAAATTGGAGTCTGCTACATATCCCGAAAATGCTCCTGCCATCAAACAGTCTACATATTGAGAAAAGTTCTCTTGTTCTGGCATCATCAAATCTTGTAAATTAAGAGCTAATGATCTTACCAAATACCAATCTACTCCCATGTCATTTTGGTCTGGTTCATGAGGATTTTTATTGTAATCTTCAAAGTTTCCTGTACATGCAGTTGCACCGAAAAGAAACATACCAGTGACTATAAACTGTATTATTGTATTTTTCTTCATCTTTTCCGTTTTTAGAATTTAAGTTTCAAATTGAATCCTACGCTACGAAGGCTAGGCATCATAAAGTAATCAATTCCCTGGTAATAGTTACCTGTAGTGGCTACAGATTCAGGATCGAAAGGAGCCTTGCAATAAATCATCCACAAGTTACGACCTACCAGCGAAAGAGTGATATCCATAATATTTTTCAATTTCTTTCTTGGGATAGTGTAGCTGACAGAAGCTTCTTGCAGACGTAAATTGGTAGCACTATAAGTGTAATATTGAGGAATACCGCTGTCGGCACCAACCACTGTATACCACTTTTGCGCGTCAATCATATCGTTGCCGTTTATCACGACTCCACCATTATCACGAGCTGCTGCTGTAGCTTCGGATACACCATAGGAGTCAAGAACGGCTTGAGTCGCAGAGTAAACGACTCCTCCCAAACGGGCAGTAAGAAGGAAGCCAAGTCCCCAGTTACCATATTGAAAGTCATTGCGCCATGCCATATTAGCTTTTGGAAAAACAGATCCTAAATAAATATCATCAGCTTTGTCATTCACTGCTACATTTCCATCGGCATTTACATAAATCTTATTATTTGAATCTCGAAGCAAGTCAGACTGTGAGTAGAGATCACCTAAAGATCCACCTACTTTTAGAATGAACCGTGCCTTTGATAAACCACCTACATCCATACGGTCTTTTGTTATTTCTTCACCGGTTACAGGGTTTATGTAACCATCAATCAGGCTTAAAATCTTGTTTTTATTGGCACTGAATGTGTAGTTAGAACTCCATGAAAACTTGTTCCATGTATTCTTGTAACCAAGTGAAAGTTCTACACCACGGTTACGTACGTTACCAGTCTGCGCATAGAATGTACTATAGCCTCCTGTTGGAGAAAGCTTTGCATCCATGGTTTGATTGTAAGTCTTGGTATTATAGAATGAAACATCAAAATTGAAATGTTTAAGGAAACGTGCAGTAAGACCTACTTCCCAAGAATCTGTACGTTCCGGTTTTAAATCATACAATGGATATGCAGACTGAGAAGAGTATGCTCCTGTTGAAGTATTCCATGAAAAAGTTGGATAAGCAAGGAAGCGTCCAAATGGTAGACCTACGGATGCCCAAGAAGCACGTAGTTTTAAGTATGAAATACTTTCAGGTAATTTGAAAAGTTCAGACAAAACAACAGAGCCTCCTACTGACGGGTAGAAAAAAGAAGACTGTTTTGAGTTCGGTCCCGCTAATTGACTTGGCCAATCATTACGTCCGGTAAGAGTCAAGTAGTAAGTACTTCTATAACCAACTTCTGCAGATGCAAATATAGATTGTGTTTGTTCACGATAACCAGTTTCTTCACGTTTCCCAGTTTCTTTATCCAATTGAGCAACTGTGAAAAAGTTAGGAAGTCCATTCGCTGCAATTGGTCCACTAACGGCAAGAGCTTCAGAACGATTGTCTGAATAAGATGCTCCGATATTAGCTGTTAAACTCCAATCCTCGCCAAATGTTTTATTTATATTCAACAATAAGTCTGCATATGTTTGCTTGTCACGAGTGTTTGTTACACCATAAAAACCATTTTCACCTTCAGCAATAGTTGCGATGGTAGAGGCATAGTATTTTTGTGTATATGTGTTGTATGAATTATCTAGACGTACACGTCCAGCTACGTTCAACCAACTTAGAATATCGTAACTTAAAGCTGCACTCAACATATAACGATCTTTGTCATTTTCACGCAAGTTACGATAATTAATCCAGTAAGGATTTTGCAAACGGAACGATCCTCCTCCTTGAGGCCAATATTGCGTATACATATTACGCTCTAAATCATAACGTTCGTACATTTTGTAATCTTCCCAGTCATTTCCACGCGGAAACAGGTAAGCGGAAGACAGTGGGTTTGCATAAATACCTTGATTCACCATATTACGGTCTTTCTGCATAATATATTGAGCGCCAACATCCAGTTTCATCTTATCTTCTAGGAAAAGAGTAGTGTTACGGAATGTAAAGTTATAGCGGTCGTATTTGTTATTTGGAATAATGCCACGCGAATTAACGGCTGCGGCAGAAAGATATGTCTGATTGTGTTCTGTACCAGTAGAAAGTGTTACAGATTCTGTTCCAATAAGCCCAGTCTGAAAATAATCACTTGCAGGATCGTATCCGCGGTAATTAGCTTCGTTCAATCTTTTACCCCAACTAGCATCTGTTCCAGAAGTTCCATAGCGATTCTGAAACTGTGGCATGACGAATGGAGATAACATTTCTGTATTACTAGATACGGTCAAGGCTACACGACCCACTTTCCCTTTTTTGGTTGTAATCACAATAGCACCATTAGATGCATTGCTACCATACAATGCGGCAGCAGCGGCACCAGACAAAACTGACATTGATTCAATGTCATCTGGGTTTATATCAGCTATAGCTTCTGTAGAGCCTTGCGATTGCATCTCTTCAGAACCACCAGAAGCGCTCAGGTTATACATTGGAATACCGTCGATAACATAAAGAGCATTAGACGATTGTTCGATCCCCCTGGAACCACGCATAACAACTTTACTTGCACCACCAATACCAGAAGAAGAAGAGTTGATATTTAAACCCGCAACCTTTCCGTTCAGTGAATTAATAAAGTTCGCATCTTTTACAGCTAAAGCTGATTCTGCATCGACCTGTGTGACATTATAACTCAAAGCTTTCTCCGAACGCTTAATGCCCAAAGCTGTAACAACCACCTCGTCAATCACTTGGGTGTCATCCATCATCGTAATATTAATGGCTGTCTGTCCTTTCAAAGGAATTTCTTGTGTCTTATATCCGATATAAGAATAAACAATAACTGGGTTATTGCTTTTTGTCATAATTTTGTAGTTACCATCCAAATCGGTAATAGCTCCGTCTGTTGTTCCTTTCACTAAAATGCTAACACCAATCAATGGTTCTCCTTTAGCATCTACAACTTGTCCGGTTATAGTACGTTCTTTCCCGCTTTGTTGTTGTAGCGAATTAGAGTTTTCTTTTTCCGATAAATAAATTATATTCTCTTCTATTTTATAAGAGATATCTTTATTTTTCAAAAGTGTGTTTAAAACTTGCTCTAAAGAAGCATCTTTTACTTTTAAAGGTTCAACTGTGACAGTTGATAGCTTGTCATTGTAGAAAAATTGGTACTTTGATTGTGATTGAATTTGTTTAATTACAGTTCCTAAAGTTGTACGGGGAGTTGATAAGGTCAACTGTGCCGCAGCCCATTGTACAGGAACTGCTATCAACAAAAGAATCAATAAAGCTCGAAATAACTTCGACTTTCGAAGCGAATGTTTGCTTTCCATACATTTAATTTAATGGTTATACATTTTATTAAACTCAAAAAGAAGAGTGTCGACTTTCCCTCCCTTTGTTAATAAAACAATGCTAATATAATAAACACTTAGTCCATTTTCTCTTTTTTTTTGAAAAAAGTAAGAAATATCTGATATCTCCTTGAATAACCTATATTTAGAATTTACCAAGTACTTAGAGAACTTGGATGAAAATAATGTGATTAAAATCTTTAAGTGATAATATATATGAAAAGAATAGTAAAAAACAGTTTGTTTACAACAATATTGATGGTGTGGGGGATGATGTATTCCTCATGCGAAGGCTGGACAGACCCAGAAAGCATTAACATCCATTACCCTACATTTGAAGAGCAAAACCCGCAACTGTATGCTGACTATATCAGAGATCTGAAACGCTACAAGGATGGAGAACATAAGTTAGTCTTTGTCTCTTTTGACAATCCGGAAACTAATCCAATCAATCAAACCGAACGTCTCACCGCTATACTGGACAGTGTGGATTTTATCTGTTTGAATAATCCAGAAAAGCTCTCGTCTGAAACACAAGCCGAAATGGTAAAAATACGCGAGAAGAATATCCGCACGCTTTCCTGCATTAATTATGAGAGTTTAGAACAAGAATGGAACAATAAGGCAAAAGATAATTCCGAATTGACGGAAGAAGATGCACAAAGGTATCTGAATGAACGTACGGATGCTATGCTGGTTCTATGTGACAATTATGGATATGATGGTATCCTAATTGACTATACAGGACTTTCAATGGTGGGTATGCAAGAAGATGTGTTACAACAATACAAGGCACGTCAGCAAAACTTCTTCAGCAGAGTGTTGGATTGGCGGATTAAGCATACCGACAAAACATTGGTTTTTTACGGTTATGTGCAGTATTTAGCTCCCGAAAACATGGATATGCTGGATAAATACAATCATCTGATACTGAAAACCGCTTCTTCCAAAAACATGGAGGATCTGACATTAAATGTTTTTATGGCTATTCAAGCAGGCATAGACGTAGCAGGAACGAATGTGGATCTTGTTCCAAAAGATCGTTTTATTGCCTGTACACAGTTTCCTCAACAGGAAGATAAGGATATGATAATTGGTTATTGGGATACACGGGATGCAAATGGAAATAAAGTATTGGCTGCACAAGGTACAGCTCAATGGATTGTACAGGCATCACCAGATTATACCCGCACTGGTATTTTTATCATCAATATCCAAAAGGATTATTACAATAATACTTACGGAACAGTACGTGAAACTATTCATATAATGAATCCTAACAAATAGAAATACAATATGAAATTGCATATTTATCAATTAGCATTTATAGCACTTACTGCATTTACGGTAAGCAGCTGCAAGAATACGGATATTAATGATGAACATCATTATGACAATAAGCTTTATATAAGCTCGGTACCCGTAACTGAAGATTTACTGATTAAAGAAGATGTATTGTTTGACAGTCGTAAAATTACTTATCGGCTTGCTGCTCCTGTCGACAACGAAATCCAAGTCAGCTTTGATGCCAAACCATCTTTAGCAGCTACCTACAATCTAAGTTATGGGGATAATGCTACAGCACTTCCCGAAGCGTTTTATGATATTCCTGTGAAAAATGTTACGATTCAACCCGGAGGAATTTCTGGAGATGATATCATCGTGAATTTCGTTAATTTGAATCAATTGGACGACTCAAGACGTTATGTGTTGCCTGTTACAATCACAAATGTAACTGGAATTGGACTTCTAGAGAGTGCCCGTACCACTTATTTTATTATTAAAGGCGCTGCTCTTATTAATGTTGTAGCTAATATTAAGGAAAATTATTTCCCGATCAACTGGAATAGTAATGTAAGTAAGATGACTACTATTACAGTAGAAGCATTGGTACGAAGTGATGACTGGGTGGCCAAACGTGATAATGCACTAAGTTCTGTTTTTGGAATAGAAGGTAATTTCCTTATACGTATCGGTGATGGTGACCGTCCACGTGATCAACTTCAGGCATTTGTGCCAGGTGGAAGTTTTCCTCCAGCAAATCACGCACCAGGTATTGGACTTCCGGTAGACGAATGGGTACACATAGCTGTTGTGTATAACACTGTCAATAAAAACCGAATCTATTACAAGAATGGTGTGGCGGTGTATAAAGACCAGTCAGCAAATAGTACGGTTAATTTAACTAAGAATTGCTATATAGGTCGTTCTTTTGATGGTACCCGCTGGCTTCCGGGAGAAATTTCAGAGGTTCGTATTTGGAGCGTAGAAAGAACTGCAGAGCAAATTGCAGATAATCCTTATAAAGTAAATCCTGCCAGTGAAGGACTTGTAGCCTACTGGAAATTTAATGAGGGGTCTGGAAAGGTTGTTATAGATCGTACTGGCAATGGAAATGATATCACAGCGAGTAAAGATCCGATATGGGTTCCTGTAGAACTTCCTCAAATATATTAATCCTTTTAATTAAAAAGAATATTATTATGAAACAAAAATATCTGATAACAGGGTTGATGGTTGCCATATTTGCAGGCGGCATAACTTGCCTTACCTCTTGTGATGATGATCTTGTCATAAATAAAGCAATAGATGAGTCAGCATATACTGGCATTTATGAAAACAATGGATACTTGCGTGACGGAAAGTCCAATTTGTCCTCTAACGTAGTGGAGCTATACAAAGATACTTATACTACTTCTGTAAAAATGAGTCTTAGTAAAATGGCGAGTACCAGTACTTCTGCTCAAGTAATTATTGATGCAGACTATTTGGATACTTATAACAAAGAGCATGAAACCGATTTTGAATTGTATCCTGCGCACCTGGTTTCTTTTAAGAATGACGGGAAGCTTATTGTAGATGCACAAACAAAATCTGTTCAGACTGACATCACCATTCAGGCAGACGGCACTTTGAAAGAAGATAAAACCTATGCTTTACCTATAGCTCTTACCCACGTAAGTAGCGACATTACCATAAAAGATGAGAAAGCTGGTCATTGTATTTATTTGATAAAAGATATGAGAAAGCTGGGAAACACTTACAAAGGAGAAGATGTAGTAAAGTCATTTGTCTTCTTTGATGGTACAAATCCACTGAATGCTCTTTCTTTTCAACTGGAAAACGGAAAATTGCTGTGGGATGTAGTTTCCCCATTTGCTGCCAATATCAACTGGGATGCACAAGCCCAACGCCCTTATTTAAAATGTAATGCTTACATACAATATTTGCTAGACAATAATGAGAAATTTTTGCAACCACTTCGTAAACGTGGAACTAAAATAGTATTAGGGATACTTAGTAACGGGGATATAACAGGAGTGGCGCAACTTTCTAAACAAGGTGCCAAAGACTTTGCACGAGAACTAGCTCAGTATTGCAAAGCATATAATCTGGACGGGGTATGTTTTGATGACGAATATGAAGGCGCTTATGATCCGAATAATCCAGCATTAACAAAGCCTAGTGAGGAGGCTGCGGCACGTCTATGCTACGAAACAAAACAAGCAATGCCTGATAAAATCGTAGCGGTATATGCATTAAAAAGAATGTATAGTTCGAAGGCAACCGTTGTTGATGGAGTAACTATTAAAAACTGGATAGATATTGTAGTTGGTGATTATGGTAGAGATCCTTCTCAAGTTCCGTATGGGGACCTGACATCCAAAGAATGTTCCGGTCAATCCATGGAGTTTGTTAGAGGTACAGGTGGCGATTTACAGGGACAAAGACTGATAAACCAAGGTTCTGGATGGTTTATGGGCTTTTCACCGAAGCCGGAAAATTATGGTAATGTATTCCGGCGTCTGTCTGATGTGAAAACTCTGTATGGTTCTCCGTTACAAGCACCTACCGTGTTCTACAAGGACAATGATGCCACACCTTACCAATATCCCGATGATTTGCAATAATTTAAAAAACAATTGTAGAAATGAGAACACTTTATAGATTTTTCTTATTGTTGGCAGTCGGTTCGCTGACAGCCCTTTCTGGATGCGGCGAAGATGAAACTCCAAGTCTGGCTACCTATCCGGATAACAATTTTTCTCTTGTGGCGGAAGACGGAGAAGGTTCGGAAATAATAGTGAATGCCACCTATAATAATGAGGGTATATTAGAATTCGATAAACCCGCAATATTCACCTTTCGTTTTAACGCTTCACCCGAGGACGCAATAGTTACTTTTGAGCCAATCGGAGAAGATGTTGAGTTAAGTGATACCAAATTGATAATTCCGGCAGGCTATACGGATGCCAGTGTTACTTTGGGTGTAAAAAATATGGATGTTTTTCAATCTAATTACGATGAAGCTACCTGTGATTTAGGAGTGAGAGCTACTGTGCAAGGATATAAAATGCCATCTATTTCCTTGGAGGCAAAAGCTTTGATAAAGAAAGAGGCGTATGTAGCTACAGGTTTCTTGGAAGGAAAAGCCGGTAATAAAACTACATTCGAACATACTTATTTCAACGGAGAATTTAAGGACACGGAGCGGAATCTATATACATTCAGTGTACAGTTGGATCGTCCTGCTCGGAAAGATGTAAAGGTGAAACTTACAACGGAAGGACTGGATGACGAATACCTGAAAGACATTAGTATTACTCCTGCAGAAATTATAATTCCTGCTGGTGAAAAGACATCAGGAGATATTACTTGGGAGATT
Organism: Bacteroides sp. MSK.20.12; assembly: GCF_019052435.1. NCBI lineage: Bacteria > Pseudomonadati > Bacteroidota > Bacteroidia > Bacteroidales > Bacteroidaceae > Bacteroides > Bacteroides sp. MSK.20.12. The sequence goes on along the minus strand of NZ_JAHQVH010000044.1, from coordinate 36,049 downwards.
ACTAATGACTTTTTGTTGCGTACATCGGACGACTCGTCAAACACATTAAATATCACAGCTGTTTTTGAATGTGAAGACCCGGTCTTTGTGCAGGACGAGAAGAGAAGTTCTTTCACTTTGAATATAAATAAATATATAAGGGGATTTGAACACATATCTTACAAACGGCCTTCCGGTTGGATAGAATGGTCCAAACAGGGTTGGTCTGTAGATGTGGAAGATAGTAGTGATTTTTATCAAAACGATGGTGGCGGTTCGCTTATTGATGGTGAAACCCAAGGTAACTATGAAGGTATATGTTCTGATGGAGATATTTCATTTACACTCGATATGGGAGAGGAGAAAACAATTACTGGAGTAGGTCTTGATTATATATATTATTATGCTCCTCAAAATGTACAATTATCAGTTTCTTCTGATGGAAACACATGGAATTATCTGGGAAAAGTAGCTACTGTTGATGAGAATGCCGATTACTATCAATTCATTGAACCTATAACTGCACGGTATGTGAAATTTGACCTTTTGTCTTCTTGGGGATGTGAGCTTTATGAAATATACGTCTTTAAGTAGTGTTGAGTCTAAAAAGAATGTAGGTTAAAGTTTGTATTTGAGAGGCTGTCTCAAGATTGTTTTTGAGTCAGCCTCTTTTTAATTGCTTTTTCAAAGAATGGGCAGGCGCTAACTTCTTTAAGTCTAACGTTTGCTCATGTTCCTAAATATTTGAATTAAATGCTACATAGTGAAACAAAATATCTATCATACTTTTACCAGTAAAAACGGGTTATCTATCATTGTGCAAAATAGCCGTATAAGGGTCATAATAGGTGTAAGATAGCTTGTTTTTGTTACAATGAAGCCATATAAATCTGATTATCGTGGCTTAATAATGTAACTGTAATGGCGATAAGTTTATAGCCCACGTATGTGTGCTGTACAGTCCGCATGTGTGGGCTGCACGGTTTACATACGTGGGCTGTACAGCCTGCACATGTGAACTATAGAAAGACAGCCGCTTCCAATAGATTATTAAGTAGTCAATACAGGTTATCATCCTATAAAGTGTGCATTCTTATGCCTTTAAATGGATACTCTCACCTAATGCTACACTAAATAGATATAGTATGGGTGTGATAGATACCCATTTTTTGCAATAAAAATATGATAGATGCATTTTCAAAAAGCTATCTGTCATACTTATTTATTTGGTAATTAGAAGATTATTAAAATGAATGATACTATGATAGATGTTTTTTACGCTATGTATTCAAACCTGTATCATTTTACTCATTTCCGTACGGTGTTGAAACTAACTTTTGATATGCTTGCCTTGTTTGGTCGAATAAAAGCAGCGAAAGATAATAAAAGCAATAGCCTGAAAGCAGACTTCTTTGCTTTCAGGCTATTACTTTCAGCCGGAATATTGATGAATAGTTACTTTCTGAAAAATACAGAAAGACTCAAACCAAGATTAGGGCTAAATTATCTCGCAAGGATTATTGTTGCTTAGAGAAAGAATAGGGCATATCTTCTTCTTTAGTTCCTCTATTCTGATTAGGTTGATTGCTCATTTCAACACTGATTGTACCTCCCTTGAGCAAATTTTCGTGGCGGAGATAATTTTTAGTGTAATCAGCACCATTGACATTCATCGAATTGACATAAAAATTCTTCTTACTGTTATTCGGAGCATCAATAACCAAACTATTGCCATTTTCAAAATGGAGTGTAGCTTTCTTGAATAACGGAGCACCTATAATATATTCATCCGTTCCCGGACAAACAGGATAGAAACCTAATGCCGAGAATACATACCAGGCAGAAGTTTGTCCGTTGTCCTCGTCGCCACAATAGCCGTCCGGAGTAGGAGAGTACATACGATCCATTACTTGACGCAACCAGTATTGGGCTTTCCAAGGTTGTCCTGCATAGTCATATAAATAAATCATGTGCTGAATCGGTTGATTGCCATGTGCATAGTTACCCATATTCATCACAGTCATTTCACGGATTTCATGAATCACTTGGCCGTAGTAGCTATCATCAAAAATAGGAGGTACGGCAAAAACAGAATCCATCATGGTGATAAACATCTCTTTTCCACCCATCAAGTCAATCAATCCTTGAGGATCGTGGAATACAGACCAAGTATAGTGCCAGCTATTTCCTTCCGTAAAAGCATCTCCCCATTTCAGCGGAGAGAAAGGAGATTGGAATGTACCATCTTCGTTGCGTCCACGCATTAACTTAGATTCCTTATCGAAAAGATTCTTGTAGTTCATGGCACGTTTTGCGAAAAGATTAATCTCTTTTTTCGGACGTTTAAGTTCCTTTGCCAGTTGGTAGATACACCAGTCATTGTATGCATATTCCAACGTGCGTGCGGCGTTCTCATTGATTTTTACATCGTATGGCACGTAGCCCAGTTTATTGTAATATTCATATCCCAGACGTCCTGTTGATGATACTTGTGGATGTACATTCTCCGTTCCGTGAATCAGCCCTTCATACAATGTTTTTATATCGTCCACTTTCACTCCTTTCATGTAAGCATCCACTAAGACAGAAGCAGAATTGTTACCAACCATACAGCCTCTGTGCCCCGGACTTGCCCATTCCGGGAAGAAACCGCTCTCTTTATATGTATTGATCAGACCTTCCTGCATTTCCTTGTTGACTGACGGGTACATTAGGTTCAATAACGGGAATAGGCAACGGAAAGTATCCCAAAAGCCTGTGTCGGTATACATATATCCCGGTAATACTTGCCCATTATAAGGACTGTAATGAACAGGTTGTCCGGTAGCATCCAGTTCGTAGAATTTGCGTGGGAAGAGCAATGAACGATATAAACAAGAATAGAATGTGCGATATTGGTCGAGATTGCCTCCTTCTACTTCTATCTTGCCTAACACTTGGTTCCACGCTTCTTTTCCTTTTTTGGCTAGCTGTTCGATATTATCTTTGCCCAACTCTTTCATATTCAAAGCTGCCTGTTCAAAACTGATGAAAGAAGAAGCAATTCTTGCATGTACTTGTTCGCCCTTATGTGTTTGGAAACCAATAATGGCTCCGGCATGATCTGTTGTCTGTTCGGTAACATTTTCCTGCAGATTGCCATTGGCTACCGTAGCTTTATAAGTGAAAGGCTTGTCGAATTCAATAATAAAGTAATTTTTTAAGTTTTCGGGAACTCCACCGCTGTTGCGGGTCGTGTAACCGATAATCTTGTTTTCTTCCGGAATAACCTTAATATACGATCCCTTATCAAAGGCATCCACTACAACATACGAATGATCGTTTTCCGGAAAAGTGAAACGGAAAAGAACGGCACGCTCGGTTGGAGCCATTTCTGTCACTACATCATGCTCTGCAAGATATACTTTATAATAATAAGGAGTGGCAGTTTCTCCTTTGTGGGCAAACCAACTGGCACGCTTCTCTTCATTGAATTCCGGTTTGCCTACTACAGGCATAATAGAGAATTGTCCGTAATCATTAATCCACGGACTGGGTTGATGTGTTTGTTTAAATCCACGAATCTTATTAGCCGTATAAGTGTATTGCCATCCGTCTCCCATCTTTCCTGTCTGTGGAGTCCAGAAATTCATCCCCCACGGACGGGCAATGGCCGGATAAGTATTACCAGTTGATAACTCGAAACTAGATTGAGAACCCATAAGCGGATTGATATACTGCGTCCAGTCTTTGGCTTTTGCAAAGACGATACAACTTAATGCACATACTAATAGGAGATACTTTTTCATGGTCTTATTTATTATTTATGGCTCAATCGAATCAGAAATCGATTGAGCCAATTTATTTTTCAAGGTTTTGTTTTTTTTATTCAATTTGAACAGCCTGTACCAACTCATTCCTCTTCTTTGGAGGAGAGAGCCGGAGAGAGGACTCCCCATTTCGTAGGATGATCGGTCATCTTGATTTCCATCATTCCTCCATTCGCAATATCCTGATGGTTAAAGAATGGAATGTTTAGAGCCTTACCGTTCAGCGATACACTTTCAATGTATTTATTCTTTTTCCCATTATTCTTTACTACAATACTGAAAGTCTTTCCTTCAGGCAGATTGATAACTGCTTTGTCGAAGGCAGGACGTCCGATGGAATATACCGGCTTGCCGGGACATACCTGATAGAATCCCATAGAGTTGAGTATATACCAGGCAGACATCTGACCGCAGTCCTCATTACCCGAAAGACCGTCTATACTGTTGGTATACTGACTTCGGTAAACGCTATCCACCAACTCTTGAGTTCTCCAAGGATGGTTAACGTAGTTATATAGATGGATCACATGATGACTTGGTTCGTTTCCATGTGCATATTGCCCGATAAGTCCGCTGATATCTGATGAGGTTGTCTCACCTTCAAGTGATGAATCGGCCGAGAATAAGGAATCGAGTTTCTGGACAAAAGCATCTTCTCCACCCATCAGATTGACTAATCCTTCTACATCATGCGGCACAAACCAAGTCCATTGCCAAGCTGTTCCTTCACAATAATCATCGCTGCGGTGAGTAGATGCACGCGGATTGAATGGAGTACGCCATTCACCTTTTGAGTCCAGTCCACGCATGAAGCGGATTGATTTGTCGAAATAAAATTCGTACGCCTTGGCAAAGCGTTCATACTTTGCTTTGGATTCAAAATCACTCATTGCTTCTGCAAAGATAGAGATACACCAGTCATCATACGCATATTCCAGAGCTTTGGCCACTGATTCGTTTTCGCGGTCACAAGGGATATATCCGATGGCATTCTTATAATATTTTGCTTTAGGCATGAGATGAGGCAATACCAAATCCGGACATTTGATGCCGGTAGTGTCATATTCGGCAGCACGCAGGCAGGCTTTATAAGCCTCTTTGGCATCAAAATTGCGATACCCTTTCATGTAGGCATCCACGATGACCGGAACAGCATGATAACCAATCATAGTGCCGGTGTAATTGGAAGCCAAGTCCCACATGGGGTATATCCCACCTTCCTGATGTTTCTTAATTAACGAATTGATAAAGTGATTATTCAAATCGGGATCAATGATAGTCATTAGCGGATGTAGCGCACGGAAAGTATCCCATAAAGAAAAGACAGTGTATATCGGATTAAGGGTGTCTCCTTGATGCACTTCAAGATCCATTCCTAAATAACGCCCGTCTGCATCAGTGAACAGATTTGGACTGATTCCCGTATGATAGAGGGCCGTGTAGAAGATGGCTTTATCTTCTTTATCGGAAGTTGTAATATCAATTTTGGAAAGATATTCATTCCATGCCGTACGTGCGTCTTTACGTACTTTCTCGAAATCCCATCCGGGAATTTCTGATTCAACGTTCTTCCGTGCACCGGCAATATCGACAGCGGACACACCTACTTTAACAAGAACCTGCTCGTCTTTACTGGTGTTGAAATGCAATAATGCTTTGCAGACAGGAAGCCGTTTGCCATTGTCCATGGTGATAGAATCCGTAACGAGCGTATAAGAGAATGGTTTGGAAAATTTAGCGTAGAAGTTGATATATTGGTCGAAAGCCCAATAAGTTGTTTTCTTGTGTCCACAGATTTCCGTATCGCTTATTACTTCTATTTCCATCTCGGAGTTAGTCTGTCGTTGCAGGCTGTAATCCAGGTCGATGATAAATCCGGATTCGGTGTTTTCGGGAAAAGTATAGCGATGGATTGCTCCTCGTTTGGTGGATGAAATTTCAGCTTTCACCTGGTAAGTATCAAGAAAGACAGAATAATATCCTGGTTCTGCGATTTCATTTTTATGTGAGAAAGAGGAAGCGTATGCTAGGCGTTGGCTTTGGGGATCGGTTGTACGATATTGTTGTTTACCCACAGTTGGCATGAGCAAGACATCTCCATAGTCGCAACAACCTGTACCGCTGACGTGGGTGTGTGAGAAGCCATTGATGGTAGAGTCGGCATAATAATAACCGGAACAAGCATCCCAACCATCGATCCGGGTGTCCGGACTGGGCTGAATCATCCCGTGGGGAACTACCGCTCCAGGGAAGGTATGACCATGTCCACCGGTACCGATGAAAGGGTTGACGTAAGCACTATAGTCTTTTACATTAGTGGGGGCTGTGCAGGAGCTAAGTGTGAATAAACCTCCTAAACATCCTACTATTAGGAATGTTTTTAATTTCATGGTATTAATAGCTTTTAAGTTTTAGCCGGTTCATCTTTTACTTCTTATTTGGGAGAAATGAAGATATTGTTTCCGACAATTTTATAATCAATAGGTATAGAGTTTTGCAATGATTTTAACACTGACTCGATATTCGATTTCCTTTTCAGTACACCGGAGTAAGTTTTACCCGTCTGAATGTCAGGAGACAGAATGATTTTCACATCATAGAAACGCTCCAGCGCTTTGGTGATGGTGAAGATATCTGCTTTTTGGAATGGAATCAGATTATCGTGCCAAACAGCATCCAACTTGGCATCCACTTGTTTCACGGTCAATCGTCCATTATTTTTGTTCAGTTCCGCACGTTGTCCCGGAGTGAGGATAATCTGCCCCTCTTCCTTATTGCCTTTTACTTCAATCTCACCTTCAATAAGTGTCGCCTCTGCTATTCGGCAACGTTTATCGGATTTTAAATTGAACGTAGTTCCCAATACGCGTACGCGTATTGCATCACTTTGAACGGTGAATGGCTTATGGCGGTTTTTGGTGACCTCAAAATAAGCTTCTCCTTCCAGGTAGACATTGCGTTCCTTTTCGGAGAACTCACGTGGATATTTCAAGGTTGCTGCATTGTTCAGCCAAACCTTGCTGCCATCCGGTAAGACTACCTCCTTAACAATGCCTTCGCTGGCTACTGCAACCATCATTTGTTGATTGTTTCCGTTTTGATAGAACCAATATCCGACTCCACCACCCATGACCAACATCACAGCAATCACTGCGGCATATTTCATCCAGCGATGCATGCTTAGTATTTTGCTCTGTTTACCTTTCTCTTCGTCCAGCTTTTTATAGAGTTGTTTTTCCGCACGAAGTATCCGTTGTTCATCAGTGTACTGGTCGAATTTACCCAAATGATAAATTTCTTCCATACGAAAGAGCTGGCGGGCATTTTCTTCCGATTCCTTCATCCAGGCATTGACCTCGATAAGCTCTTCTTCAGAACACTGTCCTGTCAGATATCTGTTTATTATTTCTTCACTCAGATTACTCATTTTCTTTTCCTTCATATTAGTAATACAATTCAAAACGCAAAAACACTTATTATAATCGCCATAAAAATAAGAAAAGAATCGTCCAAAGAGGATCAAGTCGGCCACGCAAGTATTTTAAAGCCTTATACATATGGGCTTCCACCGTGCGGAGTGAAACTCCGAGAATATCGGCTATTTCCTTGTTTTTCATATCATGCAGATAGCTAAGCTTGAAAACCTCTTTGCATTTATCAGGGAGCTCGTTAATTGCATCATGAATTTCCTTGCGGAGTTCCTTGTCTTCGATCCTCCGAATCACTTCGTTGTTATCCGGTTGATAGAATTCTGCGCGTCTTTGGTTGATTTCTTCCATGGCAACACAATAACCTTCTTCCACACTGCGGTGTTTCAAGACGTTAAGGGCACGGGTGTAAACGGCACGATAGAGAAAGGCCTGGATTTGGTCGCCTATCTCTATGTGGTCTTTCCGCTTCCATAATTCTACAAATACGTCCTGCACTACATCCTCTGCTTCTTCTTCTCCCACCAGACGGGTAGCATAGAAAATCAGGCTGGGATAGTACCGGCGAAATAGTGCTTTATAGGTTATATCGAAGTTTTCGTTCATTCTCTCAATTGGTTGTTCTGGTTTGGCTTATGGGTTATTTTCTTCGAATATGACTCCAATTGCTTTAGGGGTGTTACTCATTTCGAATTCGACAGTTGCTCCACTCATGATTTGCTCGTGAGTAAGATATGTTTTGTCATACGGTTTTCCATCTATTTTGATGGATTGGATATAGATATTTTCTTTGTTCACTTTGGGGGCCAGTACGGTGAAAGTCTTTCCATTCGCCAGATGTAATTGCATTTCCCGGAATAGGGGAGTACCTATCTCGTATTTTCCACTGACGGGATTGACGGGGTAGAATCCCATCGCACTGAATACATACCATGCTGACATCTGTCCGCAATCTTCGTTGCCACAAAGACCGGCAGGTTCGTTCTTGTAGAGCTCGTTCATCACTTTGGCTACATATTCTTGTGTACGATTTTCGTGTCCTATAGCATTGAACAGATAAATAACATGATGGCTCGGTTCATTGCCATGCGCATATTGTCCTATCATGCCCGTGCTGAAGATAGGTAGTTCGTCATCTGCTGCCGGATGATAGGTGAACATACTGTCCAGTTTTTCGGCAAATCGGTTTTTACCTCCTACAAGGTCGATCAGTCCGTTAATGTCATGCTGTACAGACCAAAAGTATTGCCATCCGTTGCTTTCGCAAATGTGTGGCGTATAGTCATCGGCTTTGAAGTCCTTGATAAAGGTGCCTTTGTCGTCACGTGGCTGCATGAAAGAAGTGGCGGGGTTATAAACATTCTTGTAATTTTGAGAACGTTTATAAAATTCGTCCGCAATGTCTTGTTTGCCCATCTTCTTCGCCATTTCGGCAATGCAATAGTCATCGAAAGCGTATTCCAGTGTTTTGGATAACGACCAGTTTTCTGCGTTGTAGTGGTCTGTTACGTTGTAAGGTATGTATCCTAATTCTTTGTAGAGTCCGATGCCGCGGTAATTATCCAGATTAGCCGTTGCTATGCAAGCATCCAAGGCTTTCTTTGCGTCGAAGTCGCCGATTCCTTTCAGATAGGCGTCTACAATAACAGGAACAGCATGATAACCGATCATCATGTCTGTTTCACTTCCGTAGAAGTTCCACACTGGCAGACGGCCATTCTGTTCGTAGAAGGCGATGAAGGATTTCACCATGTCGTTGACACGCTCGGGTTCGGTATAAGTAAAGAGCGGGTGGGCGGCACGGTATGTATCCCATAGAGAGAAAGTGCTATAATTAACCCAGCCGTCGGCTTGGTGCACTTTCTTATCGGGACCGTAGTAAGCTCCGTCTACATCACTGTAAATAGTTGGAGCAATCATTGAGTGATAGAGAGCGGTGTAGAAGTTTACTTTATCGTTCTCATTATCGCTTTTTATTTCAATCTTTCCGAGCTGGCGGTTCCAGTTTGCTTTTGTTTCCGCCAAGTATTTGTCGAAGTCATTTTCGGGGACTTCAGCTTGCAGGTTTTTGGCTGCTCCTTCCATGCTGACACCGGAAATGGCAGTGTTTACTAATATCTGTTCATCCTTTTGGGTATTGAAATCGAAGCGGGCGATAACAGCGGTGCCGATACGTTTGTTATCTTTGATGATGGCAGCTGTGTCCAGTTCCATTTTCTCAAAAGGCTTGGAGAATCGGGTGCGGAAATAGATGTGTTGATCGCGTGCCCAGCCGTCGGAGAAACGGTAACCTTGAATGGTGACGGAGTCTACGACTTCGATATGAGAATCGTTGGTAAAATCCCAGTTCATGGCTTTCTTCAGATTTAAGAAGATAGCAGATTGGGCTTCCGGAAACGTATAACGTTGGATACCACAACGCTCGGTGGCAGTCAGTTCGACGTTGATGTTATAATCAGTCAGGCGTACTTGATAATAACCGGCATGAGCACTTTCATCCTTGTGGGAGAATTTAGAATGGATGCCAAGTGGTGCTTCCGCTTCTTTGTAGGGAAGAGTGACAGGCATGAAAGAGATGTCATACAAATCTCCCGCTCCAGTGCCGGAGAGATGCGTGTGGCTGAAACCGGCAATCGTACTATCCGGATAGAAATAACCAGAGATACGGTCCCATCCGGGGAGTCCGTTGTCCGGGCTAAGTTGCACCATGCCGAAAGGAGCTTGGGCACCAGGATAAGTGTTTCCAGTGAAGTCTGTTCCGATAAATGGATTTACATAAGATGTGTAATCTATTTCGTGTTTCTCTTGCGTAGGGGTACAAGAAATGAGCATGCAGGTTAACAGCAGGCATAGATAAGCAGGTGTTCTCATCATTCTTTAGGTATTAGTGATTACTTATTTTATTTATTTGAAGGATAAGAAAAATAATTAATCTGGTCACAAAGGTAGAAAAAAACTGTGACAAGCCTAAATTATAAGCTAATATTTTTAGAAAGAGACAAATAGACTTCTATTTTTTACCGGGTTTGTTGGTTTTGGGGGGAGGGTAGGAAATATCCTTCCCCGATGCTTTTATAGGGGATTCAAAAGGGGATTCAAGCCGAAATTGTTGTTGGTGAATTCCCTTCTGTAAAATAGTGACGCTATCCGATGCAAATAGTGACGCTATATGCCAGCGATACCGTCACTATCCTGTGCATATACCGTCACTATTTTTTTTCTACATTAATAGGGAGTTTCTTATGTATTTATTCAGACGCGTCTAATTTAAATCTTTACGTAAAAGAGGTTGTCTATAAGTCTCTTTTTAACGATTTCACCCCTATCAGAACAAACTCTGACAGGGGTGATTTCTTTTTTTTCGGGGCTTGTTAGACAGCCTCTTTTATTTATTCTTAGATTCCTGCCAGCTCCAGTACTTTTTCAACTGCTGCCGGTAGTCCATCAGCATTTTTACCTCCTGCAGTAGCGAAGTGAGGTTGGCCACCGCCGCCACCTTGAATCAGTTTGGCAGCTTCTTTTACCAGATTACCAGCTTTCAAACCACCAGCAACCAAATTATCGCTAAGCATTACTGTCAGCATCGGTTTGCCATTGTCTGTACTTCCGGCTACGAAGAACAAGTTTTCTGTGATTTCACCCCGAAGTTGGAAAGCGATATTCTTCACTACTTCTGCCGGTAGTGGGGCACAGAACTTGATTACTTTGATACCGTGGATCTCTTGTACATTTTTCAGTAGTCTTTCCTTCAAAGCTGCTTCTTTCTCTTTCATGAAGTCTTCTACCTGCTTTTTCAATCCTGCATTTTCATCCAGATATTTACGGATTGCAATTCTCAAGTCAGGAGCATTGTTAAAGAGAGCCTTCAAGTCGCTAAGTGTATCTTGTATCGTATCCAGCATTTCTTCCACGCGTGCTCCGGTATAAGCTTCAATACGGCGAACGCCGGCAGCAACAGAACTTTCGGAGATGATTTTTACCATACCGATATTTCCGGTTGCAGCTACATGTGTACCACCACAGAACTCGATAGAAGTGCCGAACTGGATCACACGAACTCTGTCGCCATACTTTTCACCAAAGAGAGCGATAGCTCCCAACTCCTTAGCTTCCTCGATAGGAATATTGCGATATTCTTTCAATGGGATATTAGCGCGGATTCTTGCATTGACGATATGTTCAACTTTACGGATTTCTTCATCGGTCACTTTCTGGAAGTGAGAGAAGTCGAAACGCAATGAATCCGGTGTAACCAATGAACCTTTCTGTTCGATGTGTTCACCCAATACTTCACGTAAAGCAGCATCCAGCAAGTGGGTCGCCGAGTGATTGGCTGCACAGGCAGCACGTTTGTCGGTATCTACACAAGCCATCATCGGAGCTTCCGGATGTTCGGGTAGCTTTTTGGTAATATGTATCGGAAGATTATTCTCTTTCTTTGTGTCGACCACTTCAATCGTCTCGAACTCGCTCACCAATACACCTGTATCACCTACCTGACCACCACTTTCTGCATAGAACGGAGTATAGTCGAGTACAATCTGATACAATGTCTGGTTCTTTTGTTTGATCTGACGGTAACGAAGGATAGAAGCCTCGTATTCAGTGTAATCGTAACCAACGAATTCAGTAGTTCCTTCTTTCAGTACAATCCAGTCACCAGTTTCGATGGCGGCAGCATTACGTGCACGCTGTTTCTGTTGCTGCATTTCTTCATTGAACTCTTCAATGTTGACAGTCATTCCGTTTTCACGGAGAATCAGCTCTGTCAAGTCGAGCGGGAAACCGAATGTATCATACAAAGTAAAGGCATCTTTACCGCTGATTTCAGTTTTTCCATTGGCTTTGGTATCTTCCATTGTCTTATCCAATAAACGGATACCAGTTTCTAAAGTGCGGAGGAATGATTCTTCTTCTTCCTTGATTACTTTTTCAATCAGTGTCTTTTGTGCAACTAGTTCAGGATAAGCCTCTCCCATGTTATCAATCAATACAGGAAGCAACTTATACATAAATGCCTGTTTCTGTCCGAGGAAAGTATATCCGTAACGAACAGCACGGCGAAGGATACGGCGGATCACATAACCTGCCTTTGCATTAGACGGCAACTGACCATCTGTGATTGAGAATGCAATGGTACGGATATGGTCGGCAATTACACGCATTGCAATATCTTGCTGCTTGTCTTTTCCATATTCTGTACCCGACATTGCTGCAATAGCTTTCAACATTGGCTGGAATACGTCTGTGTCGTAGTTGGATGTTTTGCCTTGCAGAGCCATACAAAGACGTTCGAATCCCATACCGGTATCAATAACCTTGGCAGGAAGCGGCTCAAGACTGCCGTCTGTTTTGCGGTTGTATTGCATGAACACGAGGTTCCAGATTTCAATTACCTGCGGGTGATCGTGGTTTACGAGATCGCGACCGGAGATCTTGGCACGTTCTTCAGCAGGACGGAGGTCGATATGGATTTCGGAACAAGGTCCGCAAGGTCCTGTATCACCCATTTCCCAGAAGTTGTCGTGTTTGTTACCGTTGATGATGTGATCTTTCGGCAAGAACTGTTCCCAATAGGAAGCAGCTTCGTCGTCACGGCTCAATCCTTCTTCAGGACTTCCTTCAAATACGGTTGCATAGAGATGTTCCGGATTCAGTTTCAAGACTTCTACCAGATATTCCCATGCCCAGCTGATCGCTTCTTTCTTGAAGTAATCGCCGAACGACCAGTTACCAAGCATTTCAAACATGGTGTGGTGGTACGTATCGTGTCCTACTTCTTCCAGGTCATTATGCTTTCCGCTTACACGCAAACATTTTTGCGAGTCCGCGACTCTTTGGTATTTCGCCGGATGGTTACCCAAAATAATATCTTTAAACTGGTTCATACCCGCGTTCGTAAACATCAGGGTAGGGTCATCTTTAATCACCATCGGAGCCGAGGGAACGATGTGGTGTCCTTTCGACTCAAAGAAATTCTTGAATGAATCTCTGATCTCTTTTGCAGTCAACATATAATGAAGAATTATGATTTATGAATTATGAATTATGGGCTGTGGGATATGAGAGAGGGGAGGAATCCCCAATAAATCATAAATCACAACTCATAAATTCGTAAAAACTGTGCAAAGATAGCTTGTTTTTATTACTTTTGCCGTATTAACAAGCGAAATATTTCCAAAAAGATGCGCAAAGTATACTACATCTATAATCCACAGACCCAGACTTATGATCGAATTTACCCTACCGTACGGCAGCGTGCGCTTAGTATCCTGCGTCGGCTTTTCTATGGAATGGGGTTGGGAGCAGGTTGCTTTATTGTATTGCTTTTGATTTTTGGTTCTCCGTCGGAGAAGGAATTAAGAATTGAAAACAGCCGTCTTTTGGCGCAGTACAATGTGCTTTCCCGGCGTTTGGATGACGCTATGGGGGTGCTTCAGGATATTCAGCAACGTGACGATAATCTGTATCGGGTGATTTTACAGGCAGATCCTGTTTCTCCGGCTATTCGTCAGGCTGGTTATGGCGGGACGAACCGTTACGAAGAACTGATGGATTTGGCGAATGCCAAGCTGGTGGTGAACACGACTCAAAAGTTGGATGTGCTTTCCAAAAGGCTTTATATCCAGTCGAAATCTTTCGATGATGTGATTGATATGTGTAAGAACCATGATGAGATGCTGAAATGTATTCCGGCCATACAGCCTATTTCGAATAAAGATCTTCGTCAGACAGCATCCGGTTATGGTACACGTATTGACCCTATTTATGGTACGACAAAGTTCCATGCAGGCATGGACTTCTCTGCTCATCCGGGAACGGATGTTTATGCTACCGGAAACGGAACAGTGGTGAAAGTGGGATGGGAAACCGGATACGGTAATACCATTGAGATAGATCATGGTTTCGGGTATCTCACTCGGTATGCTCACTTGCAGGGATTTAATACGAAAGTCGGAAAGAAAGTGGTACGTGGTGAGATTATCGGAAAAGTGGGTAGTACAGGAAAAAGTACCGGCCCGCATTTGCATTATGAAGTGTACGTGAAAGGGCAGGTAGTAAATCCGGTCAATTATTATTTCATGGATTTGAGTGCCGAAGATTATGAAAAGATGATTCAGTTGGCAGCCAATCATGGTAAAGTATTCGATTAAAATCTTAAAACAGGAGTGTTATGCTTAATACAGATAAAGAATTGAAGCTATATTATTCAATAGGAGAGGTTGCCGATATGTTCGGAGTCAATCCGTCATTGCTCCGTTTTTGGGAAAAGGAATTTCCGCAAATCTCTCCTAAGACAGCAGGAAGAGGAATACGTCAGTACCGCAAAGAAGACGTAGAAACGATCGGTCTTATCTATCATTTGGTAAAAGAAAAAGGCATGACACTTCCCGGTGCCCGGCAACGTTTGAAGGATAATAAAGAAGCTACGGTTCGTAATTATGAGATTGTAAATAAGCTGAAAGCGATAAAAGAAGAGCTTTTGGCTATTAAACGCGAATTGGATGGACGGGAGTAGAATAACGTTGATCGATAACGAATGTGTCGATCAATGTTATTCTTCTACGCGGCTCACCTGTTTGATATTCTGTATTTTCTTCAGATTGTTACAGATGGTTTTCACATCATCCACGTCATGTACCCATAACTGAATTTTTCCTTCAAAGATACCATCTTCGGTTTCGATGGTTAGCTTACGGATATTTACATTGAGTTGTCTGGAGATAACCTGGGTGACTTCATTCAAAAGTCCCATGCTGTCTATACCTTTTATATATATATATACCAGGAAAGATAGTTCTTTGTGTGTATCCCATTCTGTTGCTAATATACGGTTGCCATAACTGCTCTTCAGTTTGGCGGCAACAGGACATTGGCGTTTGTGGATAATGATCCGGTCGTTTTCATCCACATATCCCAATACGTCATCACCGGGAATAGGATGGCAACATTCGGCCATGATGTATTTCTTCTGCAAACTTTCTTCCGTCAGTTTGAGCACTTGCTTCGGATTGATTTTTTCTTTTTCTTGCGGCTCTTTTTCTTCTTGCTTCTCTTTATTGTTGCCGAAAGAGAAAGTCAGATATTTCTTCCAGTTACTGGTTTGCTTTTCTTTCAGTTCATTCTTGTCCGCTTCTCCCAGAATGATTGCTTTACTGCCAATGGCAGCCAACAATTCTTCTTCATTTTTTGCATTATGCAGTCTACGCAGTTTCTCGATAACGGCTTCTTCAGGGCGGATTTCCTCTTTTTTCAAAAACTCGTTAAGGATTTCTTCACCTATCTTCTGGTTTGCTTTACGCTCTTTGCGGAGGATGGCTGCTATCTTGGCACGGGCACGGGCAGTGGTTGCAAAAACTTCCCATTGCGGTTGCACACGTTGCGATTTTGAAGTCAGGATCTCAACCTGGTCACCACTTTGCAATTTATGGCTTAACGGAACTAATTTGTGGTTGACTTTGGCACCAATACAATGGCTGCCAATATCCGTATGCAGGGAAAACGCGAAGTCGAGAGCCGTAGAATTCTGCGGCATAGTCTTCAGTTCACCTTTGGGAGTGAACACAAATATTTCAGAAGCAAATAAATTAAGTTTGATGGTATCCAGAAAATCAATGGCATCCGGTTGCGGATCATCCAATATCTCCTTAATGGTTTTCAACCATTTTTCCAACTCTCCTTCATCTTCGCTGCCTCCTCCTTCTTTGTATTTCCAGTGAGCGGCGAAACCTTGTTCGGCAACGTCATTCATTCGTTCACTACGAATCTGGACTTCAATCCATTGTCCGTTATTACCCATCAGGGTGACATGCAATGCCTGATAACCATTTGCTTTAGGATGGCTCACCCAGTCGCGCAGACGGTCCGGATGAGGCTTGTATATCTTGGAGATGGAAACGTAAATGTCGAAACAGTCGTTGAGTTCTTCTTCTATGTTACGTGGCTCGAAGATGATACGGACAGCTAGTAGATCAAATATTTCTTCAAAAGGAACATGCTTGGTCTGCATTTTGTTCCAGATAGAATAGATTGATTTTACGCGGGCAAGTATCCGGTATTTTAATCCCATCTTATCCAACTGTGTACGGATAGGAGCAGTGAAGTCGTTGAAAACTTTGTCGCGTTCGGCAGCTGTGGCATTCAACTTCTCTTCTATTTCCGCATATTCTTCGGGATGTTCATATTTGAAGCTTAGATTCTCAAGCTCTGTTTTTATTTTATAGAGACCCAGGCGGTTGGCGAGTGGCGCATAGATGTAAAGCGTTTCGCCTGCAATCTTATATTGCTTGTTGGGCAACATGGAACCGAGGGTACGCATGTTGTGCAAACGGTCGGCTATCTTGATAAGAATTACCCGGATATCGTTCGACATAGTGAGCAGTAACTTCTTGAAGTTCTCTGCTTGTGCTGAAGCACGGTCACCGAAAATTCCGCCGGATATCTTGGTCAGTCCGTCCACAATTTGGGCAATCTTCGGGCCAAAGATATTTTCAATGTCTTCTACTGTGTAATCAGTGTCTTCTACTACATCATGCAACAAGGCCGCACATATAGAAGTTGAACCCAGGCCGATCTCATTACATACAATACTTGCAACGGCAATCGGGTGCATAATATAAGGTTCGCCCGAACGACGTTTGATACCTTTATGCGCCTGATTGGCGAAGTTGAAAGCCTTCGTAATGATTTCAACCTTTTTGCGATGTTTAGTGTTGAGATAATCATTCAGTAGTTCGTGGAACGCCTGATTGATCATCTCTTCATCACTTATTTCTTTAGGGGGCAGATTATCCATAATTGTTATCCTTTCACTTGCTTAGTTCTGCAAAAATAAGCAAATTTCCGAACGATGCAAGCAGGAAGCTGTTTATTTGTATATTTTCAATCGTTTTCCTGCAGCAATTTTGGTGTTGGACATTCCATTCCACCTTTGTATATCCTTAATTGTGACGCCATACTTTCCGGCGATAGTTGACAAAGTGTCTCCACTTTTTATTGTGTAGTAGGTCAGTTTGCCTTTACCGGCAACAGCTGCTGTCGTTTTGCGGGTTGAGGGGGTAATTTCCTTTACTGCAACGGTTTTTCGGTTGCGGAACAATTCGTCGGCACGATGTGCGTAAATTGTGTCTTGCTTATCTATAAAGGTACTGATAGCATCGATAGGAAGTCTTAAAGTATAAGGCTTGCTGTCACCCGGAATCATGTGCTTCTTATATTGCGGATTCAAGCTCTTGATTTGATCCAAAGGTACGTTGCAAAGATCAGCAATCTGTTCGAAGTGCAGATTTTTGTTCACTTGTACTGTGTCGGTACTTGCCGGGATATTTGTTTCCATCGGACAAATATTATGGTCACAATAGTAAGTCATCACATAATTAGCGGCGATAAAGGCAGGTACGTAACCACGTGTCTCTTTAGGCAGGTAATTATAAATTTTCCAGTAATCCGTTTCGCCATTGGCACGGCGGATTGCCTTGTTGATAGTACCGGGCCCACAGTTATAAGCAGCAATCACAAGATTCCAGTCTCCATAGATATCGTACATTTCTTTGAGATAACGTGCGGCAGCCCAAGTTGCTTTAATCGGGTCGCGTCGTTCATCTACCAGGCTGTTTGATTCCAAGCCATAGATCTTACCTGTACCGATCATAAATTGCCACAGACCGGAAGCGCCTGCGCGCGACACGGCAGAGGGGTTCAGTGCAGATTCGATAATCGGGAGATATCTAAGTTCCAGTGGAAGTCCGTATGCATCCAATGCTTCTTCAAAAATCGGCATATAGAAGTTGCAGGCACTCAACATGAAAGAAACCTGATTACGCAAGCGTCCTGCATACATATCGATGAATTTGCGGATAATATCATTATAAGGCATTTCCATGATAGCCGGAATGCGTGACAAGCGGTCGATATAGACAGAGTCGCTGAATAAAGGGTTGATTTCAGCTGTACTGCAATCTTTGCCTAAGTCAATATAATTTTTGGCTTTCCAGTCGTTCAACAGACTGTCAAGTGGATATGTCATACTTTTAGGCAGGTCGATGCTTTCTTTGCGTTCAGTTCCATTTTCACGAATCACTACATCTACACTTTGCGCTTTTACCTGCGACGTTGCCACCAGTAAAAGAAAAATAATCGAACAATAGTTAACTAATTTCTTCATGCTTCAATAATAAGATCAATCTAAATTGTGTTTTTAAAATCGTAATACGCATTGCAGACCAACCGACTTGCTTTTTAAACTGCTGGAGCGGAACTGATTGTTATTGTCGATTACAGCCGGTTCTACTTTCATACTCAAGTCGGGGGTTATATCGAAGTTGGACAACTCTGCATCTACATAAGCGTCGATGATAGAGATCAGGTAAACTCCGATAAAAGCAAATATACTAAGGTCCCGATAACGACGGAACATATCTTTTCTTCGTTTTAGTGTGTTTTTTAGCTGCTCCTCATTATAAGTGGAGTTCGGGGGCAACAAATCTTCGTAACTTTTCGTATTCGGATTGCTGTCCATAATGTCCAGATAGGCTTGCGAATAGTCTTTGTACATCTTACCGTTCCAACTTAAGGCGTAAGCACAACCAGCAAATCCTCCATATATAATAGGTAATTTCCAGTATTTACGGTTGTAAATCTGTCCTCCACCGGGGAATACGACTGCCAACCACGTTGCTTTGGTCGGATTCGGGATAAATATTTTCTTGTTAATATCTTGAGCAGGTGGCGGCACAGTGTCGGTCTTTACAACAATGGAGGCAGGTTGCTCTATCTTTTTCAGCTCTTTCTTGTTGGCTGCATCCAAGCTGTCCGCTATCTGTATTTTAGCAGCTGACAAACTGTCGATGGCCGGAAGTTCTTTGGATGGTATGATTTGGATAGAATCCTTCTTCACCGAGTCCTGTATAATCGGATCACGATGCCTTCGTGCACGGGCTTTCGGCGCTTCGCGCTGTATGATTGTTGTATCTTTCCGTGCCGGAGTAATAGTGGATTGTGCATACACATCAATCCCTGCCACCTGTAAAAAACAGAGAAGCAGGGCGCTGACTAGTAACTGATATTTCTTACTTTTTCTTGTCATTTACTTCTTTAGCGTATCGAAGATTTCCATGATACGTTCCAGTTCCTCCTCGTTACCGAAAGGAATACTGATCTTGCCTTTTCCCTTTTCAGAGCAGGTGAGTTGTACCTTGGTGTTGAAAAAGCCGGAGAGTTGTTGCTTCAATAAGTTGAATTCTTCAGGAAGTTTGCCACGTTTGGGTGTTATTTTCCGTGTGCCGCTTTTCACAGCTTCTCCTTCGCTTAATGATTTAACAATTTCTTCTACTTTGCGGACTGAATATCCGTGTTCTTGTATTTCTTCGAATATTTTAACTTGTAGTTTAGGGTCGCCTAATGAAATCAGTGCACGGGCATGTCCCATGTCCAACTGCTTGTTTTGCAGGGCCATCTGTATAGGAGCCGGCAATTTCAGCAAGCGCAGGTAGTTGGCGATCGTCGTTCGTTTCTTTCCGATACGTTCGCTAAGACGTTCCTGTGTCAGTTCGTACTGATCGAGCAGATGCTGGTAGGCAAGTGCGATTTCTACGGCATTCAGGTCTTCACGCTGGATATTTTCAATCAGCGCCATTTCCATCATGTTTTCGTCGTCGGCAGTGCGTATATAGGCAGGGATTGTTTTTAGTCCTGCTCTTTGTGACGCACGATAACGACGTTCTCCCGCGATGATCTGATACTCATCGTCCGAGAGTTTGCGTAAAGTGATAGGTTGGATGATACCGATTTCCGCAATGGAATCAGCCAGTTCCTGCAATGCTGTTTCGTCAAACTCACGGCGGGGCTGGTTGGGATTGACAGTAATCTTTGCCAGCTCTATTTCATTAATGGAAGAAGACCCTTCGGTTTTCACATCATCCATTGAGAGCAAGGCGTCGAGACCACGTCCTAATGTATTTCTTTTTTGTGTTGCCATATCTTCTTCTTTCTTTTATTTATTTCGGTTGATAATCTCTTTAGCAAGAGCCAGGTGGTTTTTTGCGCCGGTAGATTCCGCATCGTAAAGGATGGTCGGGACACCGTAGCTGGGAGCCTCGCTCAATTTCACATTTCGTTGAATAACGGTGTTGAACACCAGTTCCTGGAAATGACGTTTCACTTCGTCGTAAATCTGATTAGCCTGACGCAGACGAGAGTCATACATTGTCAGTAAGAAACCTTCGATTTCTAAAGCCGGATTCAGTTTCGACTTGATGATTTTGATGGTATTCAACAATTTGCTGATACCTTCAAGAGCAAAATATTCAGCTTGAACGGGGATAATCACGGAGTCGGCTGCCGTCAGGGCATTGATCGTGATCAGTCCTAATGAAGGCGAACAGTCTATCAGGATATAGTCATATTCTTTCTTCAAAGGTGTGAGTACTTCTTTTAGTATCTTTTCTCGGTTTGGGAGGTTCAGCATTTCAATCTCTGCTCCTACGAGATTGATGTGCGAAGAGATTACTTTCAAAGAATCAATCTCCGTATCAAGGATAGCGTCCTGTACGTTGGCTCTGTCAATAATACATTCATAGATAGTGCATTCCGACTGCTTGATGTCTACTCCCAGACCGGAAGAGGCATTAGCTTGCGGGTCGGCATCTACTACGAGTACCTTTTTTTCCAGTGTAGCAAGTGAAGCTGCGAGATTAATCGTAGTCGTTGTCTTTCCTACACCGCCTTTTTGATTGGCCAAAGCAATAATTTTTCCCATATTCTCTAAATTTATTGGCAGCGAAATAAGTGATAAATCCTTAGAGCGCCTACGAAAAAAGAGAAACTTTGCAATTTCTGTTGATAAGTCGCCTGTTTTGTTAATAACTGTCGGACGAAACGGTTACCAAACTTCGACAGGTTCATCATCTACCTTTCTCTTTATGAGCTTGCAAATATACATATTTATATTGGATATTTATTTCTTTTTTTGCTCGCTTGCAGAAGATTAAGATTTGTAAACGGGTAGGAGTGGGGGTGAAAGAGAGTTTTCGATCTGATGCGGGGAGGTGTTTGGTGGTACGGCTTCTTTTTGTTACTTTTGTGCGAATATAAAAAAAGGAAAGGATTGAATATATGGAAAAAGAGAAGCCGTTGATACTTGTTTCGAATGACGATGGCGTGATGGCTAAAGGTATTAATGAACTGGTGAAGTTTCTTCGCCCTTTGGGTGAGATTA
Source organism: Bacteroides sp. MSK.20.12 (assembly GCF_019052435.1). Lineage (NCBI taxonomy): Bacteria > Pseudomonadati > Bacteroidota > Bacteroidia > Bacteroidales > Bacteroidaceae > Bacteroides > Bacteroides sp. MSK.20.12. Next base: position 14,618 of record NZ_JAHQVH010000044.1, on the reverse strand, counting down.
TAGTGATGGCACCTGATGCTCCGCGTTCCGGTAGTGGGTGTGCGCTGACGGTGACGCAGCCGGTTCATTACCAGTTAGTAAAGAAGGAAGTGGGCTTGACTGTTTATAAATGTTCGGGAACACCGACCGATTGCATCAAATTGGCAAGAAACACAGTGCTCGACCGGACTCCGGATCTGATAGTCGGCGGTATCAATCATGGAGATAACTCTGCCACTAACGTGCATTATTCCGGTACGATGGGAGTGGTTTTTGAGGGCTGTTTGAATGGAATTCCTTCTATTGGCTTCTCCTTGTGCAATCATGCACCCGATGCTGATTTTGAAGCTGCCGGACCTTATATCCGCAATATCGCTGCCATGATCTTGGAAAAAGGACTTCCTCCTTTAACTTGTCTGAATGTAAACTTCCCCGATACAGCCGATATAAAAGGAGTGAAAATCTGTGAACAGGCGAAAGGACGTTGGACGAATGAATGGGCTGCCTGCCCTCGTCTGAATGATTCTAACTATTTTTGGCTGACCGGTGAATTTACCGATCATGAACCTGAAAACGAGAAGAACGATCATTGGGCTTTGGCAAATGGTTATGTTGCTATCACCCCGACTACGGTTGATGTGACGGCTTATCACTTTATGGACGAACTTAATAAATGGTTTAATTAGTTGAAATTTGAAAGTTGAAAAAGAAAGCATGACGCCCTGTTAGTCATCTATCCCTACCAACTCTCAACTCTCAACTCTCAACTCTCAACTCAATGAAGTATTATCTGATTGTCGGTGAAGCTTCCGGCGACTTGCACGCCTCTCATCTGATGGCTGCCTTAAAGGCAGAAGACCCGCAGGCTGATTTCCGTTTTTTCGGAGGTGACTTGATGGCGGCTGTCGGAGGAACAATGGTAAAGCACTATAAGGAGTTGGCATACATGGGATTTATTCCTGTATTACTCCATCTGCGCACTATCTTTGCAAATATGAAGCGTTGCAAAGAAGACATTGTTTCCTGGGAACCGGACGTTGTTATTCTGGTAGATTATCCGGGATTCAATCTTGATATTGCCAAGTTTGTCCATGCAAAGACACAGATACCGGTTTACTATTATATTTCTCCGAAGATATGGGCGTGGAAAGAATACCGTATCAAGAATATAAAACGAGATGTAGATGAGCTTTTCTCCATTCTTCCTTTTGAAGTGGAATTCTTCGAAGGAAAGCATCAATACCCCATTCACTATGTAGGAAACCCTACGGTGGATGAGGTGGCAGCCTATCAGGCAGCTCATCCGAAAAATAAGGAGCACTTTATTGCAGAGAACCAATTGGAGGATAAGCCGATTATCGCTCTTCTTGCCGGTAGCCGGAAACAGGAAATCAAAGATAATCTGCCGGATATGTTGAAGGCTGCTTCCGCTTTTCCTGATTATCAGCTTGTCTTGGCCGGTGCACCTGCCATTGCTCCCGAGTATTATAAACAATATGTAGGAGAGGCGAAAGTGAAAATCATTTTCGATCAGACTTATAGCCTGTTGCAGCATGCAGATGTAGCTTTAGTTACTTCGGGTACAGCTACGCTTGAGACGGCATTGTTTCGTGTTCCTCAAGTGGTTTGTTATTACACTCCGATCGGGAAAGTGGTTTCTTTTTTGCGGCGTCATATCTTAACTGTGAGATTTATTTCGTTGGTTAATTTGATTGCTGACCGTGAAGTGGTAAAGGAACTGGTGGCGGATACGATGACCGTGAAGAATATGCAGAACGAATTGAGAAATATCATTGAAAATGAAGCGTATAGAAATGAGATGCTTTCGGGGTATGAATATGTAGCCGAACGGTTAGGGCCTGCCGGTGCTCCTCGTCATGCAGCTCGTGAAATGCTGCGTTTGTTGAAAAAATAACTTTCTTTTTCTGAATAAACGTAAAGCCGATGCAGTAAATGCACGGCTTTTTTATTTATAAAGCAGAAGACTAAAATAAAGAAAGGAAAAAGATATGAAAAAAATTAAGTGGCTTTTAGGAATCTTATTATTGGCATTAGTGCCAATGTTGCAATCATGTGATGATGATGGTTATTCTATTGGAGATTTCAGCTGGGACTGGGCGACTGTTCGTGCAACCGGTGGAGGAGGTTATTATTTGGAAGGTGATAATTGGGGGGTGATTGATCCGGTTGCTACTTCTATTCCTTGGTTTAAACCGGTGGACGGTGAACGTGTCGTGGCTTTTTTCAATCCTTTGTATGACATGGAAGGAGGAAAAGGAGTTCAGGTGAAGATGGAAGGCATACAGGAACTGTTGACAAAAGAAGTGGAAGATATGTCGACAGAGGAAGAAGCGGAAGAATTCGGAAATGATCCTATTCTGATTTATCAGGGTGATATGTGGTTGGGAGGAAAGTTCCTGAACGTAATTTTCCGCCAGGAGTTGCCTCGTTCGGAGAAACATCGTATCAGTCTTGTGCAAAATAAGATGGAACCGGGAGAGCCGGGCGAACCGTCAGAACCGGGAACATTGAATGTGGATGAAGGTGGTTACATACATTTGGAACTGCGTTATAATACGTATGAGGATGTGACTGACTATTGGGGATGGGGACGAGTTTCTTATAATCTGGAAAAGTTCTTCCCTACGCCGAAAGATTCCTGGGTAGCACCCAAAGGGTTTAAGGTGACAATAAACTCAAGAGAACATGGAGAAGGAAGAGTGATTGTTCTTGATCTGGATCATCCGGTCGGTGTACCGGAAGCAGCAAAGGATGTTCATTCCACTTCTTCGATCCGATAACCTAACTATGATTTACTGTGTGTGAAAAAGGTCGGGATACTTCCGTAGAAGTTCCCGACCTTTTGTATTTTGTTTCAGTTCTAATCGATTGAGAAAGAATCCCCGTTAGAACCATGTTAATGCATATAGATAAACGACTGCTGCCGGTATAGCCATCAGAGAACTGTCAAAGCGGTCGAGCATCCCACCGTGTCCCGGAAGAATGGTTCCCGAATCCTTAACGTGCAACTGGCGTTTCAATAACGACTCCGTCAGGTCGCCCCATGTGCCGAATATAACAACCGCCAGTGCCAGTCCTGCCCATTCAATCATTGACATAAATGGGAAGTAGTGAGCGAGTATAAAAGATACTCCGATTGCTACCACTCCGCCGCCGATAGAACCTTCCCATGATTTCTTGGGAGAGATACGTTCAAACAACCGGTGTTTGCCGATCAATGAACCGATGCAATAGGCTCCCGTGTCATTCAGCCAGAGGAAAATAAAGATGGATAGCGGTAGAATAGGATTGTAACTTACGCTACTGTATTCTGATCCCGGATCGTTATGGAATGCCAATACATTCAGCAAAGCAAAAGGCAGTCCGATATAAAGTTGGCTAAGCATAGAATAAGCCCAGTTAAGTACCGGGTTTTCCTTTTTCAGATACAACTCGCTAATCATCATGTAAAGCAATAAAAGCACATACGGGATGAATATCTTCGAATCGGCTGCATCAATGCAGAATCCCATGATTGCAAGGAATAGGTAAGCCCCGCCGAGCATATTAATAGTCTTGTTTATCTTCACTCCTTCTGCGCGCATATTTACCAGCTGTCCGAACTCATAAATAGTCAGTGCGCTGATAGCGGTGAACAGAATACCAAAGCTGAATGCGTCATAAAGGATGCACCCCACCAAGATGGCAACGAAGAGTACACCCGTAATAGCTCGTTTTATGAAATTATTAATCAAAATCTATTCGTTTTAATTAGTTGGACCCGTTAGCTTGTTCTTCCCCATTGGATTTACCCTCTACGGTAACTTTGCCCTCCACAGTAACCTTTTTACCTTCTGCGGCAACTTTGGTGTCTATGGGTGCTTGTTCTTCCTTTGCGGTATTTTCAGCTTCCTCTTCTTTGATTTCCTTTTCTTCTTCTTTCAGCTTTTGGGCAAGTTCTCTTTCAGCTCTTGCGGCATCCTGGCTTTCTTTAGCAGCCATGATTTCTTCTGATCGGGAAGCCCAGGGGCGTTTACCAAAGATGCGTTCAACGTCTTCCGCGAAGATTACTTCTTTGTCAATCAGTAATTGCGTCAGTTCGTTGTGTCCTTCTTTATTCTCTGACAGAATTCTCTTGGCACGGTCATACTGCTCGTTCACCATTCTCTTGACTTCTTCGTCAATCAATTCGGCTGTCTTTTCGCTGTATGGACGGTTGAAAGAATATTCATCGTTGTTGTAATAACATAAGTTCGGCAGCTTGTCGCTCATACCTAAATAGGCAATCATGCCGTATGCCTGCTTAGTCACCCTTTCCAGGTCGTTCATGGCACCAGTTGAGATGCGGCCGAGGAATAAATCTTCAGCGGCGCGTCCTCCCAAAGTAGCACACATTTCGTCCAGCATCTGCTCCTTGGTAGTGATCTGACGTTCTTCCGGCAGATACCAGGCAGCTCCTAATGCACGTCCGCGAGGAACGATTGTAACTTTAATCAATGGGTTGGCATATTCCAACAACCAGGAGATAGAGGCGTGTCCTGCTTCATGCAAAGCGATGGAACGTCTTTCTGCTTCCGTTGTAATCTTGGTTTTCTTTTCCAGACCACCGATGATGCGGTCTACCGCATCCAGGAAGTCCTGTTTGCTTACGAATTTCTTTCCGTGGCGGGCAGCGATCAGTGCAGCCTCATTGCAGACATTGGCAATATCCGCACCCGAGAATCCCGGTGTCTGACGTGCCAGCAAGTCCACATCTACACTATCGTCTATTTTAATCGGGCGCAAATGCACGCCAAATACTTCTTTACGTTCGTTCAAGTCGGGCAGATCCACGTGTATCTGACGGTCAAAACGTCCTGCACGGAGCAGTGCCTTGTCGAGTACGTCTACACGGTTGGTAGCAGCAAGGATAATCACACCGCTATTGGAACCGAAACCGTCCATTTCTGTCAGCAACTGGTTCAATGTGTTTTCGCGTTCGTCATTTCCTCCCATTGCAGGGTTCTTGCCACGGGCACGTCCTACGGCATCAATCTCATCAATAAAGACGATACAGGGAGCTTTTTCTTTAGCCTGTTTAAATAAGTCGCGAACACGGGATGCACCTACACCCACAAACATTTCCACGAAGTCGGAACCTGCCAATGAGAAGAAAGGCACATTCGCTTCGCCGGCCACAGCTTTGGCAAGCAATGTTTTACCGGTTCCCGGAGGGCCTACCAGCAATGCTCCCTTGGGTATCTTACCTCCCAAATCCGTATATTTCTGCGGTTCCTTTAAGAACTCTACGATTTCCTCCACTTCTTGTTTCGCTTCGGCCAGTCCCGCTACATCTTTAAATGTAATCTTGATGGCTCCGCCTTTTTCAAAAAGCTGGGCTTTGGATTTTCCTACATTAAATACGCCGCCGGGGCCACCACTACCGCCTCCGCTCATACGGCGCATGAAGAATATCCATAACGCAACCAGCAAGACAAGCGGGAGTACCTGAATCAGAATTGCGGGGAAAATATCCGATTTGGGCGGATAGTCGGATGAACCGTCAAAATGACCGGCTTCCTTTTCTGCCTGCAAAAACTCTTCCAGTTTATCGGTAGACGGGGTTCTACTTGTAATGACAGGGTTGCGTCCCACCTTGGTAGAGTCAGCTCCAAAAACAGCCCCTACGGCAGTCGGTTTGAGGAAAGCTTCGATTGATTTGTCTTCATAACCCAATACTTTGCTGACATAACCCTTTTTTACATAGTCCTGAAACTCGCTGTAAGTTACAGCTTTGCTTCCTGCTCCTTTTGAATCACTGCCCCACCAGAGGCCGAGAAGCATAAGGGCAATAATCATATACATCCAGTTCAGGTTGAACTTGGGCATATTAACCTTATTGTTAGGTTTATTGCTATTGTTATTATTGCTATTATTATTGTCCATAATCATTAATTAGTCTAGATCGGGGATTTGAGTAAGTTTGGCATCTGCCCAGAGGTGCTCAAGATTATAAAAAGCTCTTGTCTCCGGCAAAAAAACGTGTACCAATACATCGGCATAGTCCATAGCTACCCATTCTGCATTTCGGAGTCCGTCGATTGCATAAGGCTTGCTGTCCGCACCTTTGCGTGTAAATTCCTTGATTGAATCTACTATTGCACTCACTTGACTGGGAGAATTTCCCTGACAGATAACGAAATATTTACAGATGGTATCTTCTATGCTGGTTAAATCGGCAACGACTATCTTTTTACCTTTTTTCTCTTGAATTCCTTCTTTTATTTTTTCAATTAATACTTTAGTATCGTTCATTCCTGTAATTGGGATTAATAATTCATGTTCTCTATTTGTTTATAACAAAAAAAGGTGACCCTTTGTTTCTGATAATAAACGTGATATTTTTGACAAATATACGCTGATTTATTGGATACAAGAAAGTTATCCCTCAATTTTTGTGTTTTTTAGTGGAGATACTTTTGTTTGGAAAGCTTATTTGGACATTTTTGCAAAAAAAATATCGGATTTGTTTTGAATTCCCAAAATATTTGTATCTTTGCACCCGCAAACGAAAATCATTGGGCTATGGTGTAATGGTAACACTACAGATTCTGGTCCTGTCATTCCTGGTTCGAATCCAGGTAGCCCAACAATTTATAAGACAAAATAAGCTAAAAGCCGTTATTACTAGGTAATAACGGCTTTTTTGCATGTTTAACAGTATGTGTCTCTAAACTTCTCACCATCAAGAGGTCACATTATAGGTCACTGGAAGTTTTAAAAAAACAGTTCCTCGGTGGCAAATTCGGTGATACGAATGCATGTTGATAGTCCGAAAAACGCTAATCTTATGAAAAGCCGTGAAGTTGATTGATAAAGAATAAATCCTTAAACTGGCTGTCGTCTTGTTTAGTAGAAAAGAAAAACAGGTTTTATAGCTCAAGTGAGTATAAAACCTGTTTCTAATTTTTCTAAATCGGGCAGAACTCTTATTCTTCTGCTTTTATTGATTCATCGATTACTTTGATCTTTTGTAATACCAGTTCCAAGTCTGCTTTCAACTTATCTACCTTGCGGTTCAATTCAGTCAACAGGCTGCTGCCTTTCTTAGAAGTAGAAGTCAGGAAGCCTAGATTGTTCTCATAAGTCTGAAGCTCATTCTTCATATTCTCATAAGTGCGTACCAGCTTTTCACGTTCTCTGTACAGAGATTGAGTACCGCTTCCCTGGATATTGCTGATATTCGAACGGAAGTTACTTAACTTCTTGTTGGAAGCATTGATGTTAAAGCGGTCGAATAGCTGATCGATGATTCCGTGATACTGCTTGTATAACTTATCTTTTTCTTTGAACGGCACATGACCGATAGAGTTCCACTCTTTCATTAAATCCCGAACCAAGGTACTTGCTTCTTCGGTATCCATGCTTTCATCAATAGCGGATAACTTCTCGATCAACGCTTTCTTCTTTTCCATATTCTCTGTTTCTACAGAACGTTGTGAAGAAGTAGCTTTGTTCTTTTGTTCGAAGAAGTAGTCGCAAGCTGTGATAAACCGTTTCCAGATTGCATCCGAGTGTTTTTTGGCAACCGGTCCGATGGTCTTCCATTCTTTTTGAAGTTTGGTCAGTGCATCGGCAGTTACTTTCCAGTCTGTACTGTCTTTCAAGGCTTCCGCTTTTTCGCAGAGCGCTTTTTTCTTTTCCAGATTCTCGTTCATTCCTTCTTTCAGGCTCTTGAAGAATTCTCCTTTCTTCTTGAAGAAATCATCGCAGGCATGGCGGAAACGCTCGAAGATCTTCACATTCATCTTTTGCGGCGCAAAACCGATAGTTTTCCATTTGTTTTGCAGGGCAATCACTTCCTGGGTCTTGTTTTCCCAGGCAGAGAATGTTTTCAGTTCATCATACTCAATCGCTTCAACGATTTCGCAGATGACGGTCTTTTGATCCAAATTATGCTGTTCGGCTTCTTTCAACGATTCGAAGTGCTGCTGATGGCGGCGGTTGACAGCGGTAGAAGCTGCTTTAAACCGATTCCAGATTTCATCACGCAGTTCTTTGGCTACCGGACCTGTATCGCGGAACTCCTGATGCAACTTCTGAAGTTGGTGGAAAGCGGAAACAACATCTTCCTCGTCAGCCAACTTTTCGGCAGCTTCGCAGAGATGCGTTTTGATTTCCAGATTCTTTTTGAAGTCATATTCGCGGAACTCATTGTTCAGTTTCAATAAATCGTAGAACTTCTCTACATATAATTGATAGTTTTTCCAAAGTTCATTCACTTTACCTTGCGGCACCAGTTTCGTATCATTCCATTGCTGTTGCAGCTTCTTGAACTCCGTATAAGATTTGTTGGCGTCATCTCCGGATTCCACCAATTCTTTCAGTTCTTCAATAATGGAAAGTTTCACTTGCAGGTTTTCTTCCTTTTGGCGTTCCAGTTCGGCAACCTGTTTACTGCGTTTTTCCTTGATAACCCCCATCAGGCGTTTGAATTCTTCTTCCGTCGGGTCCTCTTCGGCAACAAAATCTTCAATGTTTCCACCGTTGTCTGTAAACTGTACCTTAGCAGCTTCCAACTCGGCATTATGTAACTTGTAGAATGATTGTTTCAGATTGTCAATTTCCTGCTTGTTCGCATTTTCAGCATCTTGCGCAAGCTCTTTTAGCTGGTTTAGTACATCTTCCTTAGTGGCAGGTTTAGGAGTTGCTTCAGGTTGAACTTCGGCAGTAACATCTTCAGCCGGAGTCTCTGTAATAGCTTCAGAAACCTCGACTGTTTTCTTTTCTTCTTCTAATTCCCCTTGGTTCAAGGGTTGATTAGTGTCATGAGCGTCCATCATTGTATATTAGTTTTGGGTCACAAATTAATGAAATAAAACGATTACTTCATACTATTTTGCTTATTTTTTTTTGTTTATCGTGTTTTTATGACAATAAAACGGTTATTCCCATGTACAACATCATTCCGATGATGTCATTTGTAATGGCTATAAACGGACCTGTTGCAATGGCTGGATCGATTTTGAACTTCTCCAGCGTCATCGGTACCAGTGTCCCGAAAATAGAAGCGAACATTACCACGGCAAACAGGCTGATGGATACGGAATAGGTGACCGTAGCCGTTGCGCCGAACCTGATAAAGTTGTAGGTGTATACTAATAAGGAGATAATAGTGGCATTAATTAAAGCTACTACCGATTCCTTGGTTATCTGCTTGAAGGTATTTTTAGCGTCCAGCGAGCTGTTTGCCAAACCTTGTACGATGATTGCCGAAGATTGTGTTCCGACATTTCCTCCTGTACCACCGATCAGCGGTATATACAGTGCCATTTCGGGATGGGCAGCAAAGGTGGAGTCGAAATTACCCAATATCATAGAGTTGCCGATTCCGCCGATCATACCGATTAATAACCAGGGGAGGCGGGCAGTGGTCTGTCTCAATACATTATCGTCCGTTTCTACGTCCTGCGAAAGACCGGATGCCAACTGATAGTCACGTTCCGACTGCTCACGGACTTCATCCATGACGTCGTCGACGGTGATTTGTCCCACAAGCCGACCGATACTGTCGACAACGGGGATAGCCACCAAGTCATACTTCTCAATCGCCTGTACTACCTCGTCAATGGGAGTATCTACGTGTACCGAAATCGGATCTTTCTGCATCACGTGTTTCACTTTGGATACAGAAGGGGAAGTAATCATCTTTTTGAGCGGGAAGATACCTCGCAGACGTTCGTCATCGTCAATGACATATACGTAATAGATTTCGTCCAGCTCTTCCGCCTGTTGCCGCATCTCTTTCAGACATTCGGGCATACTCCAGTTTTCGTTGACAAGTACCATTTCCGTACCCATCAAACCACCGGCGGTATTTTCGTCGTATTTCAACAAGTCGACGATGTCTCCTGCCTGTTCGATGTCCTCGATGTGCGAAAGAACCTCTTCCTGCTTGTCTTCATCGAGTTCACGCATCAGGTCTACGGCATCATCCGTGTCCATGTAGTCAACGAAGCGTTTGGCGATTGTCTCCGAAGGAAGCATTTCGAGCAGCTCTTTACGAGCATCTTCGTCCATTTCGACAAGCACGTCGGCGGCAATTTCGTTATCGAGCAGGCGATAGACGAACTTAGCCTCTTCCGCATTCAGGTCATTGCACAATTCGGCGATGTCGGCCGGGTGGAGGTCGATGAGAAGACCTTTTACCTTGTCGGCGTCTTTTTGCTCAATAAGGTGTTTAACGTTGTCAATGTATTCCTCGTTCATCGTTGTCAATTACAAATTACGAATTACAAAATCCAGTTCTCTGCTCACTGTTGCCCGCCAATTATTGGGCGTTGCTGGCTGTCTTTAGTGCTTCTTCCACTTTATTGGTCAGATCGATAAATTCGGCTACCGATAGTTGTTCCGGGCGTTTATTAAATAAGATGTCCTCCGTGAGCGGACAATCTTTGCCTAAAATAGGTTTGATGGAGTTGCGCAATGTTTTCCGTCGCTGGTTGAAGGTCGTTTTTACTACTTGCTTGAACAGTTTTTCGTCGCATCCCAACTCTTTAGTCTCGTTGCGTGTCATACGGATAACGGCACTTTTCACTTTGGGAGGCGGATTGAACACGTGTTCGCTGACAGTGAACAAATATTCCACTTTATACCATGCCTGTATCAATACGCTAAGGATACCGTATGTCTTGCTGCCCGGTCCGGCTGCAATACGTTCGGCTACCTCTTTTTGAATCATTCCCGTGCAACAGGGGACGATATCTTTGTTGTCCAGCATCTTGAAAAAGATTTGGCTGGAAATATTATACGGGTAATTACCAGTCAGTACGAAAGGCTTCCCGTCGAACAACCGGTGAAGATTCATTTTCAAGAAGTCATCCTCGATGATGTGGTCTTCCAGTGACGGATAGGCTTCGCGAAGATAAGCAACCGACTCATAGTCAACTTCTACGACCTTTACCAATCGGTCTTTCTTTACTAGAAACTGGGTCAATACTCCCATACCCGGCCCCACCTCTAAAATAGGCAGTTCGGGGAAGGTGTCGACTGTATCGGCAATATCTTGCGCAACTTTCAGATCTTTCAGAAAGTGTTGTCCGAGAAACTTTTTAGGCTTTACTAATTTCATTTACCAACTAAATAATTACTTTTGCAGCTGACAAAGGTAATTCTTTTAAATGAAGAACGTACCACTATTTATTAAAAAATAAATGATGTGTCAGCGAAGCTAATGAAGAATTAAGGATGAAGAAACTATTAAAAAAGACGCTGAAACTGATATTACCGGTTGTTTTAGGCGGCTTTATCTTATTCTGGGTATATCGCGACTTTGATTTTACAAAAGCGGGCGATGTGTTGTTACACGGTACAAATTGGTGGTGGATGCTCTTCTCGTTATTGTTCGGAGTGTTTGCACAAGTCTTTCGTGGTTGGCGGTGGAGACAGACATTGGAACCGTTGGACGCTTTCCCGAAAAAGAGCGATTGCGTGAATGCTATCTTCATTTCATACGCTGCCAGTCTGGTGGTTCCCCGGATCGGGGAGGTGAGCCGTTGCGGAGTGTTGGCGAAATATGATAATGTCTCGTTTGCCAAGTCGTTGGGAACAGTCGTTACGGAGCGGTTGGTCGATACGTTGACTATTCTCCTCATCACAGGCATCACTGTATTGCTCCAATTACCGATATTCGTCACTTTCCTTCAGCAGACCGGAACGAAAATCCCTTCATTAGTCCACCTGTTGACTTCAGTGTGGTTTTATATCATTCTGTTTTGTTTTATTGGTGTGGTGATACTTCTTTATTATTTAAGAAAAACGTTGTTCTTCTATGAACGGGTGAAGGGATTTGTATTGAATATATGGGAAGGAATTATGTCTTTAAAAGGCGTGCGCAACATTCCCCTCTTTATTTTTTATACACTGGCTATTTGGGCTTGTTACTTTCTCCATTTCTATTTTACATTCTATTGCTTTGCCTTTACGGCACATTTGGGTATCCTTGCGGCATTGGTCATGTTTGTCGGCGGCACGTTTGCCGTGATTGTGCCTACCCCTAATGGAGCGGGACCCTGGCATTTTGCCATCATTTCTATGATGATGCTTTATGGAGTAAACGTGACGGATGCCGGAATATTTGCCCTGATTGTACACGGTATTCAAACCTTTTTGGTTGTTTTATTGGGGGTGTACGGCTTGGCTGCTCTGCCGTTCACCAATAGACATCGGGCGTAAATTTTTAGCTAAAAGTGTATATTCTTACATGTTTTTGCCAACCTCCTTTGTCATCTGAAAACTTTTCCATAACTTGGCACTGTTTAATTATCAGATTTAAAATAGTTTTAAAATATTTATTATGAGTACCATTCTTTCTTTAGCTCCACAGAACGTGTGGAAGCATTTTTATTCGTTGACACAGATTCCCCGTCCGTCAGGACACATGGAAAAGATTACAGCATTTCTTTTAGGTTTCGGAAAAGAGCTGGGGCTGGAGTCTTTTGTAGACGAAGCAGGTAATGTGATTATCCGTAAACCTGCCACTCCGGGTATGGAAAACCGGAAAGGTGTGATTCTTCAGGCGCACATGGATATGGTTCCGCAGAAGAACAACGATACTGTACACGATTTTGAAAAAGATCCGATTGAAACTTATATAGACGGTGACTGGGTAAAAGCAAAAGGCACTACTCTGGGTGCAGACAACGGACTGGGTGTAGCTGCTATTATGGCCGTGTTGGAAGCAAAAGACCTGAAACACGGTCCTTTGGAAGCTCTTATCACGAAAGACGAAGAAACCGGTATGTATGGTGCATTCGGCTTGAAACCGGGTACATTGAACGGAGAGATTCTTTTGAATCTGGATTCGGAAGATGAAGGCGAGTTGTATATTGGTTGTGCCGGAGGTATGGATGTAACTGCAACTTTAGAATATAAAGAAGTAGCTCCCGAAGAAGGAGATGTGGCAGTGAAAGTTACATTGAAAGGATTACGCGGCGGACATTCGGGATTGGAAATCAATGAAGGACGTGCCAATGCCAATAAGTTGCTGGTTCGTTTCGTTCGTGAAGCGGTTGCCAGCTATGAAGCCCGTTTGGCTAGCTGGGAAGGTGGTAATATGCGTAATGCTATCCCACGTGAAGCACATGCGGTTATTACCATTCCGGCTGAAAATGAAGAAGAACTATTGGGCTTGGTGAAATACTGCGAAGACCTGTTTAATGAAGAATATTCGGCAATTGAAACACCGATCAGCTTTACGGCTGAACGTGTGGAACTTCCTGCGGGTCAAGTGCCTGAAGAGATTCAGGACAATCTGATTGATGCAATCTTTGCTTGTCAGAACGGTGTGACCCGTATGATTCCTACTGTTCCGGATACGGTAGAGACTTCTTCCAATCTTGCTATTATTACGATTGGTGAAGGAAAAGCAGCCATTAAGATTCTGGCTCGCAGCTCGAGTGATAGCATGAAGGAATATCTGACTACCAGCTTGGAGTCTTGTTTCTCTATGGCAGGTATGAAGGTGGAAATGACTGGTGGATATTCCGGTTGGCAGCCTGATGTTAATTCTCCGATTTTGCATGCGATGAAAGCCTCTTATAAGCAGCAGTTCGGTGTAGAGCCTGCAGTGAAAGTAATCCACGCAGGCTTGGAATGTGGTATTATCGGTGCTATTATTCCGGGATTGGATATGATTTCTTTTGGCCCGACTTTGCGTTCACCGCACTCACCGGACGAAAGAGCATTGATTCCTACTGTACGGAAGTTCTACGACTTCCTGGTGGCTACTTTAGAACAAACTCCACTGAAATAAGCGTATTCTTTATAATGTAAATATTCTCCTATTATATAATAGGTATTTATGCGAAGGCACGGATGAGATTTCATCCGTGCCTTTTTGTCATATTAATTGCAGGCTATATTACAATTTTATTTCATAACAAATAAATTAATTGATGCAAATCAAGAAATATGCTATAAAACATAAATTTCTCTCTTTTTTAGGTCGATGTATAAACAAAGACCGTATTTTTGTATTATAAAACATGTAATTAAGAGGATAACAAAATGAAAAGTTTAAAAAGATTGTTTAGAAAGATCGGCGAAGCCGATGTACATGTTTGGGGATATTCAACAATTAATGCTAAACCAAACAAGTAAGTTTTATTTTTTAGTTTTCAGGAATTAGTAATTTAAAGTTTTAAAGATTATGGCAAAGAAAATGAGTTCTTTAGTTAGAAAAATCCTTAGTGAAGTAGGTCGTAATGAAATGCTTTCATGGGGGTACAGAATTGAGAAATGAGAAAGAGTACATTAACTAGGTTTAGAGTGGGGATACGTTATTAAAGACGATATCCCCACTTTTTCTATATAAAAGAGATATAGGGTGAGGCGGGGAATAAAATGAAGGAGCATTTAACTCATGTTTTCACCACAGAGGACACGGAGGACACAGAGGTGAATTTGGTTTATGACTTACGGTTGTGGGCATAATTTTGACGTGTAATCCTTATACTATAAAGTTGAAAAAAGGTTCTTCGTCAAATTTGGTGGTAATCTCTTTTTTATTTCGATGGTTTTCCTCTTCTTCTTTCTTAATCCTATAAAAAGTTGTAGATATGTTTGCTTTTTAGTAACTTTAAAGACACCACATCATTAAG